>JBBSSJ010000001.1:0-60253 GCA_038242095.1 Cytophagales bacterium
AGCCACAACCCTTTGGCCCCCGAGAAGAACGGAAAAATAGCCGTGGCCTCGGCAATAAACTTTGGAATAAACGGCGCGCCGGGCGAAAAACTATCGTGGTACCGCATCCACACGAAGGGGACCTGATCCTTTTTGCTCCACGCTCGGTTGGCCTCAATTTGGAATAAAAGATAGGTCAGATAGTCTTTGCCAATCGGATTGTCGTATGGATAATAGTAGTAGGCCGAGGGCGTGAGCGTATTGAGCTGATCGTAAAATTGGCCCCCAATTTTCCCGGCTTCATCCTGCATTAGAAAGTGCGTTCGTTGCTGATTCGTGGTCCAGTCGGGCCAGCTGTTGCTGGGAATATTGAGCCAGGTGCCACGTACAGGCACATCGCTGTAACTTGTGATTTTGGTAGTGACAGAAATTCCCTTGCTGCGCAGGTACCGGACCGCTTCGGCGTACCACCACTTGATATCGCGCTTGTACACGCTCAGAAATTCGTCATCGGACAAAGCGCGGTACTTCGCCGGTAACCGCTCATCACGCTTGAGGGGCAAAATATCGCGATCGAGCTCCTGCACGCGCTCGATGTCGAGACAAATAATGTCGGCATGGGGTACGCCCGAGTCGCGCGAGTCGTCGAAGATATTAGCCATGTCGCTGATGTAGCGGTCCCAGTGCCGCCGGTACACCGCCGTGTCGTTGCCCCAGGGACTTTCGAGCCCCACTACTGACCAGGGCTGATTCGTTCCGTCGATACTGCCCACGCTGTACCATAGCAGGGCGCGATTGCGGGCTGGCAGGCTGCTGGCTTCCGGTCCGCTAAAACTCGCCAGGTGGCTGAAACCGTGCCGCAGCGGCCGGGATTTGTTGTCGCCAAAGCGCGGGCCATTGTAAATTATGGTGAAAGGCAGGGAAAATTCGGGGAATTTATCCCAGTCAATCCGGTTATTTTCTTTGACGGGATCCAAGACAAAATCAGTAGTGCAGTCTTGTGAAAAAGACAAATGTGTATTGGCTAACCATAAGAAAGTCAGCAGTATGAAGCGAAAAGCTAATGTTGATCTTAATAAAATGGGCATCGTTCTTACGTTCCTATTCGTTACTTTTGCAAATAACCGCACCAAAGTGCGCAATCCCTAATTCATTCATACAAACGATGATACGACTCAAAACACTCTTTTTACTCATGTTTGTGGTCCTGCTGGCCGCTTCGTGCGATAAGGACAAGCCTGGCCCACAGGAGCCCGAGAACTCAACAAAAAGCAAAATTCTAATTACCAATCCCTGGCGGCTCACCGACGTGACCGATCCCGCCGGAGTTAAAATCCCGGTTAATCAATTGGGTGGACAAACGCTGATTATTTACAGTTTCGACATACAGTTCTTTGACAACAATATCACCAAAGCACTTGACCAGAAATCCCGTCAGGTAGTTAACGGCGGTACGTGGTACCTGAAAGAAAACGATCAAGTGCTCGATATCGAGATCACTCAATTCAAAGGAAACTTTGGCGTAAAGGAGCTGAGCCGTAACAAAATGTCGCTCAATACCCAAGTGCCCGTCAACGGCGTCGACTCGCCCGCCGTGCTGGTGTTTTCGCCGGTGGTGCAGTAAACGATAGATGAATAAGTTGAAAGCGTCGGAATTTATTTCGGCGCTTTTTTATAAAATAGCCCCCAGTGTTGGTGAATTCTCCTGAAACCACCAATTTGCACCCTTTCCAAACCCACTTAATTTTTTAAATCGCAATGCTGAAACTTAATCACTTCATGTTTACCGTAGCCGCTGCTACCCTGGCTGCCGGTTCGGTTATAGCCCAGGACGTACCCACGCCGCCTAAAATGTCGCCGGCTATGACTGAATTCTGGGAGCCGGAAGTCAAGACCGTGGCCGCACCCGAAAATGCGCCGCCCGCTGACGCCATCGTGCTGTTCGACGGCAAGAATCTGGATCAGTGGGCGTCGGTCAACGACCCTGCCAAACCCGCGGGCTGGACGGTCAGTGATGGCGTCTTGACGGTCAAAAAAGGTACCGGAAACATCCAGACCAAGCAGTCTTTCCATGACTACCAGCTGCACATCGAGTGGAAGGTACCAGCTGGTATTGTTGGCAAAGAGCAGGGGAGAGGCAACAGCGGTATTTTTCTGGCTTCGACGGGCAAGGGCGACGATGGTTACGAATTGCAGGTGCTCGACTCCTACAACAACCGCACCTACGCCAACGGGCAGGCGGGCAGTATCTATAAGCAGACGCCCCCGCTTCGCAACGTGACGCGTAAGCCCGGCGAGTGGAATGTGTACGATGTCATATTTACCGGCCCGCGCTTCAAGGAAGACGGCACCTTGTTTTCACCCGCCCGCGTGACGGTACTACACAACGGTGTGGTGGTTCAGAACAACACCGAACTCCGCGGCCCCACGCAGTACATCGGCTTGCCTTCTTATAACAAACCTCACGGTAAAACCCCCATCAAACTACAAGACCACGGCGACCCCAGCGAGGCGATTAGCTTCAAGAACATTTGGATTAGAGAGCTGTAAGTCAATTCCTGCCTTATTCTATCATTCACTCATTGATAAAGAAGAACGACCGCCGGACGGTGAACGCCTGGTGCATGTACGACTGGGCCAATTCGGTCCATCCGCTGGTGATTACTTCCAGTATATTTCCGGTTTATTTCACCGCCACGGCCCTCAACGCGCAGGGTGGCATGGTCGTCGATTTCCTGGGCTTTTCGATCAAGAATTCCGTGCTGTTTTCTTACGCAGTTTCTTTTTCGTTTTTGCTGGTCGTATTGCTGATTCCCTTCTGCACCGCCATCGCCGATTATACGGGACGCAAGAAGCTGTTCATGAAAATCTTCTGCTACTCGGGCGCGGTTTGCTGCGCGATGCTCTACTTTTTTACCCGTGAAACCACCACCTTCGGCGTGCTGATGTTCGTGGCGAGTTTGGTTGGCTACTCGGGTAGCATCGTGTTCTATTATTCCTTTCTGCCCGAAATTGCCACGGAAGAAAACTATGACCGTTACAGCGCGCGCGGCTTTTCGCTGGGCTACGTTGGCAGCGTGATCCTGCTGATATTCAACCTCACGATGGTGCTGTACCCCGATGTTTACGGAATCACCGATAAGGCGCTTCCAGCCCGTATTTCGTTTCTGACCGTGGGAATCTGGTGGATCGGCTTTGCGCAGATTCCATTCAAGTACTTGCCCGAGAATGTTTTTGGCAAGAAACCGACGGGTAACTGGCTGTTCAATGGCTTCCGGGAATTGCGCAAGGTGTACGGCCAAATGCGCACGCAGATATACTTGCCCAAATACCTCACTGCCTTTTTTGTCTTTAATATGGGCGTGCAGACCGTCATGTACGTGGCTTCTATTTTTGGGGCCATCGAGCTGAAACTGCCTGCGCAGAATTTGATTATGACGGTGCTGGTGATTCAAATTGTGGGTATTGTCGGCTCCTATGCTTTCTCCTATCTTTCGTCCAAGATGGGTAATATTTATGCGCTGATGATTGGCGTTACGATCTGGATTGGCGTTTGCCTGGGGGCCTACTACATCACGCGGGCCAACGAATTTTATGTACTGGCGGCGGTCGTCGGGATGGTGATGGGCGGCGTGCAGGCACTTTCACGGGCCACCTACTCCAAGCTGATTCCTGAGAATACGCAGGATACGGCTTCTTATTTCAGTTTCTACGACGTGATGGAGAAGTCTTCCGTCGTCGTAGGGACGCTGGTTTATGGCGTAGTAGAGCAGGCTACGGGTAGTATGCGCAACAGCGTGTTGGCGCTGATGGTCATCTTCATTGCGGGCCTACTGTTGCTTTCCCGCATTCCTTCGCAAAAAATCTACCGTTTTCGTTTGGAAAAAAGCGCAAATTAGTATCTTTGCCCTCCCGTCTCGCAGGATGTTAGCTCAGTTGGTTCAGAGCGCCGCCTTGACAGGGCGGAGGTCAGCGGTTCGAGCCCGCTACGTCCTACAAAAGAAATGCCTCTGGAAAATTCCAGAGGCATTTCTTTTGTAGATGTCTTGCTGACCATTAATTCAAAAGAAGCCAGCAACCGGATTATAAGGTATTTCCAGCTTTATCTCTGCTCACTAATTCAGCATTCACCTTTTCAAGCCAAACGTACTGCCCCGAGCATGACCAATGTGAGTCGCTGTGGAGGTAAGCACCTGCCTCCATCTTCCTGAATTCCTGTAGTACGTCGATTCTATTGACAGCGAGCTGAGGGTTACGGTATACCCGTTCGATCAGGCGGTTATATTCGCCGTATTCCGGCATCAGAATGGTAGCTTTATTGGGAATAATGGAAAAAAGTACCTGATCGAAGCCCAGTTTTTTCAGATACGCTTCATCAAAATTCATCACCTTAACCATCGAATCCACTTCGGCATTTAATAAGTAGGCATAGGAAGAGGTTGCCATCGTGCTATCGGTATCCTCGTAGTACAGCAACGCGCTGGAATTAGGGGTGAGCATGACCTTGGGGCTGGTGCGGTCAAAAAATCTGCGGTTGAGGCCGCTTTTCCATTCTTTTATTTTTAGAAAAAAATCGTACTCAAAAAGAATCGTCGAAAGTCGCTCTTCGGTGGGTTCCGAGGCAAAGGCGCGGTCGAGGCGAGCCATGAATTTGGTCCCGTCGGGCACGCTGACGAACGTCGCCGTGTCGGGGACGATGTTGCAAATCGGGGCAGCAAAGTGCTCTCGCGCCTTGCGCTCGACCGATTCCAGCAGGATAATATTGATAAAAGCCGGGTCGAGTTTGAGGTGTAGCTCCGTGGCCCAGTGCGCAAACTGGTAGGTATCGACCGCAAAGTCGGCGGAGTCGATGCGCTGGGCCTCAGCGAAGCTATCCCCGATGATGTACAAGGCCACCGGGCGGTCGCCACTGCGGGCAAACGCGGGAAACGGTTCGCACGATGATTTAAGCTCCTTGAATTCCGCCAGATTAGCCAGACGATATAGATCACCGTAGCGATAATCGTCAGGAATTACCTCGGCGCGATATAGCACGTTAAGGATTTCGGTATGGCAGCCCGCAATCCAAATCGCCCCGAAAAATACCAGCGCCAGCGCTTTGAGAATCTTTATCATCAGCGGATTTTGATTGTCCAGGCCTGGTACTTGTCCGCGCTTCGGCCAAAAATGAATACTTTGTAGTAAGCTGCCTGGTAGCTGAGCTGGACCGGTACCTCCGATGGAATCGGCTTGTCGCCCAGGCGACGGCCCGTCATGTCAAAAATTGAGGTGTACCCGCCGGAACTCACGGTAATAAAGCGGTTGTCGACCCCGAAATAATGGTACTGAATCACGGAGCCGGGCGCGATATTCTGAATTTCGAAAATCTCATTACCCGCCTTATCCAGCAGTGCCGCCCGAGTGTCGGTGGTGCGCAGCAGCAGCCAGTCGAGGGAGTTTTGGTCGAAGATGGTTTGAAAGCGCTCGCTTGATTGAGGACGTAATAGCTGCCGCCTTTCCTGAATCGCGCCGTCGGTCGCGATGCGCACCAGCTCGCCAGTGGCATTGCTCCCGACCAGTTCGGGTTGGGCCGTAGTGGCATTTTGCGACCAGGCGAAAGCGCCGGTGATCCGCGCCAGCATGTCCACCGGGAAGCCGGACCGGACGGAGCCGTCTTCCCGCAACAAGTAAACAAAACCGTTGCTTTGCGTCACGATCAGCGAGCGGCCGCCCAACTGATTTAGTGAAATGACCGGCGATACGACTTCGGTAAAGGCCTTGCCCCGGTTAATTTTAGCAGGGGACTTTCCTGCACTTTCCCATAAATATAGATCATCTGCCTCGTCGGTCGCCACGAAACGGCTGCTCCCCGCACTGCCGCCTTCGATCCTGACCAATTGCTTGATGTTTCGGTTTGACGGCAGGCTGACGCGAATCGGCGTAACGATGCCTTTGTCGTCTTCATCGATGGCGTACAAACTTCGGGCGGTCGCCAGAATGAGTTGCGGGCGGCCAATGTTCAGGAAATCGGAAGTAAAGGGTTGCACCACCAGCGGCCCGTCGAGTTGCGTCACCGGCGTTGGCTTATCCGACCCGGTTCCAACCCGAAGCAGTTGATTTTTATCATCGGTAAGCAGAATCTGGGCTGAGCCATCGGCCTGGTTAGGCGAAACGGCTACCAGCGCGTTGTTGCCTTCCTTCCATTCAATTTCGCTGGCCAAAAAAGTGCGGTTAAGTACCTTGCCGGAGGTACGTCGCTTTTTGGGTATAATGGTCAGCCGGGGATAGGACTTTTTACCGTCCAAGAGGCATTCGAACACAACGCTTTCGACATTGGTGAAAAAAATCCCCTCCGCATTCCCGCGCGCCCCCACTTTGCGCAGACTGGCGACCATTGCCAATTGAGCGGGGGCTCTTTTGGTGACCAGCACGCTGTCGAGCTCGGGTGACTGCTGCCAGGTCAGTCGGTTTTCGTAATCCGAAATGTAGTTTTGCAGCGCTTGGGAGCTATTGCTGAGCACCAGATAGGGACCGACGTAAGAAATGTAGGTGCGGGGGAAGCCCGCAAATAGCGGTCCGTACAAAGCCGCCGGAAGTTCAGGAATCGGAACCGAAAACAGGTCATATCCCTGTTGTTTCCCCAGCGAAGCGTTCGATTCGTCGTTGGCCAGTCGGGCGAGTTTGGTGAGCAGCGGGCGGAGTTTGTCGTAATGGGCATACTCGATCAATGCCAGTTTGCCATCGGTGATGCTGTTGTTGCCTTCCATCTGGCACAGAATCAGTTCCGATCCTACGTTCGTAATCAAATCCTGCCGGGATTCTCCAAGGTAATAACCCAGTTTCTCCCAGGCGGCCCCGCCGTAGCCATCGTGCCAGTCGCGGAAATTCTCACCAAATTGCAGACTATCGGCGCTGGCAATTCGGTAGAAAAGCGAAGTCTGCTGGGAAATATGCTGGTGGCGGTTGAAGGGTTTTCCTTTCTGTCCGGCCAGCCAATCGGCGGCGTAGCCGGGTGTCCGGTCGGTCCCGAGGGATACAAATTCAACGGTGCTTTTTTTAGTGTCTTCCAGGTGGTAATCCTGAAAAGCAGGGAACAGTTTGAAGTACTCGACCAGCGTACTTTGGGAAGCCAGCGGCTTGAAAATTAGATTCTTCCACACCGATTGATCCAGGTAAGCGTTCAGACCAAAGTCGGAATCGTCCGATTTTTCAAACTTATCCTGCAACCTGGAACCACCTGATCCCGCATCCAACTGTCGCAACACGTCCTCAATCATGTCGCCGTACTGACTCACGATCAAATAGTTGTCCCTAATGATGTAAGAGCATACCGGCTTGGAAGCGGTATTGTTGATGTCGGTAATCGATGTGTTCTGGTAAGTGTGGCGCATCACCCGGGTATCAGGACGGTTAGGGCTGGTCCACCAGTCAATTTCTTCCTGGCCTTGCAGCGGCACGTACATGATCACGCCAAAACCCGCCGAGGTGCGCGGGTGGTAAGAGTAGGTGATAAGCTTGTCTTTCAAAGTACGCTCGAACACCGGAATATCGCGCGTAATCCATAATAAAAGCGACAGGCTTTCAGTGGCCTGGCTAATGAGCGGAAACTGCTTGACATTGATGGAAGCCTCGGAAACCAAAAAGGTGGAATCCTGCAAACGGTCGCTCGTCACAACGGCACTGGCGTTGGCCGGAATAAACCGCCAGGCCGCCGCGCCGGTACGTCCCTGCAACAAGAAGTAAGCGGCAACGGCCAGCAGCCCTATCACTAAAATCGGTACCGCGAGTTTTTTCAAGAGAGGAATCTGATTTTGGGTAATGTAAACTAACCCTTTAACGCTTTTACCTTATCATTGAGCTCCAAGCGGAAGCGGAGTAGCTCCCGGAAACTCTGGATGCACACTTTCCAAAGATTCCACTTGACGATGGAAACCGTGCCCGTTTCGCGGTCCTTGTGCGTGATGGGAATGTCGTACAGCTTCTCACCCGCCTTTTTTGCCATAACCGACAGAAAGATGTTGGGCGCAAACGGTGGCGGATCGGGTAACGCCTGCATTAATTTTTTAAGAAAATTTCCTTCAATCAGCCGGAATGGAATGTTGCTGTCCAAAATGTAGGTGCCATAGACCGTCGAGATCGTGCCGCGCAATACGCGGGTAATGAACAAGCGGACCGACGCATCGTGACGAATCTCGCGATACCCAAGAATGAAGCGCGAGTCGTGGCAGTGCTTCCACAGCTTATCGAAATCGTCAGTCACGAACTGGTCGTCGCTGTCGGTTTGGAAAACGTGTTGTGAATTGAGCGCCACCGCTTTTTTATAGCCATTAACGACCGCGTTGCCATGCCCGCCGTTGGGCTGGTTGATGACCGTGAGCCGGGGATTGGTCAGGCTCATTTTGTCAAGCAACGCGCCCGTAGCGTCTATGGAGCCATCATTGATGACGATGAGCGTGGTCTGGTCGTCGGGAAATTTATTTTTTAAAAAATCCGTCCAATTTTCCACCACCTTTTCAATGCAGTCGGCTTCGTTATAGGCGGGCATTACGATACTTAGTAACAAGTTATTGTTAGTTTGTGTGATGGGGTGTAATTGTTGAATCGTGTAATGGTTTAGGCGTTTATTTATTTAGAAGGTTTCCTTTGTGCCTCCCAAAAAACTTTCCGCAAAATTACGGATTTAGATTTACCCACCACTACCATTTACCGAGCGTAGCGGTCTTTCAGGTTATTGATAGGTTTTTCGATGAATTGCCACGATAAGGCGGCAAGCAAAGCCGTGAGCGCGAAGAACAAAAACATCTGAAAAACCTGGGAGTTACCGAGGGCCGGAGCCCAACTTTGGATCTTGTGCAAAAGCCGCAGCGTCGGGTGGGTAGGTTGGGTGTGAAAATGGTTGTAAATAAAGTTATGGTACAAGTACATGCCATAGCTAATCTTGCCCAGGTAGCTGCTCACGGGATTTTCCAAAAACCATCGCATCGGGCCAGTGTAGCCAATCACGGCCTTGCCGATCAGGAAAAAACAAAAGATCGAACTTACCAGCCGGTCCACGACGTCGTTGGCGATGTTGTGGATTTCGACGTGTGCTTTTGACCAAAATTGCAGCAGAATCCAGGTGGCCAGGCTTAGCCAGATCAACCAGGTTTTGTTGAATAGCTTTTTGAAAACTTCCGGCTTGCGCAATTGCAGCCAAGCCATAATCCCGCCCAGCCCAAAGGAGTCGAGACACATGGGCATCGATACGTAATTAACCATCCACTCGTAGCCAGCCAGGAAAAAGTACAGCCGTAGCAGCACGCTCATTACAATCATCGAAACGAGCATCGTGACGAGCCAGCGGCGGGGCGTCAGAAAAATGACGAAGGGGAAGAAGATATAGAATTGCTCCTCCACCGCCAATGACCAAAAATGGTCGATGACCCCCATCCAATGCTGATTGTAGGCGATGTAAATATTCGTCGCGTACAGCATACACCACCCAATGGTGTCGCGGACAGGGGGAACATCGAGCGCGTAAAGCACCGCGACCGTCAGGTAATAAATCGGAAAAATACGGAGCGTCCGGCGGATGTAAAACTTCTTGAGGTAACGCCCCATGCCGCCTTCCTGGTCGATGTTTTTCTCCCGGCTCACCATCAAAATTCGGGTGATCAGGAAGCCGCTCAGTACGAAAAAGAGCGTCACGCCCAGCGGTCCATAGGGAATCGTGTTGAACTCGGCCAGCCAGTGGTCCACGAGCACAAGCGCCACCGCCAGAAAACGAAGTCCGTCGAGTTGGAGAAGATAGCCGTTTTTGGTCGCGCGCATAGTTACCAGTTGGTCTTTACTTTATTGATTAACACTTTCCTGGCTAACAGCGAATCCGGCTGCATCATGATCCCGACGCGGTCGCCTTGTTGGGCCACAATGCCGAAAGCATAACGACCCGGCTCGACCTCCCAAAAAGGAATATCGCTGTGAAATCCGGGAGCAAAATAGGCCTGATCCAGAAAAAGCTCGCGGCGGTTAGCATTCCGCTGCCGATAAGCCGGGAACAGGTAGTACCGCTTGGCCGAGCTCAACACGAAGTACACGCCGCTATCCTGCAACCGCTGACTTTGGTAGGTCGGGTTACTGACCCTGAATCCTTCGGGGGTTGTAGTTACGCTGGTATTTTTGGCCAGGCCTTCCAATCCGGCTGTCTGTCCCGAAAACGATTGGCGGGAAGCCACCTGAATCAGCGGCAGCCATTCCTGATAAAAAACAGTAGGTTGCTCCGCCAGCGTACCGGCCAAAGTGGTATCCTGATAAAGGGCCAGCGTACGGTCGGGGTAGTTGGCGTTAAAGTACTGCGTCGTCTGAAATTTACGCAGGTTGAAGGCATCGACCAGATGATAATGGTAGCTGAAAACCGAATAGAGCGCGCAGAAAAACACGATTCCCGACACGTAGGGCGACAAAAAGCTCCCGCGAATCGGAATGACGACGTAGAGATAAGCCACCAGCAGAAGTAGAAACGAATAAATTTTGTAGCGGCTAGTCAGCAGGCCTTCTAATCCAAAACCAACGCGAGTGTATACCACAACCAGGCTGGTACCCAATACCAACATCAGGACCCCCAGACAAAAAAGGTCGGTAATTTTAGCGAAGTCGTAATCGTAACGGTTTCTAACGATGCGAAAGAGGGTCGTGGAGGCAATCGAAATTGCGACGAGTAACAGTACCCCGCCCAGAATTAGGCAAACACTCTGGTGGTTTTTGACCGGGAAACTTTCGGCAAAAGATCCCAGAAAATACAGGAAACCTTCCAGGAAAATCCCCACACTAAAGTGCGCGTCGGGGTTAGAGGGCGAAGGCTGATAACTGTAAAAATAAACAAACAGATAAAGTCCGCTCACCGCAAGCCATACGATCAGCCGCCGCCAGCGTGGGGCCAAAAATAACAACACGGCCCCAATGGGCAGAACCAGCAAACCGTTGCCGCTGGTCAGGCAGGCCATCCCGGCTAACGGGAGTGACAGAATGAACAATTCCCGCCGCCGCGATACCACGCAGTACAAGGTCCAGAGGATCAGGGCTACGACGCCAAAATTCTGAACCGAAGCCATACCCCAGTACATATTTTCGTAGTGCGATAGTGTGAGCCAGATAAAAGGCACCGGGATGAGGGCGTAAAGCGGTTTTTGGTTATTTTTTAATAAAACCCACCACAAAGCCACGACGCTCAGTAGGGTGAGGTTGCCGTAAAACATCAGGCGCTTGAAATTCAACTCACCGAACACCTTGTAATCCAATAAGGCCACGAAGCGCGTTACTGATATTCGGTGCTCGTTGTGCTGCCGGAACAGCGTTATGATTTTTTCGGAAAAAGTATTCGCCTTAAGGTACTCGACCAAAAAAGCCTTCAGGGCGTGGTCGTCCCACTTGGGAACGTTGATGGAATAGTAGTCCCAAACCCAGAAGAAAATTCCGACGGGGATAAGTAAAGTGAGGCTCACAAGGATTTGGGAAGCCCGTTGGTTCATGCGTTTTGCAATAGGTCGAGGAGCGCAAGGCGAATGCTTTCCGCGTCGAGATGGGAGCGTTGCTGATGGTACTGCTGGCTGCCGTAGCGTTTTTCGGGGTAGCCCTGCGCCCGCAGACTCACGAATGATTCGGGATGAATGCCCAGCTCGAGCATTTGCACCGAAAGCTGTTGGGCCAGGCCGCCGATGCTGTTATGCTCCTCGGCGACGATGATCTTAGTCGAGCCGGCGAGTATGTCCCGCACCTCCGAGGACATTTCGAGCGGGAAAGTATTGGCGGCCATAACCGTGACCATATTTTCCAGATCCGGATGGCCGGCGATGGCCGTGAGGGCATTGTTGGTGATCGGGCCGAGCGTCACGACGGCAATTTCCGATTTTTCCGGCCGATACACGATCTTGAATGAACCTGACTGAAAACTGCCTTCGGGCGTAGTCTTGCCCGCCCCGAGGCGGAGGTAGGCGGGGCCGCTTTTCTGGACGATCTGATTTATAAAAGGCGCTATTTCGTCCGAAAAAGCGGGCACGTAGGATGTCGCGTGGGGCAAGCCGCTGAGGCAAGCCAAATCTTCCAGGGTGTGGTGTGTGCTGCCCATGATGCCGTAACCGTAGCCGCCGCCGTTGGCGACCAGGAAAACAGGTAAATCGTGAAAGCAAACGTCATTGCGAAATTGCTCCAGACAACGATACACCACAAAGGGTGCGATGCTGTAACAGAATACTTTATAGCCTTTGTAGGCCATGCCGGCCGCGACGCCGACCATATTTTGCTCGGCGACGCCCGCGTTGATGAAGCGGTTGCCCAGCTTGTCGCGCAGATTTTCGAAAGCATTATAGCCCAGGTCGCCGGTGATGAAAACAATGGAATCGTCCTCGGTGGCCAGTTGCTCGATCGATTGTGAAAATTCTACTCTCATTTGTTCAAATGTTTCACCAGTGTCCTGATTTCGTCGGCTGATTTGTAGGCTTTGGTCCCGCGCCGAATGCGGGTGCGGATAAATTTAGGTCTTTTCTTAGTCTCCTCGAAGATCTTGGCAATGTATTCACCCAGAAACGAAATGCCCAATATAGTCAGGCCGCCGAAGAAAACTACCAGTATGATGACGGTCGAAATGCCGTAGGGCGTGCGCGGATCGAGGTTCATGAGCCGGGCGGTAATCTGCCACATGATGCCCAGAAACGACAGTCCCGTGAGAAAAAATCCCGCATAGCTCATCAGCTCAAGTGGGGCAAAGCTGAACGAGAAAATGGCTTTCTTGGCCCACCAGATATTCTTGCGCCAGTTGTTGGTCGACACGCCGAACATCCGCTCGGGCCGCACGTAGGGGACGCCCGTTTGCTTGAATCCCACCCAGGCCCGCAGGCCGCGCAGGAACTGCTCGGTTTCGGGCAGCGCCACCAATTCTTTTACCACCTTGCGGTCGATCATCGAGAAATCCCCGGCGTCGCGCGGAATATTGATGTAGCTGAGATTCTGGAATATTTTGTAAAAAAGCTTGTAGAAAAAGTGAATTTGCGGCTTCATCTCGCGCTGCGTCCGCACGCCGTAAACGACGTCGAAACCTTCGTTCCATTTTTCGTAAAAAGCGGGGATGATCTCTGGCGGGTCCTGCAAATCGCCGTCCATCAGCACTACGGCGTCGCCGGAGGCGATTTCCATCCCGCTCAAAAACGCCGACTGCGAACCGAAATTACGGGAGTGGCTGATGCCCACAACGTTAGGGTCGCGGTCGCACAGTCCGTCGATGACTTCCTCCTGATTATCGGGCGAATTGTCGTTGACAAAAATAATCTCGTATCTGACTTTCAACGCGTTGAACATCGTCACCAATCGTTCGTACATGAACGGAATCGCCTGGGCGTCCTTATAACAAGCGATGATCGCCGTGATGATGGGGTTGATGGTTGGATTTTCGAAAGCCGGGATAATTTGGCCCTCGTAATCGACGCGATCCTGCCAGGCTTTTGTTTTCGCCAGACCGTCGGCCAGCGAAGTCGTAGCGCGCCAGCCGAGGTCTTTGGCGGCGGCGGTCGGGTCACCGTACCAGTCGGCGAGGTCCCACTTGCGGTTGGTCATGCTGCCCCATTCGGGCTGCACGCTCAGATCGAAAATTTCGCGCGTCACTTCCACCAAATCGCCGATGGTCGTCTTCTGACCCGTGGCGATGTTATAGGATTTTCCCCGGTTGGTCTCGTTCACGCCTAGCGCGGCCGAAAGAAACGCATCGAGGCAATCCTCGATAAAAACGAAATCGCGGCTAATGTCGGGTGACACAAAAGAAGGAAGGGTTTCGTGCCGCGCCTTTTCGATGAGCCGGGGAATCAGGCGATCGGGTTCTTCCCAATAGCCGTAGATGGAATATAACCGTAAATTGAGCGTATTCAGTCCTTGTACTTTGGCGTAAAATTCCAACAAATAGGCTGCCGATACCTTGGAAACGGCGTAGTGGCTGTTGGGCTGTACGCGGTCGGTTTCGGCGGGAGCAGTGCAATTGAAGCCGTACTCCGAGCTGCTCCCGGCGTGGATGTAAACTACGTCGGGCGAACAGTTTTGCAGGATATTGACGGTACCCACCACGTTGGTTTCGTAGGTGAGATTGACGCTGCTTTGCTTGCTGTACGCGCCGTAAGCGGCCAGGTTGAAAATCGTGTTCGGTTTGTATTTTTCAAACACCTCACGAACCGAATTGCCCGATAAAATATCGCAATGTACCACATTTTCGTAGGGCACATCGAGCGCTTTCAGCCGCCAGGCTTTGGTGGCGTCGTGCGTGAGCGCGTAGCAATCCTGGCGCAGCTTGAATATCTCATGGAAAAGATTGACTCCGATGAAACCGCTGGCGCCGAATACCAAAATGGGTCCTTTCAGTTGCAGGATTTTCTCCTGGTAAGGCAGTAATGTATCAGGCATGAGTCGGGGCAAGGTGGTAGCGCTCGCTTACTTCGTTTCGGGCGGCTTCGTATTGTTCGGGGTTCATGGGCAGGTAGTGCCATTCGAGCTTATTTTCCATGTAGCTCACGCCTTTTCCCTTCACAGTATGGGCGATGATCGCTTTGGGCTTCCCGTTTTTATGGGTTTTCAGTTCGCGCAGGGTATTCTGGATTTCTTCCACATTGTGCCCGTCGATCTCAATCGTTTCGAAGCCGATGGCCGTCCACTTGGCGGGATCGGCGGTATCGCCGAGTACTTCGGCAGTGGTGCCGAAGCCTTGCAAACCGTTTTTATCCACCAACATAAAGAGGTTGTCGAGCCCGTGCTGGATGGCAAAATGCGCCGCCTCCCAAGTGGTACCCTCGTTGGTTTCACCATCGGACAGCAGGGCGTAGGCGTAGCTATCTTCGTCCATCAGCTTGGCCGCGTGCGCGATGCCCGTAGTGATGGGCAACCCGTGACCCAGCGATCCGGTTGCGAACGGAATACCTGCGTAGTGCCCCGCCGCCGGGTGAGCGGGCAGGCGCGTGCCGTCCTGATAATAAGTCGCCAGATCGGCATCGCTAATCTCGCCCAAGTAATTCAGACAAGCGTAAAGCGAAGCGGCGGCGTGGCCTTTAGAAAGCAGAAAAGTGTCTTGCGGATTTTTGTTCAATACCAACACACCGATCATCAAATCGACGCAACTCAGCGAGCAACCGATGTGCCCAGCGTGGGCCTGGTTGTACAAGCCAAGAATTTTGAGGCGTAGTTCGCCGCTAAGCGGGTGGAGATTGGTCAAAGTGTGCGGAGATTCCTGAATCATTTCATTTGGAAGGTTGGCAATCGAGCGCAAAATTAAGGTTCTTTTGGCTAAAATCGCCCAAAAAGGTACGAATTCTTATTTTGCGGGGGATTTGCGGAACGTCGGGCGGACATCTGATACTCACGCAATCTTTGGGTCGATTAAGCCGAAGCACCGGAGGCATTGGGTGTGCTTCCGGGAACGCGGTACTTCTGAAACGGAATCTTCAAAAGATTGCTGACGCGCTCATTTTCGTGCGCCTCCATGTGCGTATCGATGCCGTACACAAGGTTTTTCCCTCGCTCCCGTACGAAAGTCCCGAACATTCGGTCCCAAATCGAAAAAATATTACCGTAGTTAGTATCCGTGTAGGGCTGCGTGTAATGGTGGTGTACGTGGTGCATATTGGGCGTGACGATGAACCAGCTCAGCGCTTTATCCACCCGTTCGGGCAGGTCGATGTTGGCGTGGTTAAACTGCGACAGCGCCACCGACAGCGCTTGGTACAAAAACACCAGCCACATCGGCGCACCCGTAAGCACCACGGCCAATACCGTAAAGATAAACCGAAATACGCTTTCGCCCGGATGGTGGCGGTTGGCGGTGGTGGTGTCGACATGGGTATCGGTGTGGTGAACCAAGTGAAAACGCCACATCCACTTCACTTTATGCTCGGTCCAATGGACAAAATAGGCACCCACCAAATCGAGCAACATCATACCGATCAATGCAAAGAGCCAGAGCGGCATTTCCGGCAGCCATTGCAGCACGCCAAACCGCTGCGCCACGGCCCAGTCGCTGGATTTGACCAGCACGAAAGCCATCGCAAAATTGATGATGATGGTCGTGATGGTGAAGAAGAAATTGAGCCCGGCGTGTCGCCACTTATTATAAGAAAACCGAAACAGCGGTAACGCACCCTCGATCAGCCAGAAAAGCGTAATGCCGCCTACCAAGATCGCGCTGCGGTGGGCGGAGGGAATATGAGCAAAGTAGTCGGCCAGGGTTTGCATGGTAGCAAGTCTTAAAATTCCGGACTTTGAATATTTTAATAAATAAAAGAATAATTCACTCACTGAACGAGCCTCGCACCTTAAAGTTCTTCTGATAATAAACTATTAGCTCCCAACTATGCCTCAAATTGTCGTCCCACCGTCGGCGGTGTAAATGCCGCCGGTACAATAGCCGGAGGCGGGGGAGGCCAGGAACAGGGCCAGTCCGGCGATTTCTTCCACGGTACCCATGCGGGCGATCGGGAGGCGTTTGGTGAAGCGTTCCAGCGTCTTCTCGTCCTGCCAGAGCGCTTGGCTAAACTTGGTCTTGATCAGGCCCGGACAGATAGCGTTGACTCGAATCCCGTCGACTCCCAGCTCCTTGGCATGTACCTTGGTGAGCATATTGAGGGCGGCTTTGCTGACGCTGTACATTCCCAGGCCGGGATCGGGTGTAAGGCCCGCGATGCTGCTGATATTGATGATACTGCCGCCACCGCGCATCTTCATGCTGGCGTGGACGAGGCGGGTTAGTTCGGCGGGGGCCTGCACGTTGATCTGCATAATCTTATCGAAAGCGCCGGCCGGAAATTCCAGCGTCGGACCGTAGTGCGGATTGGCCGCCGCGTTGTTGACCAGAATATCCACGCCGCCGTAGGTCGCGGTGGTGGTATCGACGAGGTTTTCCAATTGGGCAAAGTCTCCCACATGCGCCGCTACGGCCGTAACATCGGCGCCCTGTTGTCTGAGTTCTTCTGCCAACGTATCGAGGTCGGCCTGTTTGCGGCTACTGATGACTACCTTCGCTCCGGCGCCGGTCAGGAAGCGGGTGATGGCCTCGCCGATGCCCTTGCTGGCTCCGGTGATGATGGCTACCTTGCCGTCCAATCCAAAGTGTGTTTGTAGAAGCGTCATAGGAATAGTGGGTTAATTGATTAACGCCCAAATTTAGCGAAGATAAAAGGGAATCAACGATGGAACTCCGAACCGAGCGCTTGTGGCTACCGGAAATGAGCTGGGACGATGTGGCACTAATCCACCAATTGCATTGCGTGGCGGATGTCGCAGCACACAACAGTATCGGAATTCCGAAGCATCACGGCGATACCCTCGCCGTGATGTTGGCGGCGCTGGAAGATACCCACGAAGTACTTCGCACGCACTACGGCTGGTTGTTGCGTCGCGCTAACGATGGCATTTTTATGGGCGAAGCCGGGATGGACTTGGCCGACGACTGCCCGGCGCGGGCCGAACTTCATTATAGCCTGCTACCGGAATTCTGGAATCAAGGCTACGGTACCGAGGTGGTCGAATGTATGCTGGCTTTCGGTTTTCAAACCTGCAACCTCCACCGTATCGAGGCAGGGGTCACCACTAAAAACATGCGTTCAATTCGGGTGCTGGAAAAAGCGGGATTAATTCGAGAAAGAGTGTTCCGTAAAATCCTGCCCGCAAGCGGCGAGTTAAGGGAGTATTATTGTTACGCTATATTGGCGGAAGAATCGTTGAAAGGGGAGGAGGGATAAAAGGAGAAAAGTTGAAATGACCGGGCTGGCGTGACAGGAATGGTCAAAAGTGGGGTGGTGCTTGCCGCACAAAGTCTTTTTGAATGAAGAATAGAGTTTGATGTCCGACTAATTTTTTTCGTTCTCCCGTTAGGATCAAATCAAAAAGACCGGATTACTTTCAGAAGAAAGTAATCCGGTCTTTTTGATTTGATCCAGTGATTAGTCTTGTACTTTGGGCTTGCGGCCAGGCTTCTTTGTTTTGGGTGTTGGGGTGTTGAGCTTTAATTCGTAGCCAGTCACGTCACCGTCAAAATTGAAGGGATTGATATCGAACGTGTATTTGTTGTTTTGAAAATCCAGACCATTCTTTTCCAAAATCACCCCTAAGGTGATGAAATTATTGCGGCCGCTGCTTTTCATTTCAAAAGAACCTTCCTGGGCGTGGGGAGCCGGAACGATATAGAGAGATTTGAGCTTACGCTTGTTCTGCTGCATACCTACCATAAAGGTGCCGTTATCCGCATTGATGCCTACTTCTTCAGCCGACTTTTGGGGGATAATTACTTTACCCGTGGACGTGATATAGCCGGTGGTAGGATCGTTGGTTTCTGATTTGGTTCTTGCCTTGCGATCGGCTTTATTTTCTTTGGGATTAAAAAAACGGATTTCTTCCAGATTCATAATGTAGATATTTTAAGTGTAGATTTTGGCAAATAACGCCAATAAAAGTCTAAATAAAAATATTTTCTGGCAATAAACATTTCTACGTAAGGGAAAAACAAAGCCACTTTTGGTTAAGAAAAAGGATGAAAGCGTATGGTACATATTTCTGTTGATAAATTGGGGCACGAAAAAAGCTGAACTTCGGTGGCTGGTTGAGAATCGCCTGATTTGTCGGTTAATGAGACGGGCGTCCGCGTGAGATTCTATGGGACACACTTCGTAAGGGAACGATATTTTTGGACGAGTGCTTTTAATGATTTGACCAACCACCAAAGGCTGTAAGGCCAATCCTCCATCAATGGAATACATCGATTACTATAAGGTTTTAGGCGTAAACAAGGACGCCAACGATAAAGATATTAAAAAAGCCTACCGCAAACTGGCCAGGAAGTACCATCCCGATATCAACCCTAATGACAAGGATGCGGAAAAGAAATTCAAGGAGATAAACGAGGCCAACCAAGTATTGACCGACCCGGAGAACCGCAAAAAATACGATAAATACGGGAAGGATTGGAAGCATGCCGACCAATTTGAACAGGCCGGACAACAGCAGTATCGGCGGTCTGGCGGCCCCGGTGGTGGACAGTCGGGATACGGCCAACCAGGCGGGGGATTCTCTGGCGGCGGTGATTTTTCCGATTTTTTTGAGTCGATGTTTGGCGGCGGCGGCGCGTCTTCTTTTGGGGGCGGCAGTCCGTTTGGCGGCGGCCGCAACTACAAGGGGCAGGACTTTAATGCCTCACTTACGTTAAATTTGCGTGATGTTTACGCCACCGAAAAGCGGACGATTACCGTCAACGGCAAAAATATTCGCCTGACTATCCCGGCGGGTGTTAAAGACGGGCAGGTAATTAAAATCGCGGGGTACGGCGGCGAGGGACCGAACGGCGGACCGAAGGGCGATCTGTTCATTACTTTTTCGATCGCCAACAACACCGATTTCAAGCTCGACCAGGATAATTTGTATTCGACCGTTGAGCTGGATCTTTATAAAGCCATATTAGGCGGTGAGATTATTGTCGATACATTCGACGGAAAGGTTAAACTCAATGTGGCACCGGGTACCCAAAATGGCACCAAAGTAAAATTGAAAGGAAAGGGCTTTCCGGTGTATAAAAAGGAAGGGTCGTTTGGCGATTTATACGTAACTTATCAAGTGAATATGCCCACTGATCTTAGTGAAAAAGAAAAAGAATTGTTTAACGAACTGGCCAATCTCAGAACGTCATGAATCAGGAAAACCTAATCCCGCTCGCCACCCTTTGTACGCATTTCCAGGTAGAAATGTCTTTTTTTGATAACCTCAGTGAGGTTGGATTGATCGAGATAGAATCGGTGGAGCAAACCTATTTCATTCGGTCGGAAAGGCTGAGTGAGGTGGAGAAAATAATGCGTATGCACCGCGATCTTCACCTTAATTTGGAAGGAATCGATGTGGTATTCAATCTCTTGCAAAAAATGGAAAATATGCAAAGCGAGCTCATTTCCACGCGCAACCGGCTTAGAATCTACGAGCATTAAAAATAAAGAACCGATTTGGTTGTCCTGCCAAATCGGTTCTTTATTTTAACTACGCATCTTTTTATTTTGCCAGAGCAGTGGCTTTATCCACCTGCGCGGCAAACTGCATCAGCGTAGCACTCACACGCTGAATGCCTTCCTGCGCTTCGGCCCAGTTTTTTCGCTCAATCGCCTCCCGAATCATTGGCAGCGTCTTGACGCCGTACCCGGTGTAAAAGCCGGGGGCATAGATCTGGTGCTGAAACCAGCTGCGGCGCGGCAGTCCGTCGGGATGGGTGAGGTAGCGCTCCGATTTGTAGAGAATCTCATTCAACTTCTTTAAATCTCCAGCCGAAATTTGACCAAGTTTTGCAATGGCCTGCGTGTAATCACCAGCACTTTCTTCAAGCGTAGCCAAGGCGTTGTCCAACGGGGCAAAATTCAGAAAAGGCACCTGCGCCATGGGTTCGGGCTGGGTGAAAGGCTCCTTCGGATCGGCGGCCAACTGGAAGCGATTTTCCTGCAATAGTTTATTGTGCTCGTCAGACTGCGTGCGCATCGTTTCAGCGCTCTGCTTGATTTCGGCAACGTACTGCTGCACAGTATTGGCAAAATTCCCGAACTCGAAAGGCAGTACCGTGGCGTCGGCCATGCGCAAGACACAGCGGCCCATCGTTTCGGCCAGTGCCACGCCGTACGAAAAATCTGTGTCTTTAAAGCGCGTGTAGTGGTCGTACGAGTCATAAATCGAGTGGTACTCGCCACCGCCATCTTCTCCACCAAAGCCAATATTCATCGACGCGATGCCCAGGTGCTGAATAAAGGGCGTGTAGTCGGAACCCGAACCCAGCGCGCTAATCCGCAGATCGCTCCGGTTGCGGGCTTCCTGCTTAGTTTTCGCGTTGCCTTCCACTAACAATTTAGCGCGCAGTCGCTCCCCTACGCTCACGTTGCGCTGTGGGTCGGTCACATCGCGGGCTACCTGGTTCAGGAATTTTTCGAGCGTGTGCGAGCCGCCCGCGTACAAAAATCCCCGGGCGTTGGAATCGGAGTTGAGGTACACCACGGCTTTTTCTTTCAATTCGGGCTGGCGCTCTTCCACCCATTCGGTCGATCCCAACAGGCCGGGCTCTTCGGCGTCCCACAGGGCGTAAACGATCGTGCGTTTGGGTTTCCAGCCTGATTTCATAAGTTCACCCATGGCGCGGGCCTCTTCCAGCACCGCCACGGCTCCGCTCAGCGGATCATTGGCGCCGTTGACCCAAGCATCGTGGTGGTTGCCCCGAATCACCCATTCGTCAGGGTAGGTGTCGCCTTTGATGGTCGCGATGACGTTGTAGGCGGGCTCTACATTCCAGTAGAACTCCAGCTTCAGATGCACCTTAGCCGGACCGGGACCAATGTGATAGGTGATGGGCAACGCACCGCGCCAGGCGGCGGGAGCTACCTCGCCGCCCAGTGCTTTCAACAGCGGCAAGGCGTCGCCGTAGGAAATGGGCAGCACCGGAATTTTCATGATCGTGGGGGCATCTTTATAGTCGAGGCGCTTGGCATTCTTGGTGGCGCCGTAACCGGGCGTAAGTGGGTCGCCGGGATAGAGCGGCATGTCGAGCACGGATCCACGCTGCGCCCCGCTTTCATTTTTGTAAGCACCTTTGGGGTACACATCGCCCTGATAAAAGCCGTCTTCTTTAGGGTCGGAATAGATGATGCAGCCGATGGCCCCATTTTCGGCGGCGACCTTAGGCTTGATGCCGCGCCACGAATTGCCGTATTTGGCCAGCACGATCTTGCCCTTCACATCGATTCCCATTTTTTTCAGAGCTTCGTAATCTTCGGGAATGCCGTAGTTGACAAACACCAGTTCGGCCGTCACGTCGCCATCGGCCGAGAAGGCGTGGTAGGTCGGAAGTTGCTCTTTGGTTTGGCCCGAAGTAGCGTCTTCTTTCAGGGCTGGCTCGGTAAGCGAAGCCTTGAACTTAGTGGGAGCCACTAACTCCACGATCCGGGTTTTGGGCGTGGGAAAAAGTACGTACGACGTGTCGATGCGGGCCTCAAAGCCGTAGGATTTGAACAGATCGCGAGCGTATTCGGCATTCTCAAGTCCAAAGGGCGAGCCGACTGGGTGCGGACGAGCGCTCATTTTTTTGAGGTGCGCCCGCAGTTTCTCGGCCTTCAACTTTTGATCGAACTGTTTTTCGTAAGCTATTTCTTTTTGGGCGGCAGCGGCATCGAAGCCCATTAGAGCTTGGGAAGATGCGTTACTGGAAATAACAAAAGCCACGCCCGCCAGCGTAAGAATCTTTGGTAAAGAATGCTTCATGGATTAATTATGGTGTTTTAATTGAACGCTATTTGGAATAAAAAGTAATAAATGGCTAAAATAGCAAAACGAAGTGAGATTGTACTTCCGGATTTTTGGTTGTCCCGCTTTCATGTTCGATGTTTCCCATTTAAGCCAGCCGTATTTATTCTAACACTGACAGGGATTGGGAACGCTTCGGCGTTGGCGGAAGGGGTAAGGCTTGGAGCAATCTTCGCATCTCAGCCCTTCCATTAGAAACCAGGACGTGCCTATCCCCGGATATCACACCTATTCCGCGAAAATAAGTGTGATTTGGGGAACCAGACCGGGTTCGGTACATTTGGGGTAGTTCCATCAGAATTCTCTCATGAAAAATACCTTCACTCCCCGCGAGGGCTGGCGGAAAAGGTTATACATTATCATATTCGAGGCTGATACGCCCGCTGGGAAGCGCTATGACGTAGCGCTTTTGTGGCTTATTGTCCTGAGTGTCCTGCTGGTGATGCTGGAAAGCGTTAAGGGAATTAACGAACGATATTTTCCCATCCTTAACGCCGCCGAATGGGTCATTACTGTAATCTTTACCTTTGAGTATATCGCCAGAATTGTTTGCGTCAAAGATCCGTGGCGGTATATGTTTAGCTTCTACGGGCTGATCGATTTGCTCTCCACGATACCCAAGTACCTTTCGCTGTTGTATCTGGGTACTCAGGTCCTGGCCACATTCCGGGCCTTGCGGCTACTGCGGCTTTTCCGTATTCTTAACCCGCACCAATACATTGGCGAGTCGCAAAACCTTACTTCGGCCCTGCGGGCCAGCCGGACCCGGATTTCGGTTTTTCTTTTTGGCATCCTGATAATCTGCATCGTATTAGGTACGGTGATGTACCTGGTAGAGGGCGGGGAGAGCGGTTTTACCAGCATCCCGAAAAGCATCTATTGGGCGATTGTCACGCTCACGACGGTGGGCTACGGTGATATTGCCCCCGTGACTATCCTGGGCCAAATCATTGCCAGCTTTATTATGATTTTGGGTTACGCCATCATTGCCATTCCGACCGGAATTGTTTCCAACGAGCTCAGCAGAAGCTACGGCCTCAACCGAAAGAGAGACTATGGAATCAGCTGCCCCAATTGCCTGACAAGGGGTCACCCAGAGCGGGCCGACTACTGCTTCCATTGTGGTGAACGATTGAATCAACCGCCCAAGGACCTCTGACCAATCAACATGCAAGCTGCTGAACTGAAGCCCGTTTTTGAGAAAATCAGAAAACTCCGCGTCGGGGTGATTGGTGATTTTGCGGTCGATTTCTATTTTGATGTGCAAAAACGCACGGGTGAACACTCGCTGGAAACCAGTCTGGAAGTATGGTGGGGAACGCAGTCGCGTACATCACTCGGCGGGGCAGGGAACGTAGTGCAGAATCTGGCGGCCTTAGGGGTGGGAGAAATTGAGGTCTTCGGAGCCATTGGAAACGATATTTTTGGGCGGGAGTTGCTTTTTTTACTACAGGAAAAGAAGGTCGATACGAGTGGGATCATCCGCCTGGAGGAGGGTTGGGAAACTTGCACCTATACCAAGCCAATGCAAGAAGGGCAAGAGCAGAATCGCCTTGATTTTGGTGTTCAGAATAGGCTCCAGACTGACGATTTTGTGAAGATTATAGACAAGCTCAAAGCAAGGATGTCCGACCTGGACGTGCTCATAATCAATCAGCAGTTTGACAATCCGCTCCTGACCGAAGCGCGTGTTTTGAGCCTTAATGAACTCATAGGCCAATACCCGGAGGTGTACGTTTTGGCTGATATGCGGACTTACGGGTTAGGGTTGCGCGGTGTCACACTCAAAGTGAATACCGCCGAGCTGGCGCGATTACTGGGGATGAGAGGGCCCGAAAACTGGACGGACGACGATTGTATATTGCACGGGAAAAAGCTTACTAAGATAATGGAGGGGCCCATCCTCATTACGCGGGCGGAGCACGGTATGCTTCATGTCGAGGGTGAGACAACACATCACTACTCCGCCTTTTCGCTACCCGGTCCGATCGATCCGGTTGGGGCGGGCGATACGGCCGTGGCGGCTTTCTCCGCTTGTACAGGAGCAAAAGTCGCGATCCCGGTTGCCCTTGAACTAGCCAATCTGGCCGCCGCTGTCACCGTGCAGAAACTTCACCAAACTGGTACCGCCAGCCCGGAGGAGATCGCGCATTTGCTTGCAAATGCTTGATCTTCGTGGTATGTTTTTCCTAAATTCCTAGATCGGCTCCTGTTGGCTCAGGCAATGAAAACTACCTTGTCCCCAAATGATTTCGGTGGCAGAAAGCGGAATTAGTGGCCGGTCAGGAAAGACTTTTTCCAGAATATCCAGCGCGATTTGGTCATTGGGGTTTTCAAAAACAGGCACGATCACGCCCGCATTGCAAATCAGGAAGTTGGCGTAAGAACCCGGCGTACGAAAGTCGTCGAACATAACCGCCTTCGGCATCGGAAGCTCGATCACATTCAGCGGCTTGTCATTCAGGAGTCGCATCTTTTTGAGCAATTTCAGGTTTGTTTGCAGCACGGCGTAGTTGTCGTCGTTCTTATCGGATTCGACGCAGGTTACCACCGGATCTTCATTGACGAAGCGCGTGGTGTCGTCAATATGGCCGTCAGTGTCATCGCCCACGATGCCGTCCTCGACCCACAGGATTTGCTCTACGCCGTAATAATTGTAGAGGTACTCTTCAATTTGTCCCTGATTCAAATCGGGATTTCGGTTTGGGTTGAGCAGGCAAGAGCGGCTCGTCAGCAAACTCCCCGCGCCATTGAATTCCACCGAACCGCCTTCCATCACGATGCCAGGCTGCACCGTCAGCAAGCCCAGGTGCTCGGCCACGGCCAGCGGCGTGCGGTCATCATCGTCGTAGGGCGGGTACTTGCCGCCCCAGGCGTTGTGGCCCCAGTCGACTACCATCCGCTGTCCGGTTTCGGGATTGCGCAGAAAGGCCGGACCGTGGTCGCGGCACCAGGCGTCGTTAGTAGGCTTTACTACGAATTCTATTTGTCCCGAATCTACACCAATAGCCTCCAATTCCTGAACGATAAAAGCTTTAAGCGTCTCATCATTGGCAATAATTCCCACCTTCTCGCCCTGACTAATCGCTTTGATAAAAGCTAGGTACTGCGGCCGCATTTTGGCCAGCCGCTCACCCTGCCACGACGCTTCGTTGTGCGGAAACGTGAGCCATGTCGCGCGGTGCGGTTGCCATTCGGCGGGGAATTGAAAGCCAAGCTGTTTAGGCGTCAGGGTAGGGGCGGTGGTGTGATTTTTCAAGCGTTGTGATTCGTTTTGTAAACAGAGAGCAAAACTACCTCGATTAATTTTTTATTTTTGATCTTCCTCCCAAAAATTAAAATTTACCAACCGATGAAAGCTAACAGAGTACCGCGCAGGATAAATATCCACCTGTGGATAAAGGCAGGTATTTTTTTTGCGCTGGGATTTATAATCATCGGATTTACCTACAGTTTGTACCATAATGGAGAGGAGATGGCGTACGTGCAGCAGCATAGCCCCTTGATCAAGGTACCCATCGTGGACCGTAGAAAAGGTGCCGGCACCGTGAAGGTTCCCAATAAAATCCTTGTCTCCTACCTGGGAAAAACGTATTGTCTGAGCAGTTCGAACCGGCACTTTCGTCAAATTGCCCGGCAAGATAGTATCGATATCAACTATGATGCGGAGCGGGACATCGCCGTATTGAGCGTGGGACAAGTAGGGGTGCCTTACCCGGTAATGGCCATGTTTTTATTTGCAGGTTTATTGATCATCGGAAACGTGATTTACAAACTTTGGGAAGGGGGAGAAGGGTGGTGATTTTTCGAAAAGACGCTTTAAAAGATTCAGGGCGCTACCGAAAACTTGTACGACCTGTGTTGTGCATTGTTCTTAAAAACTTCTGTCACGTTCAACAAGCGAAAACCTGTTTCATCAAGAAGCTGGACCAACGCCTGCTCGGTGAAAAGTGGCTTTTTACAACCCCGGTGTTTTTCCCCGGGTTTCCTGGCAATCAGGTCCTGAATGTATAAAAAACCGTCCTTTTTCAGGTTTGTATGAATACTTTGGAGCAAAGATTTTGGGTACGTTAATTCGTGGAGCGTGTTTTCGATAATAGCCTTGTCAAAAAAGGCAATTGGCAGCTTGGTTCCCTTTTCTGTTCCGATAGTTGTTATAAAAGTAGCCGTGGGCGTTCGGTGGGCTGCGCTATAAAGCAGGGTTATCGTGGATTTTATTCTTCTAGAAGTCAAACAAGTTGAATCTATATCTTGCAAATAAAATACAAGACTGTCCGCCATCATGGAATAAACTACTTCTTTACTCCCGCTTCCCGCCCCTATACTCGCCACTGCATCACCAGCACGAAAATCGTAGAGGGATCGATACAATTTTAACGTTTCTTCCTGATTATTTTCTTGTAACAGGTATTCGTAAACACATGGGTTGTCTTTACGTTGCGCTGTAGAGGACAGCGCAGAGAGGATGAGTAGCATAAAGAGCCATTCTTTTTTCATGTATCGGTGAGGTATGATAGTATCATTTGATACTATCATGGGAGCGCATTTTAATTTTATCAATCAATATATCGCCGCGTAATCGGCTGGTAGGAATCCACGCGTCGATCCCGGAAATAAGGCCAGGTCGTGCGGTAGTGGTCGATCACGGCTAGGTCGATTTCTTGCGTATGAACAACTTCTCCCTCGTGCGGAGCCAGGTATAGCAGTCGCCCGTGCGGATTGGCGACGAACGATCCGCCCCAACACGACTGGTCACCCTCCGTGCCTACCCGATTGACGGCCACCACGAATACCCCGTTGGCGACGGCGTGGCTGCGCTGGATCGTTTGCCAGGCGCCGTATTGCTCCTCGTTGGTGACGAGGTCGGTTTCGCGCTTGTCCCAGCCGATGGCGGTGGGGTAAAATAATATTTCGGCGCCCATCAGACTCGTGATGCGGGCGGCTTCGGGGTACCACTGATCCCAGCAAATGAGCACGCCAATTTTGGCAAATTTGGTATCGAAAACCCGGTAGCCGGTCTCATCCGAACCGGCGGTGCCGTCGGTGGGGGCATCGCCGGGCGTAAAGTAAAATTTCTCGTAATACCCCGGATCATCGGGGATGTGCATCTTGCGGTACTTACCCAGGTACCTTCCGTCGGCATCGAGCACGGCGGTCGTATTGTGGTACAGCCCCTGCGCCCGCCGCTCGAACAGCGAAGCAATAATCACAACGCCCAACTCGGCGGCCAATGCGCCCATGGCCTCGGTCGAGGGACCGGGAATGGCTTCGGCCAGGTCGAAATTAGCGTGGTCCTCGACGTCACAGAAGTAGAGCGATTTGAATAATTCCTGTAAGCAGATAATCTGAGCGCCTTGAAAGGCGGCCTCCCGGATCTTACCGGTGGCTTTCTGAAAATTAGTGCTTAAATCGGCCGTACAGCTCATCTGGATGAGGCCGATATTTATTTTTCTGGTCATGATGTCAGTTTAATTCTTTGATCTCAAAATCGAACAATAACTCGTTCATGCATTTGAAGTGGCCTTTGGGGCACCTTGCGTAGCCAATCTTGGAACACGGACGGCAGGAAAGCGCGTTGTTTTCCAAAATGACGTGCGGCGTTTGGTAGGGATACATCCCGAACAGCGGCGTCGTATTTCCCCAGATTGAATACACCTTTTTCTTGAATGCTGCCGCAACGTGCATCAAACCCGTATCGTGCGTAAAAATGCAAAGCGATTGCCGCACGAGAGAAGCCGATTGGTTGAGGCTGCACTTACCGCAGGCGTTGAAAATCAATCGGTCGCCCAGTGCCGCCCGGATTTCTTCTCCCGTTGCAAAATCTTCCTGTCCACCCAATAAAATCGTCGGGAAGTTTATTTTTTGGCAAAGCTCGATCATGCGTTTTACAGGAAGCCTCTTGGTAGCGTGCTGTCCGCCAATAGCGTAGGACACAAATCCGCTGCGGTGGGAGGGAGGCAACCAGTCGGCTTCGATTTCGTCGCGGTAAGGAATAAAATAATCGAGCCCCCGGTTGTCGTTGACAACACCCAACGGTGCGACCGTCGCCAAGTAGCGCTCCACGATGTGGACGGGTGGCATGACGTTAAATTTAAATTGCGTGAGCAGCCATTTCTGCACGTTCAGCTTATTGAAACTGTACGATTTCACCCCAAGCCCAAGCTTGATGCGTTGGGTACGGATGTTGTGGTGCAGGTCGATGATGTAAGCGAAATTCTCGTGCCGGAGTTCGGGAATTAGTTCATTCAAATTGCCGTCAAGGTACCAACGTTTATCTACGTACGGATTTTCTTCCAGG
Source organism: Cytophagales bacterium (assembly GCA_038242095.1). Taxonomy (GTDB): domain Bacteria; phylum Bacteroidota; class Bacteroidia; order Cytophagales; family Spirosomataceae; genus Persicitalea. The sequence goes on from JBBSSJ010000001.1 coordinate 28,571, forward strand.
AGTGTTTTGAACTGGACTTTGGTAAAATAATGAACTTGGGCGTAGGGGAATTGCTGTTTGAGACAGCGAATCACGGGCGTGGTAAGAACGATGTCGCCAATCGATGAAAAACGCAATATCAGAAATTTGACGGGCTTGTGGGACACGGCTTTACGCTAGGTTTCCGAAATATTGCGGTTTAGGCGAAATTACAAAAATATAGAAAATCCGGGAGCGTTGGCGGATTGTTGGAGATGTTTGCAAAGATTGCTACCTTCACTTTTCATTCGAACGTACTTCGATCAATAAAAAATTAAACCCACTCGAACGATGTTTGAAGGACTATTGGATATCAAGAACGACCGTCGCCTGAGCGTCTATCTCTACCGCATGGGCTTCGGCTTTTGGCTGCTGTACCTGGCTTTGGGTGCCCCGGCCTTACATACTTACCATCACTATCGCCCCGATGCAGGTGTACTTTGTATCGTATTGATGGTCGTAGGATTCTCGGCTTCGATGGTCTACGAATATTTTCACAATCGGCCGCTCTACGAACAGAAGAAAATATGGTTGGCCATCAGTTATTTAGTACTGGCTGCGGCCATTTATATGATCGAGTTCAAAGGCTATAGTAGCCAACTGCACTGGACTAATTTGCTTCGCTGGCTGCCTTAGAAAAGTAGACTTGATCGGCAAGCTTTCACGACATCAAATCTGCCCTGGTCACCTGCCGCGCGCAGCCCGCCGCTGAATCGGGTAAAGCCGCCGCCGGGCCGATGACAATGATGGCTGGGGAACCGATGCCACTGATTTGGGCCAAAGGTAAAATATTGCTAATCTTCCCCGTTACGATTTTCTCGTCTGGTAACGAGCCGTTTTGAATAATGGCGATTGACTCATTGAGCTTACCCAGTTCCGAGTAGGTTTCTACAATCTCGGGTAGTTTATTAACGCCCATCAGCACTACTACCGTAGCCGTCGATTGCGCCGCCAAAGCCAAGTCACCCGATATTTTGTGCGTTTTGGTAGTGCCCGTCACCACCCAAAAGCTCTCGCTCACGCCGCGCGACGTCAGCGGAATGCCCACCAAAGCAGGTACGGCGTAGCTGCTGGAAATTCCCGGAATCACCTCCGACTCGATGCCGTGTTTGGCAGCGTACTCCACTTCCTCGAAGCCTCGGCCAAACACGTAAGGATCGCCGCCTTTGAGCCGCACTACCTCGCCGTACTGGTAGGCGTTTTCCACGATGAGGTAGTTAATAACGTCCTGGCTGCAACTGTGCTTGCCGAAGCGCGTGCCCACGTGGACTTTCACGCAGGATTCAGGGCAATGATCCAGCAAATCGGGGTGCGTGAGGGCATCGTACAGTACGACTTTCGCCTTTTGCAAAGCCTTTACGCCTTTCAAGGTTATCAGATCAGGGTCGCCGGGTCCGGCACCGATTAAGGTTAGTTTCATTATTTTTCAATTTTTGGATACAGTGTTTTACAAGGTTTGCTTAGAGTGTTTCCGAGTCGAAAGCACTGTCCATGGTCAACTGTCAATAGTCCACTAATTAACTGTCTTGGCCAAATACCAATTCTTGTAAAACGGGTTCAGAATTCTCCAAAAGTTGCCCGGCGCGGAAGGCTTTTACTTTATGGCAAAAGTTATCGGCTTCTCCCACGAACTCTCGCGCAAAGGCCTCCGTCGGTTCATTTTTATTAATGCTGAAAACTAGCTGTGAAAACGGCTTGCTGTCTCCATCGGCTTCGGGAAAGAAGTTTTTGCCAAAATTCTCTTCGAATTCTTTCACCATGCCATGCTGCGAGTTAGTCGATATGCCTTCCCCGATCAGCAGCGCTTTGGCACCGGTGATGAAGGTGTTGTAAGCGTGGTAAATGCCATCGGCCCACACGCCCTCGGCCAGCATTTCGTGGGCCAGCGCCAGTTTTTCGTCGGCCTCGATGAGCGTGGTTCCTACCAGGTCGATCATTACGCCCGCGCACTCGCCCACGCCGACTTCCGTCTTGTACATCTCATCGTGGTCCCAATCGCGGTACTCGTCGTCGCGAACCTCGCTGAGGTCGGCGATGGGTTTCAGGAGTTGGTAAAAGTAGTTCTTGGTCTGCCGGGCGTAGTACTGGTTGAAGTACTCGTCTTCGTAGGCGTTGGTTTGGTAGTCATCCAGCAGCGTACCCAAAGCCTGCGGGCCGCGCTTGGAGGGGAGCTTGATGACCTTGTCACCCATCTGCCCCTCGCTGAACGCACCGGTAAAGCCGCCGCCCAGAATCACCTGCAAGGCCGGAAGCACCAGTTTACCGTTCTTGATCGAACTGCCGTGAAAGCCGATGTTGGCCAGACTGTGCTGCCCGCAACCGTTCATGCAGCCGCTGATTTTTATCTTGATGTCGTTGTTGAAAATCAAATCAGGGTACTCCTCCTTCATCATCGCTTCCAGCGCTCGCGTGATGCCGTAGCTGCTCGAAATCGCCAGATTACAGGTGTCCGTGCCAGGGCAGGTCGTGATGTCGGCGGTGCTGTCGAAGCCCGGATCAGCTAATCCGAGTTGACTGAGCGCCTGGAACAACGCGGGCAAATCCTCGGCCTTCACAAATTTCATGAGATAGCCCTGATTGATCGTCACGCGTAGGTCATCGGCGGCGTACTGCCGCATGACTTCGGCGAGTTGGCGGGCGATATCCGAGTGCATATCGCCCAGCAACACGCGCAAATACACGCCGTACCAGCCTTTTTGTTTTTGTTCAAAAACGTTGGTCGCCAGCCAATTATTGAAAATTTCTTTTTTAGAAACTTCTAGCTGCGTGTCGGCCAGGGCAAGAATTTCATCTTTGCTCCGCGATTTTCTCTCGGCCCGATTTCCCCAGGAAAAATCGATGCCCGGCACGGCATAGGTTTTGCTTTTTAAGGCTTTCCATTCTTCCTGCACTAGTTCCAGCATCTTTTCCAGCCCCAAGTCATTGAGCAGAAATTTCATCCGGGCCTTGTGTCGGCGCGTCCGCTCGCCGTAGCGGTCAAAGACGCGGATAACCGCTTCTATGAACGGAATCGCCTGGTCATCGGGCAGGAACTCGTAGGCCGTTTGAGCAGGATAGGGCTGCGCGCCAAGGCCGCCGCCAATCACGACTTTGAAGCCTTTGATGGTTTCGCCCTTATCGTTTTGCCCCATTTTTGCAATCAAGCCCACGTCGTGCATAAACCCCAGCGCAGAATCCTGGTCCGAAGCGGAAAGGGATATCTTAAACTTACGGCCCATTTCCTGCGCGATGGGATTGCGCAAAAAGTACTCGAAAATTGCCTGGGCGTAGGGCGACACGTCGAACGGCTCGTCGGGATCGATGCCCGCCGTGGCCGATGCCGTCACATTGCGGACGGTGTTGCCGCAGGCGGCCCGGAGGGTGATACCGGCATCTTCCAGATTGGCCCACAACTGTGGCGAATCGGCCAGTTTCACGAAGTGGAGTTGAATGTCCTGCCGCGTGGTGGCGTGCAGATTGCCCGTAGCGAATTTGTCGGACGAGTCCGCGATGCGCACCAATTGGTCGGCGGTCAGGTAGCCGTAGGGCAGCTTGATTCGAACCATCTGCACACCCGGCTGCCGCTGTCCGTACACGCCGCGAGCCAGGCGATACTTTCGGAAAGCCTCTTCCGGCCCGTCCCCATTGGCGAAGGCATCGATTTTTTCCTGTAGTTCAAAAATGTCTCGCCGGGCGGCGGTGGATACGTTGTCGGTAAGCGTCAGATTATTCATAAAATCTATAAGTCTATGGGAATAGTAGCGTTTTCGATTCTGGATATTGGACGTTGGACTCTGGATTAGCTGGTTAAAGAACAAGAAAGCCTAAAATCCAATATCCAAAATCTGGCGCCCCTTACTCCACCATGCAGGCTCCCACCGTCACGTTCGAGGTTTCGTCGATCAGGATGGCGGCGCCGTTGGCGCGGATTTTCAGGTAGGGATCGTAGGCAATGGGGTTGGCAGTACGCAGTACCACGCGGGCCACGTCGTTGAGTTTGAGACTTTCGACCTCCTCGATTTTCTCGTAAGTGTTGATGTCCACGCGATAATCTATACTCCGAACCGAGCAACGGGTCCGACTGGTTCCGTGCTGCAAATTATATTTATTGCCCACTTTGAGATCTTTCCGGTCGTCCATCCAGCAAATCAGTGTCTCCAAATCCTGGCTCAGGATGGGTGGCTGGTTATCGGAGGTCACCAGCAAGTCGCCCCGGCTGATGTCAATGTCGCTGCTCAGCAATAGCGTCACCGACTGCGAAGCGAAAGCTTCCTCGACTTCCAGACCGCCCTTCTCGATTTTCTCGATTGTGGAAGTTTGTTCCGACGGATAGACCGTGATGCGGTCGCCTTTGCGAAACGTGCCGCTTTGAATGCGCCCGGCGTAACCCCGGTAATCGTGGTGTTCGTCGGTTTGGGGACGAACCACGTACTGCACCGAAAATCTTCCGTCGGTGAGGTTCTGGTCGCTGAGTACGTTGACGTTTTCCAGCACCGAGAGCATTGTTTCACCCGCGTACCAAGGCATATTCGGCGACGGCTCAGCTACATTGTCTCCGTTCAAAGCGCTCACGGGGACGATGGTCAAGTCTTTGATCTTTAATTTCTTTGATAGTTCCTGATACGACTGAGCGATTTCCAGAAAGCGGTCTTCCGAATAATCCACCAAATCCATCTTGTTTATGGCCACCACCACATGCGGGATACCGAGCATGGAGGCAATCAGTGAGTGTCGGCGCGTTTGCTCGGCTACGCCCTGCCGGGCGTCCACCAAAATAATGGCGAGATCGGCATTGGAGGCGCCCGTGACCATATTGCGGGTGTACTGAATATGACCCGGCGCATCGATGCTGATAAACTTGCGCTTCAGCGTTTGGAAATATTTGTAGGCCACGTCGATGGTGATGCCCTGCTCCCGCTCGGACCGCAGTCCGTCGGTGAGCAGCGCGAGGTCGATCTCGCCGTCATTGCGACTTTTACTGGCCCTTTCGATGGCCTCCATCTGGTCGGCCAGAATGTTTTTGGTATCGAAAAGCAGGCGACCGATGAGGGTGCTTTTGCCGTCGTCAACGGAGCCGGCGGTGATAAATCTTAGTAAATCCAAAGCTTAATTTTGAATGATAGAATGAGTGAATGATAGAATGATTTCTAGCGGTAGCAAAAATCACTATCAACTGTCCATCGTCAACTGTCAACTAACTTAAAAATACCCTACTTTCTTCCGATCCTCCATTGCCGCTTCCGTCTGTTGATCGTCGATGCGGGTTTCGCCGCGCTCACTGATGCGGGAGACGGTGATTTCGGCCACTACCTCATCGAGCGTGGCGGCGTCTGATTCCACGGCGGCAGTGCAGGTCATGTCGCCCACGGTGCGGAAGCGGACGCGGCGCGTTACGATTTGGTCGTTTTCGTCGGTCTGAATGACAGGCGTATTGTTGAGTAGTCGCCCGTCACGCAGGATGCACTCGCGGTCGTGGGCGAAATAGATGCTGGGCAATGTGATGTTCTCGCGCCGGATGTAGGACCACACGTCCAGTTCCGTCCAGTTGGAAATCGGGAACACGCGAACGTTCTCTCCTTTGTGGATGCGTCCGTTGAACAAATTCCAAAGCTCAGGCCGCTGCCGCTTGGGGTCCCACTGGCCAAATTCGTCACGAAACGAAAAGATGCGCTCCTTGGCGCGGGCCTTTTCCTCATCGCGCCGCGCCCCGCCGATGCAGGCATCGAACTCAAATTCTTCTATCGTATCCAGCAAGGTGTAGGTTTGCAGCCAGTTGCGGCTAGCGTTCTTACCCGTCGGCTCCTGCAAGCCTTTGGCTTTAATAGTGTCTTCCACGTAGCGCACCACCAGTTTGGCCCCGAGTTTTTCTACCAACTCATCGCGGTAATTGAGGGCTTCTTCGAAATTATGGCCAGTATCCACGTGAACCAGCGTAAAGGGAATCTTCGCCGGAGCGAAAGCTTTTTGGGCCAAACGCACCAAGGTGATGGAATCTTTTCCGCCGGAAAACAAAAGCGCAGGTCTTTCAAATTGTCCCGCAACTTCCCGCATGATATAGATTGCTTCCGCTTCTAGTTGGTCGAGATAGTCGAGTTGAATCTTCGTCATTATTTTGGATGATTTCTATTCTGAACGTAGAGGTCTTTTTTCAAAAACTCACTAACTTATTTTGCATGAAGGCCACATTCTTTCTTGCTTTCATCCTCCCACCACCAGCGGCCCGCGCGGAAATCTTCGCCGGGCTGAATGGCGCGGGTGCAGGGCGCACAGCCGATGCTGACAAAGCCTTTGTCGTGTAGCAAATTGTAAGGAACATCCTGCGCTTTCACGTATTCCTGAACTTTATCGAAACTCCAAGACAAGAGCGGATGAAACTTAAACAAATCATGCTCCTCGTCCCGCTCGATGGACTGCATTTCCTGCCGATTGCCCGACTGTTCAGCCCGGATGCCCGTCACCCATATCTTGACATTTCCCAACGCCCGATTCAGCGGCTCGACTTTACGAATAAAGCAGCACTCCTTACGATTTTCGACGGAGTCGTAAAAACTATACGGCCCCTTTTCGCTCAACAGATTTTCCACCGCTTCGTGCTTTGGAAACACCACTTCCAGTTTGGTGTCGTAGCGGCGGTTGGTACGCTGTAAGGTTTTGTACGTTTCCTCAAACAACCGCCCCGTATCCAGTGTGAAAATCCGAACGGGCAAATCGTTTTTCAAGATCAGATCCGTAATCACCTGATCTTCGTATCCCAGACTGCTGGAAAAGGCCACTTGTCCGGGAAATAATTCGGTCAATAGCCGCAGGGCTTCGACCTCGGATTTATCGGCGATTAGTTCGAGGAGGGAAGTGGTGGTGTATGTTTCGGTTAATGTCATATTTTGTAAATCATTGGCTCACCTGTGACAAAGAACTCACTCGCGCCGCCTGCGTAAAATCCTCGATCAAATCCTCCACTGCTTCCAGCCCCACCGAAATGCGAATCAGCCCTTCCGTGATCCCCAGACTCGCTTTCTCCTCCGGTTTCAGTTTGGAGTGCGTCGTGGTGTAGGGGTTCGTAATAATGGTGCGCGTATCGCCCAGGTTGGCCGAGAGCGACGGAATTTGCAGCGCCTTCACAAAAGCACTTACCCGCTCAAATCCGCCTTCTAAATCAATGGTAATTATACCTCCGCCCGCGCTCATCTGCTGCTTAGCCAGTTCATACTGCGGGTGCGAGGGCAAGAAAGGATAATTCACCTGCTTGATCTCCGGTAATTTTTCCAAAGCCTCGGCCAGTTGCAGGGCATTGGCGCAGTGCTTTTCCATGCGTAAGTCCAACGTTTCCAGACTCTTGGATAACACCCAGGCGTTAAAGGGCGACATCGAAGGGCCCGTCTGCCGACAGAAAAACTTCAACGGCTTGATGTGCTCCTCCGTTCCCACTACGATTCCGCCCAACACGCGGCCCTGTCCTTCCATGAACTTCGTGGCTGAGTGTACCACCAGGTGCGCCCCAAACTCGGCGGGAACCTGCAAAGCGGGCGTGGCGAAGCAGTTGTCCACGTTGAAAATTAGCTTATGTTTTTGGCAAAGCTTACCGATCATCGCCATATCGACCAGTTCCAGGCCGGGATTCGAGGGCGTCTCGACATACACCATTTTGGTGTTGGGTTGAATGGCTGCCTCCCACTCTGCTTCGGGGGCCGAGGCGTCGAGGTAGGTGTGGGTGATGTTCCACTTGCTCAGAATCTGCGTGATGATCTGGTGCGCCGAACCGAATAATGCCCGGCTGGCGATAAGGTGGTCGCCCGCCTGCAGGTGGGCGGCAAAACTGGCAAACACTGCGGCCATACCCGTGGCGGTGGCCACACCATCCTCGCAGTCTTCCAGCATACACACTTTGTCTACGAACTCCTGCACGGTCGGATTTGAGAAGCGACTGTATAAATTTCCCTTCTCCGTTTCGTCAAAGAGCGCTTTTCCCTGCTCGGCGGTTTCAAAGGTGAAACTACTGGTCAGGAAAAGCGGCGTGGAGTGCTCCCGAAAGTGCGTTTGCGGCGTTTGGGTACGAATGGCTTTGGTCTGCTTCTTCATTTTATAGATCAATAATAATTGAGGACTACCGCGTAAATAATTCTCAAACTTACCACAATTACCACGATTCCGACCAAAATCATCATCGTCTTGATGGGTAAACGCCGCGACAGGTTGGCGGCGATCGGGGCCGCCACCATACCGCCCAGGATCAGTCCGACGATGACCTGCCAGTGCGAAAAGCCAATGAGCGTGATGAACGTCACCGAACTAGCCAGCGACACGAAAAACTCCGTCAGGTTCACCGAACCGATGGTGTACTTGGGATGCCGCCCGCGCGCGATGAGCGTCGAGGACACGATTGGCCCCCAACCGCCGCCGCCGATGGCGTCCATAGAGCCGCCCAGCAGGGCCAGCCAGCCGATTTTGTTGAATGGCCGCTTTTCGATTCGCTTTTTCAAGGCTTTTTTAATAATTAAAATACCCAGAATCAACGTGTAAACCGCCACGATCGGCTTGATAATGTACACGTATTCTTCGAGCGATGTGAGTACGTAAGCCCCCACAATTGCCCCGATGACGCCGGGAATGAGCAGCGTTTTGAACAACTTGCTGTTTACATTCCCAAATTTCAGGTGCATGTAGCCCGATACCCCGCTGGTGAAAATCTCAGACGAGTGGACGCTCGCGCTCGCCACCGACGGCGGAATGCCCAGTGTGAGCAGAAACGTAGTAGCGGTGACGCCGTAGGCCATGCCCAAAGCCCCGTCGATCATTTGGGCAATGAAGCCGCCTAATAGATAATAGAAGAAATCCTCGTCTTCCAGCAAGCTTGTCCATACCAGGCCCAGTTGGTCCAGGCTGGCGTAGCTGAAAATCAGGTGACCGATCACCATCAGAGCCAGGGCCGAAAAGATGTTGACCATGATTTCGGTGCGACTGCGCTGGCGCAGCACTAATTCCGAAAGCCGACTGGAAATTTTTTTAAAGGCCGTAAAAGAATTTGTACTATTCCTTGGTTCGATTAAAATTTCCTCACCCGCCGCTGTTTTGTACATTGCACTGGCAAAAACCGCATCCGACTCGCCAGGCAGGTCAGGTAGGAAAACGACGTAACCTTGTTGCCGCGCTGCTGCCGCCAATCGACGGTCCTCCAAGGGGTCACCCGTGGCGATTTTTACCGCGTTCAAAGTCTGCCAGGCAGCCTTTGGCTTAGTTTCCTGAATAGACGGGACGAGGGAGGGGGTTTCCAAAGGTCTATTTAGTATAGTATTTTAGTAGAGTAAAGGGCCAAAAAGAAAGTGGCTCAGTATGAGTCACGTCACAAACGTACAATAGGATTATTGATTTTCCAAGAAAAGGCGTCAGCAATCTTTTCCCTTTTGACATCGTTTATTACGTTTGGGCAAAGGTGAGATGAAAGGTAGGGAGCGTGCATTTACCCGTAGATGAGGAATAGATTGTATTTTTGAGAAAACTTAACCAGCTTATTAAATCATGCAGGAAGAAGTATATTTAGTGGCGAATGCCCGAACCCCCATCGGTAGTTTCGGCGGTGCTCTGTCCAGCCTGTCGGCAACCCATCTGGGCGGCATTGCCATCAAAGGAGCAATTGACAAAATAAAACTTGATCCCAGCCTCATTGAGGAAGTGTACATGGGCAACGTGGTTTCAGCCAATCTGGGCCAGGCACCCGCCCGGCAGGCTGCTTTGGCGGCAGGATTGCCCCACGAAACCGTTTGTACGACGGTTAATAAAGTGTGTGCATCGAGTATGAAAGCGGCGGCAATAGCAGCACAGTCCATTCGCCTCGGCGAAGCAGATTTGATCGTGGCCGGCGGAATGGAAAACATGTCGCAGATTCCCTTTTACCTACCCAACGCCCGCTATGGTTATGGGTACGGCGACGGCAAATTGATAGACGGCTTATCCCGCGACGGTCTTAGCGATGCGTACGATAATCAGGCAATGGGCATGTGCGGCGACCGTACGGCCATCCAACGCGAAATCAGCCGTGAGCAGCAGGACAAGTACGCCATTCGTTCTTATCAACGGAGCGCTGAGGCTACCGAAAAAGGGTATTTGAAAGCCGAGATCGTGCCGGTCGAGATTCCGCAACGGAGAGGAGAATCCATCATAATGAGCGAAGACGAAGAGTACAAGCGCGTAAAGTTCGATAAAATACCGACGCTGAGGCCCGCTTTCTCCCCCGAAGGCAGCGTCACGGCGGCCAATGCCTCCACGATCAACGACGGTGCGGTAGCGCTCGTTTTGGCGAGCGGTCGTAAGGTGATAGAATTGAATTTGACCCCGCTGGCACGAATCGTGGCCTGCGCCGACGCCGAGCAAGAGCCAATTTGGTTCACCACGACGCCCATTGCCGCTACCCGAAAAGTACTTGCACGCGCGGGTATGTCGTTGAGCGACATCGACTATTTTGAAGTCAATGAGGCGTTTTCGGTGGTAGTACTTGCTTTTATGAAAGAGTTAGGCGTGAGCCCGGACCAGACCAATGTCTTTGGTGGCGCCGTATCGCTCGGTCACCCGCTTGGTGCCTCGGGCGGACGCATTATAGGAACGTTGCTGAACGTCCTTCAACAAAAAAAGGCACGTTACGGACTGGCGGCAATTTGCAACGGCGGGGGAGGAGCGTCGGCGGTAATTCTGGAAAGAATGTGATAGCGCTTATGCTTACTTGATAAGCATTTTCAAGCGATCGTAAAAGCCGGTGCTCTTGAAGGTGAAAGTTTTGTGCAGGGTGTAGTTGCTGATGAAGCTACATCCCATGCCAAAAACGTAACTTGCCATTTGGCTAATGTTCACTACCTTGGTAGATAGGGGAATATGCCAAGTCAGAGTGGGGAAGGAGGCATCAATGATGGTAATGGCAAATCGGGTCGCCAGATCGGTCACGAAGCCCGAAAAAAGTGCCACCATGAAAAACTTCACCATTTCACGATTCGTCTGATTAGTTCGACGGGCGTCAAACGCAAATAGCTTGGTAAGGACAAAACCGACAATCAACGAGAGTAGATAGGAGGGCCAAATGGACTGCTGAAAAGTGATGGAGAACCAATCTTGAAAAAGGCTGCTCGCCACAAGTTGCACGATAGCCCCCGTGCCAGCTACGAGAAAATAAGCAATGAGGTCTTTGCGATTCAGAAGTTTGGCGCTCGACTCAGTAGCAACGGCAACACCTTGTTTCATGGGTAGTGGTCTCAGTTTTGACCGCAATAGTACCAATTATTCCATTTTTATGCAATACAAATGTCGTATCTGGACACGGTGTTATTTTGTGAGTACATAAATTTTGGCCAGGTCGCCTTCGATTTTTTTGCCAGACATATCCAACAGTACCAGCCTGTTTTCGCCTACCAAATACTGATTGGGAGCTTCTTGACCTTCTAGTCGGATGTTTCTGCCCGCCTCGTCCCAGCGATACTTTCCTTGTTCCTCAAAGCTTCTGGGGGAGTCTTTTCCCAAATAGGTGCTGGTCTTGTGATAGGTGCTATCCGTGTATAGCGTTAGCGAAACCTCGATTCCTTCACAATCGGCGCAGGGCAACATTCCGGTGTAAGTACCCGCGTAGTCGAGCGAATTGCGAGCATTATGCCCATCGATCATCATTGCTGTTTCGGCGACAGCTGATGAGTCAGCACTATCCTGAGTGGTATTGGCCGTGTTGAAACCTACCATAATCGAAACGGACAAAAAAAGGAATAAAAAGGATGTTTTTAAAAATTTCATTTTACCGAAGAATGGCTGTGCAGCGTAGTGTCAATTGTTGAAATTGACTACCTCCCAAAACGCTTTTTGGGGTTAATACTCCTAATCGAAAAGCAAAGGTAAATCCTTCGGGCCTTTTAGGGGGAAAGTATCGAGCCAGAAGTGACGCTCGGAAATGTTCCAGAATGGAACGCCGGATATCTGCGCCTTGTGCTCGCATAATACTTCAAAAATCATATTATATTTATCGACATGAAATTGTTCCTTTTCGGGCGTAAAGGCCGTTGTATGGCTGGCGCGGCGTTCGCGACGATTCCAGCCTTTGGGATGCACCAACACGTCGGGTTCGGTAATCTGGACGGTTAGGCCGAGGCTGGCGAAGCGCTCGATGGATTAACACCAGACCCGCCGCCGTAAGGTCGTCGTAAATTGACCAGTGTCCGGGTAAACCAACGCCGCGAATCGGTAACCTTTTGCTTATAAATCTTTTAGCATGGCGCAAACATGGTCGCGCTGGAAGGCTTTTCTGTACCGAAATCATGGTAGAAAAGTGTTTCATTTGAGTCAATTTGTTTTGAGGCTTTCAAATGATTTTGCTACCTCACGGAAAGTATTGCCGGCCACTCTTGAGCTTTGGTCGGGCTTTATCGAGCCGCTTCGTAAAGCGTCCATCACGGCGCACATGGCCATGCGGCTGCTCGAATATTGTTTCAGAAAAGCTTCGCTGACTGGTATTCTGCTTTGCGACATTTTCTCCACATAAGCTTTCAAAGCCGAGGAAATTACCATCGGGTTGTTGTTTTTATTGGCCGCCATCCGGTCCAGCGTAACAGCGTCGGTCTGCGCGGCCTGGGCCAGTTGGCCGGCTAGTTCGTTTTGATTTTCGACATTGGCTTTTTCTGAGACGTAGAGCCATTGTAGCTTGTCGAGCGGGCACCCTTTATCCAGCGTGTTGTCATCAGTGTCAGGTTGGGCGTTGGCGTCGACTCGGGCATTGGTGCCGCCTGGCAGGGTAGTTTGGGAAGGAGAAGTAGGGGCACACTGGGTGAGTAGGAGTAAGCTTGTGAAAGCCACGATCATTTTGGGAATTTTCATAAGGCAGTAGTTTATTTATGTGGTCAAGATGAAGGGTTCCGCTGGTCGTTTAGCGGACCATGGTCAGATAGGATGTGACTTTCTACCCGAAGGCCCAATCTATGAATAAAAAGTATACTAATTTGGGTAGAACCTTGCCTGAGTTGTTTCTTACTTCCCCAATTCTTTTCCCATTTTCACCTGGTACGCTTTTAGAGCAACTTTAGGCGTTAATATATGCCGCTAAAACGGCGTAAAATTCTTTTACCGAAAGGACGTCTCTCAAAATTGTACGACCAGCATCCTGAAGGCTATTTCTACTTATCAATATTTTTACAAAAGCAAAAAGAAGAGTAACCACTAAAAATTATTACCATGAGAAAACCATTTAACCATTTAAAGAAGCAGATTGCAATTTGTGCGATCTTGCTTTCTGCCGCAGCCTCTCCCGGCTTCGCTCAGGTCAAGGGAATCAGTTATACTATTTCGCCCACTGGCGAATACGTTTTTTGGAACAAAAATACGGGTATTAGTGACGGATTCCTGGTGGGCGGTCACCTTGGCTTCGGCTTTGGTGAGTTCATCGAATTAAGGGGTACATATCTGCAAGATGTAGGTAACCTCAAACGAGATTTTAGCGGCCTGAGTGCTATGGGTCTGCGCAACGCCAAGCTGGATTCATTCAACATCGGTGTAACACGCTGGGGTGGGGACATTAAACTTAACCTCAGCCGTGGAAGTTTGGTCCCTTACCTTACCATCGGTACCGGAGTACAAACGCTTAGCCCCGACACGCTAACCAAGTACAAGAACATTTATGTAGCTGCCGGAGCTGGATTCCAGCTCAGCGGAGGTGATCGTTATACATTTAACGTACAGGCGGTCAACACCGCCTTCAACGGTTCCCCCGTACGTAGCCTCACTTCTGCCGCCGAGCGCACTGCCAACGGGCTGTTGCTTTCGGATTACTCCAATGAAATGCTGCGGAACTGGTCGGTGCGGGCTTCTTTGAACCTGTACTTGGGAGGACGCCGTCCCGGCGAGTTAACTGATGTAGACAAGGCTTACCTCAATAACTTCTCTTCCGGCATTAGCTTGCCGATCGAAATAACAGCTGGTCAGCTTGATTTTGGCAAGGGGCTGCCTTACGCCAATACGAAATATGCCGGTGTGGCTACGGGACTTAACTTTGGCCCTTACGTAGGGCTTCGTGCCTTCTACTGGCGCGGTCTTGAGGATACTTTCACCTCGAAGTTTACCAAATTGGCACTGTACGGTGGTGAAGGTAAATTTAAGTTAGGCAACGGCCAGGGTCTCACTCCTGCATTGTTACTGGGTGGTGGTGTGATTGATGCGATGAAAGGATACCAAACGGATAGTACCGCTACACCTCTTAAGAAGAAGGGATTTGCTTCCGGCGGTATTGGACTTGATTTTCCCCTGGGTCGTGCGCTCAAACTTACCGCTTATGGTAAGGCGCTGTTGACGTCAAACGATTCTATTCAAAACACTGTATCTCCCGACCAGCTTGCTACAAGCTTTGCTTACGGTCTGAGCCTTAACCTTATTATTGGAAATGGCGCTAAGGATGTGGAAACTCAGAAAGAAAAATCCTACGATGAGCTGGTGATGAATACCATGAAGCGGGAGAAAAACCGCGCCGAAGATTTGAAAGACGATTACCAGAAGCGCATCGATCGTCTCGACGACCAGATTAAAGATACCCGCAAAAATGGTGACCGCCGGATGGCTTATGAATTGGAAGACGAGCAGGATGCGCTTAAAAAGCAAATCAATAAGATTGAAGATTTGCAGGAGAAAGAGGAAAGTTCTAACAAAGACGCTAACAAAAAGGACGATCCATTGCTAATGAAAATGAAGCCGACTGATTTTGGCAACGAACTCGATGATATTGAGCAAGATGTAAAACGTAGCCGCAGCAGTAATTCTTCGGGACGTGACAACGGCCGGATGAATGATCGTAACAACGATCGTATGAATAATCGCGACCAACAAAATGGTATGGGAGATCAGGACATCCAGATGCTGGAAGACCGTTTGAAGTCAATTGAGCAAAAGCTTGACGATCTACAGGGCAACGGACAGCAGAATCGTCAGAACCGGAGGGACAATGGCAACAACGACAACTACAATCGAGATTCCCAGAACTATCCCAACGGCGACTACCGCAACGGTAACTACAACGACGGTAATGGCAACTACAACGATCGGAACAACAACCGCAATGGTAACAACGACGATCGGAATAACAACCGCAACGGTAATAACGATGGCCGGAATAACAACCGCAACGGTAATAACGATGGCCGGAATAATAATCGCAACGGTAATAACGACGATCGGAACAACAATTCTCGGAATAGCAACAATGATGGTCGGAACTTCGACAATCGGAACAACAATTCCCGGAATGGTAACTACGATGACCGCAACAACAATGATCGTAATACTAATCGTAGAAATGGCAACGACGACGATTCCCGGTATGACCAAAACAGCAACAATCGGGACAACGGAAACAACTCGGGTCGTAGCTTCGGTAGCAATGGGGGCAGTAGCCGCAACGGCGACGCTCGCCCTGATACCAACGATAAGTTTACCAAGTTAAAGTCGGAGCGTGACAATGGTGAAAACATGCGGAAGGCTTACGAGGATCGTATCGAATCTTTGGACCAGGAAATTGCAGACGCCAAAGATAAGGGCGACAATGACTTGGAGTCGAAGAAAAAAGATGAGAAGAGTTCGATGGAAGATGCAGTGAAGCAAATCCGCGACGCGCAGGATAAGGAAGATCGCGCCAACCGCAAAGCTATCCGCAACAACAATCCTGAGGATATCAAAATGTCATCGGACGACTTCCGCTCAATGATGGACGACGTGAAGGAGAAAAACAAGGATTACCAGCAGGACATCGAACGCTCAATGGATAAGTTTCGGAATAATGCACGTGACGAAATGCGCGACATGCGCGACAACAAAGGTTCCTATCAGCAAGGCCTTGAGGACGAAATGCGTGATCTCAAAGCTCAGCTTCAGGAAATGCGTGATGGTCGTAACGACGTAAAAAAAAACGACGGGCGTGACAATAACGGGATGAGCAACAACGACCGTAATGACAAAAATGCCCGCCGCGATAATGACAACCGCGATTCTGACAAAACGGGCGCGGATACGGATGTTTTTGCCAACAGCAGCCTGAACAACAATTCTGCCGCTAAAACAAGCAATTATCTCACTGAGGAGCAGCAGTCATACGAAGGTCCAACCAAGGCGCAAGATGGGTTTTTTAGTGTTTTGAAGTACGATGGAGCTTCGGCAATTGCCGGCTTCAATCTTGGTGGTGCCACTACGTTGAACATCGGTGTTCGGAACCACTACCGTTACAAGAACACTAATTTCTCCCTGATGCCGGAGGCCTTCTTCGGTTTTGGATCAAGCAGTGCTTTTGGGCTTTTCGCCAATGGTATCTACGATATCAAAATCAAAAACCGGGAGGATTTTATGCCCTACGCCGGACTTGGACTTGGGGTGATGAAAATTGGAAATTCCGATTTGAACAACATCAAAGCAGCTTTCAACATTGTGTTGGGTGCCAACCTGTTCAAGATCGCCAACGGACGTTTCTATATTGATGTCTCAGCGCGTAACTTCTTTAAGTACACGCAGCTGGCAGCCGGTTACCGTTTGCCCTTCTAACAGACCAGGTTTTTAAGGATATAGCAAGTAAAGCGCGAGGATCATTCCTCGCGCCTTTTTTTGTTGCCCTTATTCCACATGAAATAAATGAGCGTGCTGACGCTTTCGGTTTGTCCCGCTTGATTCCCCAGGGTCTATGCGCATAGACGAAGCCCGCGTGTTATACTTCCAAATCTCAGGGTATATAGCTGATGATGATACGGTGTGCAGCATTTGCTCCTGCGACGAGGTACAGGTCATTAAATTTCAAATTCTTACATCCCTACTGATTTATAGCTGGAATAGCCTGTGATCTCCTGCTTTTCAAATGCAATACAGGCAGATATCAAACGCTGGCAATAGTATGCTGTAATCAAAAAAGCAGACATCACAAAAGCCCTGAAAGGGCACAATCCTCAGCGTACGGTTACTACGCACTAAAAGGCTGGGAAGGCACAAAAAAGGGTGGCTGTCCCAAAGGACAACCACCTCAACCTAAACAATATTATATTCTTTACAGAATTGCAAAGCCCACAGTGGCTTGGATTAGGTTGCTCTTCTTACCAAATTTGGTAGCAGTACTAACGTTGTTGTAATTGATATTAACAACGTCGTTGACATTACCTTCGTATCGCAAGTCTACGCTCAGTCGGCCAAAGTCTACGCCCACACCGGCTTGATAGCCGATAGCTACGTTCTTGTCAAAGGTAGCGGAAGTATTGCCGTTGGTATACTTATTAAAAGAATCACTGATTTTACCGCTATCCGACAACCGGAAAGAAGCTACCGGTCCAACATTTACCCGGAAAATCTTGGCAAAACGATAACCGAACATTACAGGTACGTCGACATTGCTGAAACGAACATCTACTTTTCCTTCTTCGTTGGTAACGCCTGATTTAAACACGCTGAATTTACCACCCTTCTGAGAAATCAGCAATTCCGGCTGTACGTAAAATTCACGTCCAAAACGAGCGTAGATCCCACCGACCAAGCCGAAATTGCGGCTGTCTACATCCTTGAAATTAAAACCGTTGGTACCCGACCCAAGTGAAAGGTCATTGCCTTTGATATTGGATAGGTTAGCACCCGCCTTGATACCCAACCGGAAGAAGGGATCGTAATCCTGCGCCGAAGCAGCATAACTTAGAAGTGTGGCTACAGCCACAAGGAACATTTTTTTCATGGTAAATAAATTTAGTTTGAAACTTAACTACAAATTGGACTAAAAAGAGAATGCCATCAGGCAAAAGCAATGAATTAAAGTCAACTTATCTAAGAATTGGGCATAGGATTCCCCGCTTTATCGGATCATGTGCTTTATTTGGGTATTTAAGATTTAGCATTATAGAATCTGCTGCCGCCGAATGATATATGAAAATTCAAATGTTGCGCTTTTGCTTAAAACCTTACGGATTGGGATTGGTTTAGGGTTAAAAACGCTATTTTTGCCCTACGCGAACCTTAGATACCCAAGTACTCTACTATATGAATGATCAGCCCGGCACCCTGAACGAATACAATCCGCAAGCCATTGAAAAGAAATGGCAGCAGTTTTGGGAACAACACCAGACGTACCGTATCCATATCGATCCTACCCGGCCCAAGTACTACGTGCTGGACATGTTTCCCTATCCGTCGGGCGCGGGGCTGCACGTCGGACACCCGCTGGGTTACGTAGCGTCCGATATTTTCTCGCGCTACAAACGGGTGCTGGGTTTCAACGTGTTGCACCCGATGGGATTCGATAGTTTTGGCCTTCCCGCCGAGCAGTACGCTATCCAAACCGGGCAACATCCCGCCCTTACCACCGGGCAGAATATCACGCGCTACATTGAGCAGTTGAAAAATCTGGGTTTTAGCTACGACTGGAACCGGGAGGTGCGCACCTCCGATCCCGGCTACTATAAATGGACGCAGTGGATTTTTGAGGAATTATTCAAAAGTTGGTACAACTACAAAACCGATCGGGCCGAACCCATTGAAACCCTCATTCAGGAATTCGGCCACCGGGGCAACAGCCGCGTGCAGGCAGCCTGCGATGAGGACGTCCCCACATTCTCGGCGGCGGAATGGAAGGCGATGTCGGCGGAAGCGAAGTATGCCTTTACGCTCAAATACCGCCTCACCTACGTAGCCGAAGCCACGGTCAACTGGTGCGCCGGATTGGGTTCGGTACTTTCCAACGACGAAGTGAAAGACGGCGTATCGGAGCGCGGCGGCTTTCCGGTGGAGCAAAAACTCATGCGGCAGTGGATGATGCGCATCACGGCTTACGCCCAGCGGCTGCTCGATGGCCTCAACACCATCGACTGGACCGAATCGCTCAAAGAGCAGCAGCGCAACTGGATCGGTCGCTCGGTGGGCGCGATGGTTAAGTTTGGCGTCGACCAGCACGCCGACAAGTCGATCGAGGTCTTCACGACCCGCGTCGATACGATCTACGGCGTGACGTTCATGGTGCTAGCGCCTGAGCACGAGTTGGTGAGCAAGATCACCACCAACGCTCAGAAGCAAGAAGTTGCGGAATACATCGAAAGTACCAAAAAGCGTTCCGAGCGCGACCGCATGGCCGATGTCAAGACGATCTCGGGTGCTTTTACGGGTGCGTACGCGATCAACCCTTTCAACGAGCAGCCGGTACCGATCTACATCGCTGATTATGTATTGGCGGGTTACGGCACGGGCGCGGTGATGGCCGTACCGTCGGGCGACCAGCGCGACTGGAATTTTGCGAAGCATTTCGATCTGCCCATCGTGCCCATCTTGGACGGTCAGCAAAATCTTGAAAAAGAAGCCGACGCAACCAAGGAAGGGAAGTACATCAATTCCGGCATCATCGACGGCCTTACCTACGCCGAAGCCACGCCCGTGCTAGTGGCCTGGATGGAAGAGCGGGGTATTGGCAAAGCGAAGATTAACTACCGCCTCCGCGACGCCGTATTTGGTCGGCAACGGTATTGGGGCGAGCCCGTTCCCGTGTATTATAAGGAAGGTGAAAACGGCCAGCCACTCCCATATTTGATTCCCGCCGATGAATTGCCGCTGGAACTGCCGTCGGTCAACAAGTACCTGCCCACCGAAACCGGCGAGCCGCCGCTGGGCCGCGCGGAAGGCTGGAAGTACAAAAGTGAATACGCTTATGAGTTGAGCACCATGCCAGGTTGGGCGGGCAGCAGCTGGTATTGGTACCGCTATATGGACCCGGAGAACAATCAGGAATTTGCCTCGCCCGAGGCCATCGACTACTGGCGCGATGTTGACCTGTACCTTGGCGGTACCGAACACGCCACGGGACACCTGCTGTACAGCCGATTCTGGAATAAATTCTTGAAAGACCGCGGTTTCGTGCCGGAAGATGAGCCGTTCAAGAAGCTCATCAATCAGGGCATGATTCAGGGGCGAAGTAATTTTGTGTACCGGGTCGTCAGTGAAGAATATTCGAAACCCGTTTTTGTGAGCGCAGGCTTGCGGGATCAATACGGCACCACGCCGCTGCACGTGGATGTCAATATCGTAGAAAATGACGTGCTGGACGTAGCAAAATTCAAGGCCAGTCGCCCGGATATTGCGGGAGAAAACGCCGAATTTATCCTGGAAGCGGGCAAGTACCTGTGCGGCGTGGAAGTGGAGAAAATGTCGAAGTCCAAGCTAAATGTCGTCAATCCCGATGACATCGTGGCCCGTTACGGCGCCGACACGTTGCGGCTTTACGAAATGTTCCTTGGTCCGTTGGAACAGGCAAAGCCCTGGAACACCAACGGCATCGACGGTACCTTCCGCTTCATTCGCAAATTCTGGCGACTGTTTTACAACGAAAACGGCCAATGGCTGGTGACCGACTACGCGCCTAACAAGGATGAATTGCGGGTTTTGCACAAAACCATCAAAAAAGTACAGGAAGACACCGAGAATTTCTCGTTTAACACCGCCGTGAGTGCTTTCATGGTATGTGTCAACGAGTTGGGGAGTTTGAAATGCGCCAAAAAATCCATCCTGACGGAACTTGTAATACTGTTGTCGCCCTACGCGCCGCACGTTACCGAGGAGCTTTACGCGGCGTTGGGCCACGAAGCGGGTACTTTATCGTCGGCCACATTCCCGACCTGGCAAGCAGAGTTGATGCTGGAAGATGCCTTCGAATACCCCATTCAAATTAACGGCAAGGTGCGCGCCACCATTTCGTTCCCGCTCGATACCATGCCTTCCGACATCGAAAAAGAAGTACTCGCTAACGAGACCGTCCAAAAATGGATGGAAGGCAAATCACCCAAAAAAGTGATTGTCGTGCCGAAGCGGATTGTAAACGTGGTTATTTGATTCAATCCGTTGCGTCTATTTTTCGTAGGATCGTGTGGTCCACGTAAAAGGTACCGAAAGGCAACACACTGGCAAGCAGTACTTTCCATGTGGTTCGGGTGAACTTCCAATCCCGGGCCACGCTAATCCACAAGGTCAGCAGAACAAATAGGACAAACAGGGCTCCGTGGATGGGCCCGATGGCTTTTACCAGATAGGGATCATCACCCCAATACTTGAAAGGCATCGCGATAAAAACTAAAAGGAGAAACGAAACGCCTTCCAGGAAACCCAGCAAACGCAAGCGACCGATTTCGGTGGTGATAAATTTCATAGTTCTATAAGTGTGGAATGAGCGCTGAGGTTTCAGCGCTTCTTCTTTTTCTTTTTACGGCTGACCTGTTCTTCAACTTCCAGCATCAGGCCTTTCAAATCAAACGAAACGGTCGAGTCTTCCGTGAGGTCGATCATGGCTTCATAGTCCTCCCGGTCAATTTCCAGCACCGTCACCGGCCTTTCCAGGAAAGCCTCCATGGCGTCGAGTAGTGGCTGCTCCTCGGGGCTGCAAAAGGCAATGGCGCGTCCCTTATGGACGCCACGCCCGGTTCGGCCCACGCGGTGGACGTACTTCTCGGTTTCCTCGGGCAAGTCGTAATTAATCACGAAATCTACCTGGGGGATGTCGATGCCGCGCGCGCTGACATCGGTGGCGATCATGACCTGGTTGTGCCCCTTCTTGAAATCCTGCATCGTTTTCAACCGGGCAGTCTGTTCCTTATCTCCGTGGATGGTTTGGCTCCCGATATTCATGCGGGCCAGGGCGGCCGCTACGCGTTCGGCCCGTACCTTGGTGCGCACGAAAACCAAAATTTTGGCGTCGGGGTGTTGGCGGATTAGGCGTTCGAGGAAAAAACGCTTGTCGTCCATTGCTACGTGCGCTACGGCGTGCGTGATATTTTTTGAAATGCGGTCTTTTGGCGCAATCTCGATGCGGATGGGTGTCTTGACGATCGTGTAAGCCAGCTTCTTGATTTTATCATCGATCGTGGCCGAAAAGAACAGGGTTTGGTGGCTTCGCTTGATTTTTTGCATCACATCCTCGATGTCTTTATAAAAACCCAGCGCCAGCATCTGATCGGCTTCGTCTAGAATCAGGATCTCGACCCGGCTGAGGTCGATGTATCCCTGGCTGCTAAGATCGAACATGCGGCCGGGCGTCGCTATAAGAATATCGACACCATCTTCAAGGCGTTCAATTTGCTGGTCCTGGTCCACACCGCCAAATACGCACACGGTCTTGACGCGGGTATGATGGGCGATCTGATCGAATACTTCGGTGATTTGCAGCGCCAGTTCGCGGGTTGGGACCAGCACCACGCACCGGATCGGGGCGGAGCGGGCGCGTTGTTTAAGGTCGTGGATCATACTCACGACCGGAATGGCAAAGGCCGCCGTTTTGCCCGTGCCTGTCTGAGCAATGGCGAGTACGTCCTCACCCTTTAAAATCGAGGGAATCGCCCGAAATTGGATGTCCGTCGGTCGTTTGAAACCCATCTTGCCGAGGTTTCTTTTTATTTCAAAGGAAATGGAGTAGTCGTCGAATTTCATGGGTAGTGCTCCTGATATTTTAGCGCAAAACTACTCAATTGAGCGCTAGGATTATAAATCCAAAATCAAGAACCCGATCTAGCGACAACTACACCCATTTTCTTTAAATAAATTTTACCGCGTTCTCAGCCTCCCGGTTCTGGTGCTATAGGTTCCAAAGGGAAAACTTACACCGAGGTTGACCCCAAAGTTTTGATTGTGGAGTTTTCGATTGTCCTGTTGCGCAATATCGACTAATCCTAACCCGTAGCGGACATCGGCATTGAGCCAAACTTTATTTTTTAGCCGAAAGTTTAGGCCAAAACCAGCGGTTAGGCCGGCATCGATGGCGCGTATCTGCTTATTGTTAACGTCGGCGTTCAAATTTTCACCCTGTTTGTTTCGGGCGTTGAGTAAAAAGTTGACGTGTGGACCGATGAATAGCTTGGGACGAACTTTCTGGCCATTCTTTCCCAGGAAGTAGGTCAATAGCACCGGCACCTGAATATAGTTCAACCGGGCGTAATCGATATTCGCCTCCGCGTTCGCCCCCAACTGAGTAAATAATACCTGTCCGCTGACCCCTAAGCCAGAATTTGAACTATAATTATAAAACCCGCCTACGGTGAAGCCGGGCTTCCATTGGGTAGGGCCAATATCGCCCCGAAGATTAGAAACAGAGACACCCGCGATGGGGCCGATGGAAATGTTTTCTTGAGCCAGTGCGCCGAATGATACACCCAGCCATAATGCAACGATTACTTGTACTTTTTTCATAGATATTTAGAATCGAATTTGTGTGATTACGGCCAACTAAAAAAACTATACCTGTCATGATGTAAGGATATCTTCACCCATGTTGGCTTTACTAAAATAAAAATCCCGCTATGACGCTTATTCCTTCTCGTCGAAATTTTCTTAAAAACGCTACGCTTGTAGCTACAACGATTGTAGCCAAGCCATTCTACATCCTCAACGCCAGGCCAAAAAATAACGGTGAAATCATTGGCCAGGGCGACTTTAGGTACAAAGTAGCCCTGGGTTGGGGAAAGCTGGACGCTAGTAAATTTCCGGTGAATAACTGCCACGAAATGGTGCAGGACAGTCGGGGCCGACTCATTATGATCGGCGACGAAACCAAAAACAACATTTTGGTCTACGATCGCTCCGGCAAACTGCTCGATAGCTGGGGGCACGAATATCCCGGCGGCCACGGCCTCACGCTCTGGAACGCCAACGGCGAAGAGTTCCTTTTTATCTGCGATCCCAATTTGGGTAAAGTTTTCAAAACTACCATAGCGGGTAAAGTGCTGCTCACCATCGACCATCCTTCGACGGTAGGTACCTATAAACCTGAGATGCCCTTCAAGCCTACTGAGACGGCCATCGGCCCCGACGGTACGATCTACGTGGCCGATGGCTACGGCTCGCAATGGATTCTACGCTACGCGATGGACGGAAAATTTATCGACAAGTTCGGCGGTCCCGGCGATGGCGATGCGCAATTCTCCACCGCCCACGGCGTTGCCATCGACTACCGCGATAATGCCAACCCTACGTTGCTCATTACCTCGCGCGGACACAATGCCTTCAAACGTTTTACGCTGGACGGAAAGTATCTTTCCACCATCTTCCTGCCCGGTGCCTTCGTCTGCCGTCCGGTTTTTAAAGGGGATAATCTTTATTCCGGCGTGTGCTGGTCACGGTTGCGCTACCTCAACCAAACGCCCAACTCGGGCTTCGTTACGATTCTTGATAAGGACGACCGCGTCGTCTCCAATCCCGGCGGCACCGCGCCCGAATACCGGGATGGTTCGCTGCAACTCATAGTGCAGACGTACCCGCAATTCATGCACTGCCACGACGTCTGCATCGACGGCGACGAGAACATTTACATCTGCCAGTGGAACGCTGACAATACTTATCCGGTGAAGCTGGAAAGAGTGTAATTTAGGGTGAATTTCACGGTATTTTGATTTGCCCAGCGGTAATTAACCGCCGGGTTTTTCTGTGTTTGGAGCAAACTGGCGGATCCTTTCAGGGTAAAAGTGTTGATTTCACCCACCATTGTGGTCATTTCACCCAGACGTATCATAATGGTACATACGCAAGGCCTACTTTCGGTGCATCAATCACACTGAAACACTCTGCAACATGAAAAACGAAATGGAATCTAAATGGGCTTTGAAGAAGACGGACGCCACAGTACTGGTAGCCAAATCGGAGCCGCTCACCTGCGAGGTGCTGGATAACCTGCTCAAAAAAGAAGGCTTCAATGTCGTGGGTAGAGCCTCACAACTGGACGACCTCATCGCCAAAATTCAGACCAAGAAGCCCGGCTGCGTCATCGTGGAAGTCGGGATGCTGGGCGAGACTGCCAAGCTCATCAACGCCCTGGGCGAATTAAAGAAAAAGCCCAAAGTGGTGATGTACGTAAACACCCACGATCGGCAGGAGATCGCCAGGGTACTAGAGGCGAAGTTCAGCGCTTACCTGGACTCCAACGACGGGCTATCGGAACTTTACCGTTGTCTCAACTCGACGGGACAGGATAGTACCTATTACAGTACCAACTTCAAAGACTTAATCCACGAACTGGGCATCAAGGATGCCGATACCGAAACTTTAAATATTATCAACACCATGACCAAGCGCGAACGAGAGGTACTATACTATTTGACCAAAGGATTAACGGGTAACGAAGTGGCGACTAAACTCAATATGAGTTATCGGACGCTTTGCACTCATAAACAAAACATGACACAAAAATTTGGGCTCGACAGTGTTCGGCACCTGATGCGTCACGGCTTACGGATTAGGAGTTTCCTGATGGACCCACAGGCGGCTCTTTGACATTGAGGGCATCGCGTTCGACGGAATTTGCGAGGTTCTTTTCCAGGGATTCCTTCAGATTTTGCATCCGGGCGCGCGGCATCACCAAATCCTTGCCCGCTAATTTCTGACTACGCAGGATGTACTTGCCCTTTTCCCAGTAGGCGTAGCTGTCGAAGTAGTCCAGGTTGAGGATGAAGTTGCGGTTGCCCCGGAAGAAGCGGTCAGGATCCAGCTCGTTCTCTAATTCGGCCAAAGATTTAGTAACAATGGACCGCCCCTTACTGTGTTCTACATAATAAACTCCTTCTTCCGTCTCGAACAGATAACAATCTGCCACGTTCAGCAGCGTATCGCCGGCCTGGGTCTTGGCCTCAATCGTTTGGCTGTAATTGCGGGGCGCTCCCGAAGCGAATGAGGCAAAGGCACCAAGGACAGTAGCATTAGGTTCAGCCATTTTTTTAACATTTTGCAGAAAATCGACGATAAGGGAAACATTCAACAGTACATAACCTAGAATTAATACGAAGGGCGTATAAGTCATATATCCGTCGTAGGTGTAGAGGAGATTCTGGTAATAGGTCTCGTACCGCTCAACGCTGAAATGGGAGAATTCACGGAGAAAAAATCTAACGTGCAGCGTAATTGGAATGAAAATAAAGTAAGCGGCAAAGAAAAGCGGCAGAAACTTTAATTCGTAGAATATAATAGCACGGGTGTTTAAAGGCAGTTCATGCAAGTGAAACACCCGGTGATAATTGTCTATGAGTACAATAATTATAATCAACGTGATAAACTCGGGAAAGTAGAAACCGAATACCCAGTTGAACATATAGCTAAAAAAGCCCTCAGATTGCTTGTAAGAGTCTAGTTTGAGTTCTGGAGACATTCCCCAACTCAGTAGCTCAAATAGCAGCACACTAATAAGCAAAATAGTCAATACACTCCACGGTCTTCTCAAAAAAGCGCGTTTCAGATCGAGAGTTTTCATATATGTTTTCTGTATTTGGGTTTAGGCTTCCAGAGCCTTTCATTTTAATCCATACACAAATCAAACCAATATTTATCTAGTCACTAATGACTAGATGCCGAGTAAAACATAGTCAAATGCGCGGATTTTCCTGCGGGTGGCAGGCCTTTACCTTTGTATCATAAGTTTTAGAAAAAGTAAAGACACTGCTTCTGAAACGAAACGCCGACCAGCGATTACGGGTCAAAAATACTAACGTGTAAAATCTGCCGTCCATCCTATGAAAAATTTTGAAATCACCGCCAAAGGAAACATTACCAATTTCATCAAAGAGAATGCCATCAAAGCCAAGAATGAAGTGAGCAACGCTTTGTTCTTAGGTCCAGGTCGTGATGCCTCGTGCTTCTGGTCGGTAGCTGACCTCGAAATCTCCAAAGAGCTTTCAGTTAGTTTGTAAAAGTTAACATCACCCGCCAAATGTAAACATCTTAATGAAAGCACAATCACTGAAATCGTACCAACGGGTAGCGAGCGAATGCATCGAAGCATTCGATAGGATTGACATGCGGCGGGAAGAGGGGTTCTGCGTCCGTTCGGGTTTGTTCTCGGCCAATCTAACGAATTTTCTCCCACAACTACCGGAGCGTGAGCATGAAGAATTATATTCCAATCTGCTCCGGAACCTGTCGCTGGAAAAATTCGACCATAGGCTCATGCATCTTAGCGATGTGTCGGCAATCGAAGGAGACTGGTCGCTAATTAACAATCCCGATAAGCCGTTTATCTTCTGCACGTTCCACATTGGTTCTTACCGGCTGATCGCTAACGCGCTGATTCGTAAAGGATACAACTTCTCCACTTTGGTACGGCAGGAAGTATTTGAGTCGCAAAGGGCGGAATTTAAGAATTATTGCGATGAGATGCACGATACCTTTCAGTCGAAAAGCGAAGTGAATATCCTCAACGCCGAAGATCCCCGTGTGCTGCTCAAAATGACGCGGGAGTTAAAGGCAGGCCGTTCCATTCTGGTTTACATTGATGGCGACACTGGTTCGGGCGAAGACCATAAGACTACCGTTGATTTTCTGAATCAACAGGTCAGGGTAAGGAAAGGAATCCCCTACGCCAGTTTTCTAGCCGGGGTGCCCATTGTGCCCATCGTGCAGTACCGCAAGGAAAATTTGCAGAATGTGTTGCGGATTGGCAAGCCGATCGCTCTCGAAAACAACGAAGGCCGTGAGGAATTCTCGCAACGCGCATTGGATACGATCTATCGTTACTTCGGCCAGTACATCGAACTATACCCCGATCAATGGGAGGGATGGACATACATTCATAATGCGATGGTCATCAAGCCCGAGGTGGTTAATGTCGACACGACTTGCGACCTGAAAAAGAAGAAAACGTTCCGCTTTAATCAAACGCGTTATCGGATTTTTGAGTTGGAGAGCAATTTTCTACTTTTTGACCGGACTGCCTATGAAACCTTCGAAATTACCGCCGATATGAAAAGATACCTTTCATCGCCGGTGGTTAAGAACCCCATCAAGACGCTTGGCGAAAGCATTTTTGGCGAACTGCTCACCAGGGCAATCCTGGTTTGATATACCAATATTAAAGAAGTTTTAGTGTGTGTATAGTATGGCAAAGCGCCCCTCCTCTGGAAGGGCGCTTTCTTTTTTAGCGCCATGATGCAATACAAATAATACTCTAGACTTTCATCGGATCAGGATGAAGGTAGCCGCCACGGTAGGTCCGCGCCAGCAAGCCATTTAGCTCCCGATCGCCGCCCACGATGCTGCGGGTTTTGGGATCATAGACAATTGGTTTGCCGGTGGCCATCGACATATTGGCCATGATGCAGCTGGCCGTGGAAATGTGACCGGTTTCGATATCGGCAATTGGGCGGCCGCCCTTCTCGATGGCAGCCAGGAAATCCAGCATGTGCAGCCGCGTAGCCGGGGCAGCATTCAATTCGTTTCGCTCCTCGGTAAGATCCTCGGGATATTTTTCTCTTTCGTAGATGACGTCCTTATGAATACGCTTGCCGTCTTTAGCTTCCGGAATAAAATCGTACTGCATCGTACTTCCCCACAGGGTACCCTTCTCGCCGTAAATCGTGAATGACCAGGGATACTCCGGGTTATTGGGCGTCCCCCAGGTGCGGTGCTGCCACACGCAATTAAGGCCGGGGTATTCGAAAACGGCCGATTGCGTATCGGAAATATTGGACTTAGCTTCCTTTTGTACATATATACCACCTTGGGATGATACCCGGGTGGGCCAGCCGAGGTCCAGCATCCAGCGCACCGTATCGAACATGTGAACGCACATATCACCTGTGATGCCGTTGCCGTATTCCATAAAGGCCCGCCACCACCGAATGTGCGGCAGATTATCGTAGGGCCGTAATGGGGCCGGCCCGGTCCACATGTCGTAATCCAAAAATGCCGGGACAGGCTTGACTGCCGGGTTCTCGTTGTTCCGCATGTGATAGTAGCAGCACATCTCGACGTGGGCGATTTTACCCAGTAGCCCGGCATCCACAATGTTTTTCTTGGCGTCGATGAGGTGCGGCGTGCTCTTGCGCTGCGTACCCACTTGCACAACTTTGTTGTATTTGCGAGCGGCGGCTACCATGGCCTCACCTTCCATAACGTCTACGCTGATGGGCTTCTGCACGTACACATGAGCCCCGGCCTTCACGGCGTCGATCATCTGAAGTGCGTGCCAATGGTCGGGCGTACCGATCAGGACAATGTCCATCGGATTTTCGGCCAGCATCTTCTGGTAGTCGCCGTAGAGCCTGGGCGTCTTGCCCGACTTCTGCCGCTGGCTCACGAGCTTGCCGGCTTCAGCCAGTTGGTTCTTGTCGACATCACACAGCGCCACCACATCGACGTCAGTCACCTGAATGAGCTTGAACAAATCACTCTTGCCGTACCAGCCTGTCCCGATCAATCCCACGCGGTAGGGTTTGGCAGGATTCACCAGGTCCATGCCGTACGCGCCGAAGGTACTGAGGGCCAAAGCGGCGGTTGAGCCTTGCAAAAATCGCCTGCGGTTGATATTGAAGTTATGCATGAAGCAATAAAGAATTTAAGTTGAGAAAAGCAATTTGGCCGGGCACAAAAATGGCCTTACCAAACTAGAAAGCCTGGAATGGGCAATTATTACTATGAACGCCAGGAAAATTTTGCACCCACCTAATTAGTAAGATGAGGATCAAAAAATCTTACCGCTCCAGATAGTCCAAATCCTTAGTGAAAGTCTCCTCGAGGAAAGCTAGCGAAACCAGGGCGATGACTGCTACCGCCACGCCCAATACCAGACCCGCCTGCGTGACGCCCATTTGGCCTTTCAGTAAAACGAAAAGCCAAGCCAGCGGAATGGTCGCGCCACGGACGAAGTTGGGAATCGTAGTCGCGACGGTGGCGCGGATATTGGTCCCGAAAAGCTCAGCGGCGATGGTGATAAACAGCGTCCAGTAGCCGTTGCAAAAGCCCAGAAAGGCGCAAAGCATGTAGAACCCAAAAGCATCCGAAACGGGCAGGAGTAGATACAGCGCCATCATGACAACCGAGAGCGCAATAAACAGACCAATGACTTTGCGCCGGCTTTTGAGGTACTGACTCAGTAAACCGCTGCAAATATCCCCGAATACTTGCCCCGAAAAGGCCAGCATTACGGCTTTTCCCGCGTTTATTTCAGCTATGCCTTTGGCAGCCGCAAATTCGGGTGAAAAAGTGATCAGAATCCCTACCACAAACCAGATCGGTAGCCCAACCAGAATCGCCATCAGGTACTTTCTGAGCCGGGTTTTATCCGTAAAAATGCTGAGAATGTCGCCCCGGTTGACGCCCTTTCCTTTGAGATGTTGAAACATGCCCGACTCGAAAACATTGAAACGGAGAATCAGGAGCATCAAACCCAAGCCCCCACCTACGAAATAGGAAACCCGCCAGGCAAACAGATCGGCTACAAAATAGGCCAGGATAGCGCCTAAAACCCCTAACGTCGCCACAAGTGTAGTACCATAGCCCCGAATTTCCTTAGGCAAAACCTCCGTTACCAGCGTGATGCCCGCCCCCAACTCGCCCGCCAAACCCACGCCCGCTACGAAGCGTAGCACCGCGTACATTTCCAAGCTATTGACAAAACCGTTGGCAATATTAGCTAATGAGTACATCACGATCGAGCCAAAAAGAACCGAGAGGCGTCCACGTTTGTCGCCCAGTACGCCCCAAAGGACGCCGCCGATGAGCAGCCCGGCCATTTGCCAGTTGAGCAGCGTAATGCCTTCGGGCAGCAGTTGCTCGCCCGAAACACCCAATTCCTTCAAACTTGGCACCCGCACGACACTGAACAAAAACAGGTCGTACATATCAACGAGGTAGCCCAGCGCCGCCACCAGCACAGGGACGCGGAGCAGTTGGGAAAGAACGGAGGGGTTTTGCGTTTGAGGATTCATTCAGATGATAATTGATAGTTTAGAGCACCCCGTGGCGATAATGGATAGTTAAAGTGTTTCTCAGTTTGTGAGAAACGATAATTGATATGCTGATTGAAAAAAAGTAATTATCAACTGTCAACTATCCACTAAGTCAAAGTCGGTCGATCAGCATTCCGCCGTCCACGTGAATCACCTGGCCAGTGGAGTAGGGGAAGTCACCCCGGACGAGGGAGGCCACGGCCTTTCCGACATCGTCGGGCGTGCCCCAGCGCGGTTGCAGGGCCATACCCCCTTCAAATAGTTGGTCGTATTTGGATTGAACCTTCGAGGTCATATCGGTAGCGATCACGCCGGGCCGCACTTCAAAAACCGGAATATCGAACTCTGCCATCTTTACCGCAAACAGCGCGGCGGTCATGGCTAAACCTGCTTTGGAAACACAGTACTCTCCCCGGTTGATCGACGCGACCGTTGCCGAGATGGACGTAACGAACACGATCGTGGCCCGAAAATCGGGCTGGGCTTCCTTCGTTTCGGCCATCTTTCTGGCGATAGTCTGGGTTAAAAAAAATGGCCCTTCCAGGTTGGTATCCAGCAAGTCCCGGAAACTTTCGGGCGTCGTGTTGAACAAGTCGAGGCGTTGCTTGGGGGCAATGCCCGCATTGTTGACCAATACATTCAAGCCGCCCAGTTTCTCGTAGGCCTCTTCCACAATCCGCGCACGGTCGTCGGCTGATGCAATGCTTCCCTGGCAATAAACTGCCTTGATGCCCATTTCGCGCAACTCTACCAACGTTTCTTCCACGAGTTCCAGCGGACGCACGCCGTTAATGGCAATGTCGTACCCCTCGCGGGCCAAACATTGCGCAATTCCCAGTCCAATCCCCCGGCTCCCGCCGGTTACAAGGGCAGTTTTCATAGTTCTTCGATCTCAACCCATTTTCGCTTTTCCCAACTTTCAATTCCTTTTTCGGCCAGTTGTACGCCCTTGGCGCCTTCTTTCAAACCCCAGGGGAATGGTGTGTCTTTGACG
>JBBSSJ010000002.1:0-46457 GCA_038242095.1 Cytophagales bacterium
CAGTATTAGTGACGGGTATGATGGGTCCGGCGGCTTTTGCGGGACGAATGCAGGCTACGATCCACCGCCTGACCAACAATGTGAAGCCCAGCGGCTGGCAGTACCAAATTGGCAATGATGTCGTGCTAAATTACGAGCTCAACCACGAGAAACAACTACTTTTTGCGCCTAATCTCGTGTCGCTCAATACCAACGCCCAGCTTCGATTGGGTACTTTGTCGGACCGGGCGCAAGCGGGTTTGACGCTCACGCTAGGCCGTTTCAACTCACCGCTGACCGGTTCAATAAAGAGAACGCAGCCTGACTTTCAGATTTATTTGTACACCCAGCCCCTTCTGAGCGTTGTGGGTTACGACGCGACGTTACAAGGCGGATTCTTCAATCGAAATGATCCTTATACCCTCGCCGCCAGCCAGATTAATCGTGGTGTTTTCCAAAACAACTATGGCGTTGTGGTTACTTTTTGGAAAATTTACGCCGAGTACTACCGAACCTACCTAAGCAGGGAATTCAAGACGGGCCGCGAACACGCCTGGGGCGGCCTGAAACTCGGCGTCGCTTTCTGAACATAACTACTTGCTGCCTATCGCAGGCCTGCTTCGGCCAACAATACCAGCAAAGTCCGTTGGGGGGCGAGGTACGAATTGTCATCGAGCCACCATTCACTCAGCGCATGCGCGCCGCCGCTTTTGCCTCCGCCGCCCATCGTAATTGCCGGCACGCCCTTGGAGAAGGGAATGTTGGAATTGGTCGAGCCGACGCGTAACGCGGGCTCGGACTTCACGTAAGTCGTGGCCGCGATGGCCCGCTGCACCAGCGGGTTGCTGGCTTCGATGCTACCCGATGGCCGGTCGCCGACCATCTCGATGTCGACCGTCAGGTCAGGTCCCGTTCGTTTCATGGCGTTCTCCTCCCGCAGGGCGCGTTGCACGGCGGCGTGGAAAAGCTTGTCGATTCCGTTGAGTTGGTCAGGGCTTTCGGAGCGCATGTCCACCTGCATGTACGACTCGAACGGAATGGCGTTGACGGAAGTGCCGCCGCCCACGATGCCCAAGTTGTAAGTCGTGCGGACGCCCTTACGGGTGAATTTATCGGCTTCCTGCGTAAAATAGTAAATTGCTCGGCCCAGCGCCCCGTGTGGGTTGACCAGCCCGAACGATCCCGACGAATGTCCGCCCGGCCCTTTGAACGTAACCAGATAGCGGTGCGATCCCAGCGCCCGGTGGGTGATGCTCGTAGATCCCGAGCCGTCAATGGCAATGTAGGAATCAATTTTCAGACCGGGCGTATCAAATAACTTCTTGACGCCGCGCAAATCGCCCAGCCCCTCCTCGCCCACCGTACCCACGAAAAGCACATCAGCGTCCGTGTCGAGTCCGGTTTTTTCCATGACATCCAGCACATTGAGCACCATCGCCAGACCTCGGGTATTGTCGCCGATGCCGGGGGCGTAGAGCGTATCGCCGTGCATTTTCACTTTCACATCGGTATCGGCGGGAAACACCGTGTCGAGGTGGGCTTCCAGTACCACAGTTTTCTTCCCGGTTTTGCCCCGGCGACGCGCCAGCACATTGCCCACTTCGTCGATCCAGACCGAATCTGCCCCCGCCGTGCGGAGCATGTCGGCGTAGGCGCGGCCCCGGACTTCCTCCATAAAGGGCGGCGCGGGAATCTCGGTAAGTTTGATCAGGTTTTCGCGGGCCCAGGCCTCGCGTTCGGGAAACATAGCCAGCGCTTTTTTTACGTTTGCTTTTTGGGCCAAAGCCGCTATTTCATCGGTGTATTGTTTTCCGGCTACGGGTGTCTTCTCCGGACCCGTCTCTTTTTCTTCTTCCTGCGCGAAGGACAGGGTGGTTGTTAGTAATAAAGCAAATAGTATTCCAGAGCGGAAAATTGAGCGCATGACGAAGTTTTTTTTAAAACAGTTTGACAAATATAAGGATTCTGTTTTGACAACACCTTACGCCAGTCCCTCCGCAATTGCCTTCATCTGGACCAAAATCGGTTGCCAGCCTTCGCCCTTATTGCTAACGTCCTGATAGCGTTTTTCGCCATCGGCGGCGCCCTCGAAGCCATCCTGCCTGACCGTTAATTTCGTTCCATCGGCTGCTTCCTCCAAAGTGTAGGTAACATTAAGGTAGTTTTCCGGAATGTCAGGATAGGCGGCAAAAGGATCGAAAACGTTATACTTGAGCAACGTATTCTTTTCTATTTCAAGGATTACCCCTTTAACGGGCACCATCTCATGCCCCTCATGCACCATGCGCCACAGTAGCGGACTCCCCACTTGCCAGTAGGAGTCGGCGGAGCAGCCAAACATGTACTGCTTCGTGTGCTCTTGATTTACTAGTACGTCCCAAACCTGCTCGCCAGACGCAGCAATGTAAATACTATTTTCAACCATTAGTTTTTTCATGATTTTAAGAAATTGGCGGGTTAGGTATTCTTTATTTTACAGGTTCACGCAAGATGGTTCTCAGTTTTTCGGGGATCAGAAAGGTATATTTCGTGGTGATGGCCGTTTTTTGCGAAGGCATTCGCTTCTATTACAATGTTCATTTTTTCCAAACTTACTGGCTCAATGCTGAAAGGCCCTAAATGCATTATTTGTACGCACTGTCCTTCCGACATTTCGTAAAATTCAACCTTCTGAGCCAAAATCAGCTTTTTCCTGGCGATTACCGTTTCGATGGCCTTGTGAACATCTGACGCGCCAACGTAATCGGGCAAACGAATCAATAAACGGTATTCCCATTCAGACCGGGGCACCTTCTGGCTGGATTCCGTCATGGTGAGTCCCGTGTACTGCTGCTCGTCGAACCACCACTGCCCCTCCAGCTTGGCCACTACAAAGTCTTGCTCTTGCTTTTTGAACGCAAATTTGATCGCGTAAGCAGTTGTGTACAGCGCCTCAACGTTTTCCCCAAATTCGGCACCGGAAGGGTCGCCTTTACCCCTAATTGATAAGAATTGCGCCGGTTCAATCACTACGATCTCGGGTACTTCCTTAGCGCGATAATAGCTTTTGTATTTTTTGGTCAAATCGAGCTTTTGCATCTTTCTATTTTTTGGTGAATGTTTGACGCACGAAGAAAGGACGAAGTTGTGACAGCCTTGTGTCAGTTGTGTTATGCACAAATTACTTGGGAGGCAGGAGACTAAAATTTTAAATGAGTTCTTTTCACGTTACCCTAAGGTATTACGCCCTTTCAGGGCTACCTAGTTCGATATTTTCGTCAGCGTAGGGCGAAGCCCTACGCTATCATATCATGCCCCTTCGGGGCTCTCCCACCATATGAGGCCTCGAAAGGATGCGATATAGCAGTGGCGGGCATCGCATGCGGCAGGACCCCCGCGTGGCGGTGTATTTCCGCCCTACGGCTACCGACCCGAAAATTTATAAAGGCTTATTAAATGGCCCGGATGCTTCCAAGCTGTCAATTTCGGTGGCTAACTACTCCTTGTCAGGGGCTATTTTTCGCGAGAATTCCGACAAGCTGAATGCCAATTATATGACCGCCTACGAAACAAGCTTTTGGCTGGCCGAAGCTGCCGAAAGAGGTTTGATCCATGCCTCCGCCAAGGATTGGTACGAGAAAGGCGTCACCCAGGCTTTTGCCTACTGGCTCACGCCGCTTCCCGCCGATTACCTGACGCGTCCGGAGGTGGCTTATAAAGCCAGCGGCCAGAACCCCACCGAACAAATTATCACCCAAAAATGGATTGCCAGTATCGACAACGGCTATGAAGGTTGGATCGAATGGCGGCGCACGGGATTCCCCAAGCTGAAAACTATTTCGGCCAGTTTGAACAACAACCTGATTCCCGTCCGGCTTCCTTACCCCGGCAGCGAAGCCGCGCTGAACGCCGCTGCCTTCCAGGCCGCCGCTGCCAAGACCAATGGCAATAGTGTCAACGTCCCTACTTGGTGGGCGAAGTAGCTTATGACCACCACCACCCTCCAATGGCTTCTCGTAATCGCATCGAGTGTGGCGCTATATTGTGTGTCCCCGCTCGCGCGCACCGCTGCCGAATTTTTCCGGGGCAGTCGGCGCGAGCGCACGCCTAACCCGGTTTTCTTAACGAGCAGCCTGGTGATTTCCTGGTTGTTTGCCAAGTCGATTACCAATGCCGCTAATCTGGGGCAGGAATTCGGACTGGTGGGCGGGGTAGCCTACGCGGGATATTACCTGTCGTTTGTCGTGGCGGGCCTAATCATCGTGCAGCTTCGTGTTAAAGGCGGCTTTCGCAGCATTCACCATTTTCTGGAAAGCAAGTTTGGCCGAAGCGCGGTGCTGGTGTTCACATTTTTGATAATCATCCGGCTGTACAATGAGATTTGGTCCAATACCATCGTCATCGGCAGCTACTTCGGAGCCACCGGAACTATGCCCTACTACGTTGCCATCGTTGTTTTTACGCTGCTCACCTTAGCTTACACGCTAAAAGGCGGCATGAGCAGTTCCATCATAACCGATGTGATTCAGATGGCTTTGTTCGTGGTCCTTTTGGTCGTGATCCTGGGCTTTATTTTTCCGACCCAGACCGGTGGCCTGAAACCTTTCGTGACGAGCGGCACCTGGGACTTGGCCCACGGATTGGATCTCTTGCTGGTGGCGGTCATCCAGTGTTTCAGTTATCCCTTCCACGACCCCGTATTGACCGACCGGGGGTTTATTTCCGACCCTAAAACCACGCTCAAATCGTACCTGTGGGCGGGATTGATCGGGGCGCTCTGTATCGTATTTTTTAGTTTCGTCGGCATTTTCGCGCGCTTGCAGGGCCTGGAAGGCGAGGCGCCCGTGGCGGCAGCCAGGTACTTTGGCACGCCGATGTTATTGCTGATGAACCTCATTATGGTTACCTCCGCTTCTTCTACGCTGGATTCGGCGATGGCGTCTTTTTCTAAAATGGTCAGCATTGACCTTAGCCGCTCACCATTACCCAAAGTATCCACCGGCAGGCTGGCAATGATCGGGCTGACGGTACTGGGAACCATCCCCGTTTTCTTCGATTCTACTATACTTTCCGCCACCACCATCAGCGGCACGGTGGTACTGGGATTGGCCCCTATTTTTCTATTTTGGAACGCCAAGGTTCCGCGCATTGCCTTTCACTTGTCAGTCGTGGGTGGATTGTTTTTGGGCGGCTTCCTAACCTTTTCCGCCCTCCCCGAATTTCTGCTGTTCACCGAAGGTAAATACGCCGCGCTGCTCAGCACCAATCTGATCACGACAGCCTATTGTTTTACGGTGTTCGGGATAAGCGCTATTTTTGGTACTTCTAGAGCCAGACCGAATGCTGGTCTCAACCGCCCAAACGGTCTCCTACCCTTAGATTTGCCATGATACCCAATCCTACCAAGACCCAAGACCTCGGCGCGCTTAACGGCAAACTCCTAGTATTTGGCGGTCCCTATTCCAATCTGCAAGCATTAACGGAATTGCAAAGCATCGCGGGCCGGCTTGGCATTCCTTCCCGTAACATCATCTGCACGGGTAACGTCGTAGCCTATTGCGCGCAACCCGATGCATCGGTGCAACTGATAAAGGATTGGGGTATTCATTGTATTTCGGGTAACGTGGAGCAAAACATCGTGAGCGGTGAGGACGACTGCGGGTGCAATTATACCGAGGGCGGACGTTGCGATTTGTTTTCGCGTACCTGGTTTCCGTACGCGGTGCGGTTGCTTTCTACCGAGTCTGTGGCATGGATGGCAGCTTTGCAGGAGTTTCTGAATTTTCGTTACGCTGGAAAAACCATATCGGTGGTGCACGGCTCGCCCACCCACGTGTCAGAATTTATTTTTAAATCTACCTCTTGGGAGACAAAAAGAGACCATTTTCGGTCGACTGGTTCAGAAGTGATACTGGCGGGGCACGCGGGTCTGCCCTTTGCCGATATAAAAGCTGATCTTGTTTGGCTCAATGCCGGGGTGATCGGGATGCCCGCCAACGATGGCACGCCCCGCGTGTGGTACCTGCTCTTAGATGATGCAGATGGGAAATTCACCTATTCCTTTGAGTCTTTTACTTACGATAACGCCTTGGCGCATCAATTGATGCAGGAGAACGATCTACCCGCGGCCTACGCAAAAACTTTGCTGACCGGACTTTGGGACAATTGCGAGATTCTGCCGGAAGCGGAAAAGAAATCGCAGGGCGTGGCGCTGGAATGGGACTGAGCACTTTCCTTGGCCGGATTTATTAAACTCTTTCTCACAGCCCATTTGAAAAATTATCAATTCTCAAACACACCTTCTAAACAATCAAAGACCTTTTTTAGGTTTGAAATAGATCCTTTTTCGAGAGTGATTTTCTTTTCCTCAATTAATAAACTTTGCATAGAAGTATTAAACTCAGACTTTTTGTATTCCGTCGAATCTGTAAACACGTACTGATTTATTTTAAATTTATCTTTTTCTGAAAATAGATCCTCCATACTTTTTCCTTCAAAACTTTTATCTATATCCGATAAAGTAATAATACTTTTT
The DNA here is from genome assembly GCA_038242095.1 of Cytophagales bacterium. Taxonomy (GTDB): domain Bacteria; phylum Bacteroidota; class Bacteroidia; order Cytophagales; family Spirosomataceae; genus Persicitalea. The sequence continues at coordinate 6,494 of JBBSSJ010000002.1, forward strand.
TCAATTAGTGCTCCAAATTCTTTGATGTAAGATTTCTTTGCAGCCTCTCCGGCCCTATCTCCATCTAACAAAACAATAAAAGGTCGATTCCAAGCTAGATACAACGCTATTATCTCGAAACAGTGATCAGCTCCGGTTCCAGGATAAAAATGTAGAGATTCATTACCATTTTTATTTAAAATACATTTCTCAAAATACTTTAAAGTATAAAAGTCATTTTTTCCCTCGGTAAGAATTATATTAGGAACATTCTCTAATAGTCCAGGCTGGTACTTTAAGCAATCAAGAATAGGCTGAAAATAATCCTTTTGCTTAGGATTTTGCGCTATAAACTGTCTGTAAGGTATTGCCTCAATATCTGTATCACCTGTATTAAAGCTAAATTTATTATCATCATAGTCAATTGCTTTATTTTTAACTATATATGCACCATTGAGCCAATCTGGATTAATCAAGTAATGGCTATGGGTGGTATATATTAGTGATGCTCTGGTTACAATCCTACTGAAAGTACTAAGTAGTTTTTTCTGCGCGGTAGAATGTAAATTAGATGCTGGTTCATCTAATAGAAATAGAATATCCCCCTTCAAAGTGTCGACCCTGTACTTTCTAAATTCAGTAAATAGTAAAAAAGAAAAAAACCATTTAAATCCTAAACTCCTTTCATGAATGTAAAAGCTGTTTGATCCTTCCTTTAAAGTAAATTCTAAAAAATAACGATTTGAAGTTTTGAGACCATCCAAATCCTCTTCATACCACTTTATTCCAATCTCTTTTCTTTCACTAGATGATATTGTTTCTGACCAAGCATTGGTTACAATTTCGGATACCGTAGAACTCATTTTTAATAACAGCGACTCCAAGGATGATTTACTGGATGGGGTATCCGCCACTAGTTTGTCTAGAATATTTTTCTGAATTGTAAGGTCACCCTGTATAGAGTTTAATATATCTTGTATAATTAATTTATATTGTCTACCTTCTTCGGTTTTATCTGCAATTTCATCTAAATATATTTTTTCTGGAAAGTCAAATAAAAAATTGGGATAATAAATAATATCAGGTAAGATATTATTTTTGATGAATTTTATTATTTCCCCCCATTCTGGATTATTTTCATCTAAGCTATGTACTTTATGTATTCCTTTCTTTTTTACTACTTGCAAATCTATATCCCAGACATATTTATTTTCTATATGTTCTGATTCTTGGTATTTATAGATGGTTGAAATAGAAAATTGCTTGAGGGGATTTATATGCTTTAAGTTTTGATTCTCATTAACAAATTTCAATATCTGATCATTATCTTTCTCTTCAACATTGTATTTTATTTCAATTTCTATATTTTTTGAGAAACTAAATTTCTGTGATTTTGGTATTAATTTATGGTATTCCTCCTTAGGTTTACTATAAAAAAGACTTATAGCTTCTAGAATAGAAGTTTTCCCTGATTCATTTAAACCAATTAATGTAAAGACATGCGGATTAGGATTTCTACTTAGATCAAGAACTAAATCGTTTATCCCCTTAAAATTTTTTATTAAAATAGATGATATTTTCATAGGTTATACTTAGCTATTTAAATAATTTATTGTATATCTTCCTCCAACAGCTTAAAATTCTCCTGTTGTATCCAAGCACTTACGAGCGCATAATGCTCTGCAAACTCTATATTTTCTGGAGTATTACCGATACTTTCACAAAGTTGTGGGAGAACTTCCAAGAATTCCATATAACGTTTCTGATGAAAATACGATCCTCGGGCACTATTTGGTTTAGAATGGTAGAGCCAATCCCTGATAATCTTGATAAGCGAATTATGATCTTCCTTATTATAGGCAGGAAAATCGTAGCCAGCCAGATCAGAAACTAGTCGCTTATACCTGTGGGATACTGAGCCGATGACGATAAAGTCTTTTTTCCTGTGCAAAGCACTTCCAAAAGCTTTGCATCCCATAAAAATACCAAGTTCGTAAGGCATATTGTACCTTGGCAACGGGCTGTGTTCGGTTATTTCGACACAAGACAAATCATGTACACCATATCGACAGTCTTTAATTATTTTAACGATTTTGTCAATACGCACTCCCGCGACATTTCCCGATTCCATAGCACAGCGGGCTATGAAACCACAACTATGAACGGTGAACACGATCGCTCGGAAATGGTGAATGAATGTCGAATCGAAGGCGCAGTTTATGAAAATATTACGATCATAATCACTTTCTTTTCCCATTCTTCGCCGTGGTGTTGCGTAGATTCAAAGATTCGACAGCTCTTGCCGCCTTTGTTAGTGTCTTGGCTGATATCGCTGGATTAGTTTTAACTACCCTACCTTTGGCATCGGCAAATTCTTTTCTCAGCGTTCCGAGCTTCTTATCACTTCGTGCATCCGTACCATCAGGATTCCGGATCGAGCCAGGATCAAGACCCAATCGCTTTTCAAGGCTTCCCACCCTAATGTCCGACCTGATTTGTCTTGGTTTACCCATGATGTGCGCTAGCTATTGGATCGCCATATATGAAAGCTATGTTCTTGACATGCAATATCCGAAATATATCATAAAAATCATAAGGACCTAATCACAACTCGAACAGTGCAGGACCTACTTTGCGATTGTCAGATTCTTCCAGACCGTCAGAGACAGGGAAAGGGGAGCGGGGGGAAGCGGCGTGTTCATGAAAAAAGGTAAGTAGGCTACTGACTCACCCCTACATTTCAGCCTTGCCTCTGCCCCAAGCCCCAAAAATCAAACTTTGGCTTCTGGGCTTGGTAGTTCAAATGCGCAAGTTCATTTTCCATTTGGTGCGCGAATTCCTTTCCTTCGGGGTGCAATATTTGCCAGATTCGGTCCCAGCCCAGGAAGCCGCCCACGTTCCGGTCGTCGATAAAGATGTCGGCGTTTATCTTCCGGCTGTAACCTGGTTCAACCGACTCACCTAAGTAGGCTTCATTGATCGCATAAAAAATTACGCCGTTTTGCCGACAGTATTCTACCGCTTCCTCCAACGGTTCACCCTGGCGATAGGTCCACAAAATCAAACGGTGCCCTTTGCCCTGCAATGCTTTCAGCGTGGCAAAGGCAAACAACATTTCTTTTCCTAAATTAGGATATTTGTGCTCGACTATGGTTCCGTCAAAATCCACGGCGATTATTTTACCCGAATTATTGATCAGATTGTTCATGGGCCTATATTGCTGTCTGAATTTAAGTTTTTGCTGCTGTCTTTCTAGAGTAACTACCGGCGAATTTAATTATCCCATCAATAACTACCTACATTTTCCTCTAATGTCTCCTGAATGATCGAAAATATGGTCTCTCAGAAATAGCCTCCTAGCAATAAACCTATCAGATCAATTCGGGCAAGGCTCGGTCAGGAATTCACCCAGGTCCTTTCTGTCCGCCACATTGTAAAAAGTTAGCGCAGCTTTTGTAAAAACCCTGCACAGTTCTCTTGTAGGCTTCGCAGTTGGCCTTGGTAGGATTAGTGCCGTACGCCATTCCGGCATCTAGCACTTTTTGAGAATTATTGGAGCAATTTTGGGGAGACGGTGCCGTATCCTTTTTGCTGCAACCCAGTAGGGCGGCGATCGCTAAGTAAGCGGTCAGTACTTTGATGGTCTTGAAGTTAGCTTTCATAAGGATATGTTTGTTTTTATTCAAACATAGTCGTACGGTCTTACTTTTGCAACCGGGTGTCGGGTCTGGTTAGCGGGTGGCTGGTACCAGTGCGTGGCTGGAAGATTCACGGCGGTCGATAGGCGTTTTGCCTCTCCACAATTTTTAGTATTTTGGCTGACCTGTCTTCAATCTTAACCGACCCATGAAAGGACTCTTTCTAAAAACTTACCTCCCGCTCCTGCTGCTTACAAACGCTCTATCCAGTTATGCTCAGCCTAAAACGGACGCCTTCCTCACTGAACTTTTCGCCCAAAATCAAAATCCCATTTTTCAGGAAGTCATTCGAAATCCCGCCAAGTACCGACTCCAAATTATTTACACCCGCATCGACCGCGACCGGAATAACAAACCGACGTTCACGAATTTTGTCTATAATTTGGATAGCACCTCTTATTTTAATCCTGCATCCATCGTCAAGCTCCCTTTGGTGTTGTTATCCCTAGAAAAGCTCAACCGCATGAAGGTACCCGGCGTCGATATGTTTACGCCCATGCAGTTTGACAGCACTTTTGGCGGCCAGAACCGCCATTTGGGCGATGCTACGGCCAAAGACGGCTATCCGTCGATTGCCCATTTTATCAAAAAAGCCTTGCTGGTAAGCGAAAATGATCCTTACAGCCGGATGTACGAGTTTGTGGGCCAACAAGCGATCAACCGACGGCTGCACGGAATGGGCTACGCCGACACCCGCATCACGCATCGTTTTGTGCGCATGTCGGCCGAGGAGAATCGCCACACCAACCCCATTCGCTTCGTACGTGCGGACGGCTCGCTGGTCTACGCGCAACCCGCCGCGTACAATGCCGATCCGTTCGATTTTAGCCGGAAAGACACGCTGGGTATTGGCTACATGAATAGCCAGGACAGCATCGTGCACCAGCCTTTCGATTTTTCGACCCGCAATAAACTGCCCCTCGAAACCATGCATACCCTTCTGCGTGCGACGCTTTTTCCCGCTTCGGTTCCCACTCGACAGCGCTTCGATCTGACCAAAACGGATTATGATTTCGTGTACCAATACCTGTCCCAATTCCCCGGCGAGACGAATTATCCCAAATACGATGGCGCGCAGTACTACGACAGTTATGCCAAATTTTTCTTTCAGGATAGCCTGCACCAGCGTCTGCCCGAGGGCGTGCGGGTATTTAATAAGGTGGGTTGGGCCTATGGCTTCCTGACCGACGCCAGCTACGTAGCCGATTTCAAGAACAATATTGAATACATGCTCTCCGCCACGATTTACGTGAACGACAACAGCATTCTGAATGATAACCGATACGAATACGAGTCAGTCGGCCATCCGTTTTTATATCAGTTGGGCCAGGCCATATACCAACACGAATTGACCAGGAAACGAAGGTTTCCGCCCGATTTGAAACGATTTAAGCTCGATTACGAAAAGCGGGTTAGCGATGGTCGGGCGGTGGTGAAGGATGTGGACAATTGAGCAGGAATCTACAATGCCAGAAGAGAATCCAATTCAATGCTCTCCATTAGTTGGGACAAACGGCCTGCCTCAGAAGTAATGATCCAGTCTCCATTTGACTTTAAATCAAAAAGCTTGAGTTTTTTGACGATCAGGTTAAATTAACATAATTACGTCGTCAAGAACCAATTTACTACTCAGCTGCTGACAGTTGTGAGCCAATGAATGGTATCCTGGGAGCTAAAAAGTACCCAGTCAAGCTGGCGAAAAGGATGGGGGTCAAATACCCGAAACCGGTCAGGGTCGCCAGCAGAATGGTCGTGCTCATCGGGGTGCGGGTGACGCAGGAGTTGATGGCCGCCATACAACTAATGATAGTCAGGGTCAGGCTAACCCCGGGCAAAATTTGGTGAATAATTAACCCGAGCGTGGCCCCTGCAAAAAACAAGGGGATGATAAAACCGCCCCGCCAGCCCGAAGTGACGGTAACAGCGATCGCTACAATCTTGACTGCCAGCACGGCGAGCAGCATTTGAACCGGTAAATCCGCATTCAAAAGTTGACTTATTTCGTGGTGCCCAAAATACCGCGTTATGGGAAAATAGTAGGCTGAAATACCCAAGATAAGCCCGCCAACGAAGGTTTTCAGGTAGATGGGCCATGACGGTTGGTTAAAAAGCAGTTTAAAAAACTTGGTGCAGTATATAAACGACCACCCGAGTCCGGTACCCGCTACCCCAAAAAGGATAGCGTAACCAAAGTCGAAAACACCAGAATATTCATAAGCCGACAAATTCCAGGTTGGGCCGAGTCCAAGGTGAATAATGAGGGCGAAAACAAGGTAGCTGAAGCTACTGGCGACCAGTGCCGGTATGATGGCGCGGTAGTACTCAACAGCGTGCTTATGGTGAAGAATTTCCAAGGCAAATAAGCTACCGCCCAAGGGTGCTCCAAATAACGCAGTAAAGCCCGACGCCATGCCCGCAATGCTCATCGAACGCAAATCTTCACCTTTCAAACGGAGTATTTTCCCCAACCAGCTTCCGGTCGATCCGGTCACTTGAATCAGCGGAGCTTCCGGCCCAAGATTGCCGCCCGAGGCGACACACAGCAGGGAGGATAAAATCATAGATGGATTACTTTTGGGATCGAGTTTGCCGTGATTAAACCGAATGTTATTTACAATCAAATGAATCTCGCCCGGATCGCCGATAAAGTGAATGACCAATCCCGCCAGCAAACCACAAATTGCCATCACCGGGACGACCAGCCACCCCTCGAATAAGGCGAGTCTATGAGTCAGAAATTCGAGCACGATCCAATAGACTCCGGCGATTAGTCCTCCTACCAGCCCCAAAATCGCCCACAGAATAAAGTTACGGCTGAATACGAAAGGGTTGAATCGAACAGGTTGATCTAAAATATTTGAGTAAGCAATCAGCTTCCGCTTTCTTCTGAGTTTCATTTTTAAATTAAGGTGTTGCGGACAGGTATAATCCGTAAAATTACGCAATAGCCAACATCCCAGGAAAATGAATTCCTAAAAACAGAAGATTTGCAACTGGCGTGCAGAAAAACGCCAAATTTCAAACTTGCCCCCAACGCTTCACTTTCCTGTCTCCCGCGTCCGTAAGTACCCTGTTAAATCCAACAGCTCCTTCTCAGAGAGCGGCTCCAAATAGCTCCGTCGGCATCACCGACACGGGCGTTACTTCCCGCGACTGCACATCCGGTTTGTTGAGAACTACCGCGTCTTGCCCCACCACGTAGAGGGTTAGCTGGCGGTCGGTGTCTTCCAGAATCACAATGCGGCTGTTACCATCTCTGGAGAATCCCTTAGCTCGCGATTCGTAATCGCGGTTTTCGGCCACCCACAGGCGACCCCGGTCGTCCCAGCAAAAGACCATCGTCTGCATCATTATGGGTTAGGCAGCCCAGGCGTTTACGGCGAATCTTTTTTGATGTTCCAATCGCCGGTGCGAGCACGGGCTGAGCCGATGCTAAGTTGATTGTCTACGCGCCAAGGTGCTAAAAAGGGGCCGATGGAAAATTCCATCGGCCCCTTTTTTCATTTCATCGGATAAACCGGATCGGTACCCGGAATTGGATCGGGATTTAACTCAGGAATACCCGGGTCGTCGGGTTCGCGCTCGGGGGCCGGGTCGTAACGCGGCGTTTCAGATGGCGGATTCGTTATGGGAGTTTCGTCGGGCAGTACTGGATCGGGAGCCTCGGGATGGTTGGGCAGCACGGGGGTTTCGGGTGGGCCAACGGGCGGCATGATGTCGGGGGCGGGAATGCCGCCGGGCGTCGGTACGCCTGGGATAGGATTTTGGTCGGCTATCATAGGGATCAAGGTTTGGTTGATTTATTGCGTTCTTGTCAATCAAACTTGGCATCGAAAAAACCATGCCGACTCCTGCTTAGAGCGCCCGTTTACCTCCCCAATCTGACTCATGGCTCCTGCCGGTACATCTTAGTCATCAATTCATAGAGCGCCGGATGCTTTTCTTCAAACAGTTCGGGTTGACTGAAAAAGTACTCGCTCGCCACACTCAAAAACTCCACTTCGTTCGTGGCCGCGTAGGGGTTGATGTCCGACTCATTTTCTTTTATTTTTTCAATTTCCTTATGAACCAGTTGAAGCCAGGGAAGCGTATACTGTTTCTGCATCAGGCTTTCGGGAATGCCGTCGGTGGCTCCATCGGCTTTATCGATCAGGTGGACGAACTCGTGAATCCCCACGTTGCCTTTGCCCTTCTCGCTCTCAAACCCTTGATGCAGCGCGGGCAGCGACAGAATCATCAGCCGATTCATATTACCCGACCCCACTTTACCCAAAATATTTCGCGCTTCGCCTTCGGTTTGATTGTCGGCGTTGAAAGTGCTTTTATAGAGCAGTACTTCACTGATGTTGCGGTAGCGCAATTGTGGGAAACCAAACAGCGGAATTACGGCACTCGAAGCGACCAATAGCCGGTCAGTATCGTCGATTTCCATTTCAACGCCCGTGATGGTTACTTCATTCATAAAGCTTACTATTTCTCCCTCAAAGCGTCGCTTGCCGTCGGTAGATAAGTTCTCATAAAAGGATACTTTGTCTGCCAGAATGGTCCGCCAGGTTTTGGAAAATCCAGCATACGTCTTCTTACTTCTCTGCTGAAGCATCCAGATCACAAAAGCAACAAGGAGGATCGAGAAGCCGATAAAAAGCAAATAGGTTATATTCATCAAACTTTATTTTTTGGAACAAAAATGTCGGCATAAAACAAGCCAAGCCGTAAGCGGATCGCCCATTACACATTAATTCAATACGTCAGTTTCGCGATGATTGCCCGGTTCTTGGCCGTGAAAGAATCCGCAAAGTAATTATCAGAATAGACTAAAAAGGAATCCGACACTGGCCAGAAGCGCCATTGCAACCGACTGTTGACGTTGTTGGACAAATTATTATACTGAAAAAAAGTGGTCCAAAACAACTTTTTGGTGAACGTAATGTTCGCCCGAAGACCTACTAAATACAATTCACCTTCCCCCTCGGAAGTTGAAATGCGGCTATAATTGTTGTTCACGGTCAAGTCCCCGTAAGGCTTGAAACGGTAGGTCAGCGCCCCGGTCAGGCTGGCGATCATGCCGTTAAAATTCTGGCCGAAGGTGCCCCGGAGCTCCGTGTTAAGTTTTTTTACGGCGATCGGAGCGGTAGTTGAACTGAGCATTGGTGTAGCGATAGTCGGAACCGCGCCGGAGCGGTTCGTTACCGCTGCGCATGGGGTCGAAGTCGGTAAACAGGTAAGTATAAGTATTGGCGACCTGCCACTGGAGCGTGGCATAGTTCTGAAACGTCATGTCCCCGATCAGCGCGATGGCCTCGTCGGTCAAGCTCAGGCCGGATTCACAGTATTCTTCAAAACTCAGGCCAACGCTGTGCCGGTTAAGGATCGGGGTCTTAGGATAAAAATTCAGCTGCACGATCGGATTTATTCTGAAAACGTTGTGACATGGTACAACACCTGCCGCTGCCTGGAAATCTTCTCCGATGTAATAGTGGTTCCAGGTGAGTTGGTAGCGGTATTTGTTGAGCGTCAGCGAAGCCCCGGTGGCCAATTGATTTTGTCCGTCGGTCGGCGTAAAGGCCTGATGGCAATACAGTTTTCCCAGCCATTGGTTGTCAGCTAAGGCATGGTTGTATTCCAGTCCCGCCACGCGGCTGTAGCGGTCGCGGTCGGGCGCAGCGTCAAACACTTCTTTTTCGATAAATAATGCCGTAATGTTCGAGCGGATAAATACCCTTTGCTGGGCTACCGCCCCAGACGTTCAATAGCCCAATCCGGTTATTTTTGCTCACCTTACCATTGAGTCGCTAACCTGACAGGATGCGAATGGGCGTATACGTTCCGGTGATCGTGTCAAGTTCGAGGCCGACGCGGCGCGAATAGAAGGGCGTGAAATTCTGGTTACCCATCGTGGAATTAAACATTTCCTGGCTACCGAAAATCCCAAATAAATCGGAGTTTTCGAGAAAGAAATGGCGCTGTTCGGGAAAGGAAAGAGCACCACGGCGGTATCCGAAGATAAGTACTGCCGAAACTGGTCCACCTCCCGATGCTGCGCCCACTCGCTTTCATTTAGGGCGCCGTCGATGGTGGAGTTCACATTGGTAGCCGTGACTGAAAAGGAAGGTGTTGGATCCTGCACTTGGGCTACAACTATCCTCATCTGGGAGCATAGAATAAGCAGTGTAACCAGAAGGTAGTAGAGTTTATTCATCGAAGGCAATTTGTATCGCAAAAAGAAAGGAGGGCTTTGAAGCTCAAAAATAGCCTATTCCGCCTAGAACGAACAGATTTCGATAAAACAATTTAACCTTTTAGGCGCAATAAATAATGACTGACGCGTTAGCTCGTTTAATGTACACAACATCAATATACCCACCCTTTCATGACCGATACCTTAAAAATTACGAGAGCTATTTTTCTTTTAACCCTGGCATTGTCTGGCTGTAGTCCTTCTAAAAAAGTGCCTTATGATGCCAAATGGAACGCGCCTTTCACCTACGTGGATGCCGCCGCCCCCGATGGGATTGACCAAAAGTCGCGATTGCGCTATGGCATCATCAACGACGATCAGTTCCTATACATCACCCTCAAAACAAAAGACCCCTATACGGTAAGGCAGGTTCTTACCAATGGCTTACGGCTCACTTTTTCTCCCGAAGGCCGAAGGGACGAGCAGTCGATAGTGTTTCCTGTTATTACCCGGGAAGACAAGCGCGCCCTCTCAAAGATGCAGCTAGACCTACCCAACAGCTTGTCGTTAAACAGGATGATGGATGCCTTTAATAAGGAAGCCCTCTGGAAGGATCGGCAGGGTGAGCGATTCATCAATCTAGTCGAGAACGAAACTGGCATCCGTGCCCGCGTGACGATGGACGAAAATTTGGAACTGACCCAGCAGTTCAGCGTGCCTTTCGAGCGCCTGGGCATTGACCCCAAGCAAGTGGCCGTCTTGGAACTCGGCATTAAAACCGAAGGGACCGGCGGAGCAGGCTCTGGTATTTCGCCTAATATTAGCGTTGGAATGGGCAGTGGCGGTGGTTTTGGTGGCGGCTTCGGCGGCGGCGGAATAAGCATCGGCAGCGGGCGGGGCGGCAACAACCCCAATGACCGGACGGTCAACATGCAATTTCAAGTGCGATTGGCCAAGGACAGCTTCCGGCAGGATCTACGGTAAGGGTAGTTATCAGCGGTTGGCTTGGTCCATCACCCGGTTCGCTTTCAGATAACACGATAACACAAAAAAGGGGTGTACCGATTGGTACACCCCTTCTAATTACTCCGAATAAATATTAGATAACTTTTACGTTAACTGCATTTAAACCTTTTTTGCCTTGTTCAACTTCGTAGGATACACGATCGTTCTCGCGGATGTCGTCGGCCAGGCCGGAAACGTGTACGAAAATGTCTTGACCTCCATCGGATGGGGAAATGAAACCAAATCCTTTGGTGTCATTGAAAAACTTTACTGTTCCTTCTTGCATTATGTTGTTTGTATTAGATAATAAATAAGAGCACAAATAAGAGAATTATTTTTGTCAGTTCCTAATCCTGCTCAAAAAAAATTTAGTTTAATATAGGAGATAGTTTGCGCTCTATATGTTAAACTATTGATATTAAGTCGATTAAAAATACATTCAACCAAAGTAAAAACCTACGCTTGTTGATTGAACACCTCAAGACGGTCGACTTCGTTCCTAATGAAGTGAGACTGTTTTGCCGGAATCGGCCGATTTTTTGGCCGCTTCAAGGATTTGCACCACCGTGACGTTCACGGGAAGGGAGTACAAATCGTTCACTTCCAACGTCAGACTGCCGCGCACTACGCCTGCCAACACCGAAAAAGGATCAAGGAAAGGTGCTTCGCGCGGCGAGAGTTTGAGGGTTTCTTCCGGGCTTTTCTCCGCCAGGCGCTGCCGCACGGTAGTTGGGTTTACGGCCACGGCGTATCCTTCGGTACCGTACACCTCCATGTCTTTACGAGCAAAAGTCCAGTTCCAGGACGCCTGAATGACGCACTGCGCTTTGGGATATTGCAGGATGATGGTGGCCTCGTCGTCTACTTTCTTATAAATATCGGGCTTATTCCGCTGCGTCACAGCGGTGACGGTCAACGGCTTCTCCCCTTTCATGAGCCAAGTCATCAGGTCCGCTCCGTAGCAACCAAAATCAGTCAATGCCCCGCCGCCAGTTTTGGCTGGGTCGGTGAGCAGGTCGAAAAATTCGGGGCTCACGCCGATTTCCTTTGGTCCCTGATGGCCGTCGTTTACCATGACCTTTCTGATTTTGCCCAGTTTGCCGTCGGCGTAGAGTTGCTGCACGTGCTGATTGCTGGAGTACCAGGAGGTTTCATAATTGGTTAGTACCTGCGTGTTGTACTTCCTGGCCAGCGCGGCCATTTCCTGCGCGTCTTTATAGGTAGTCGCCAGTGGCTTTTCCACCATGACGTGAATCTTACGCGGAGCAGCCGCCCGCACCACCTTGATGTGCTCACTGATCGGGCCGAAGGCCGTCACCGCTTCGGGCTTGGTTTCGGCCAGCATCTTGTCGAGGTCGGTGTAAATTAGTTTGCGATCCAGCTTATAGCGCGTAATAAATTTCTCGGCGATCGCGGCGTTGGGCTCGTAGATTCCAACCAGTTCGGTATCCTTCTTGTCACTTCGGTTAAAGACCCAACCCACGTGCCCGTGGCTCAGGCCCGCAACCGCGATGCGGACGGGCGTTTGGGCGATAGCGGCAAAGTTTAGCATGGCAAGCAGCAACAGCAGGATATTTTTCATATTGTGAAGAAGATAATTAAAGGTTAATGATACTGAAACGTTGGCTTTATCGCGAGTTTTGGGCCATTATATTTGCGGGAGCATGACCACTTACTTTACTGCTTCGCTCTTAAAATCAAGCCTTTTAAGCCCTTCCTGCACTTCGGGACAACTCATAAACAGCCGCCAAAGTAAACCCGTCCGGTAGTTCTCGATCATAACGATAATGGGCCCTTGATCGATAGCAAGATGTGATGTAGCGTACCAGTTTTCTGACTCATTGAAAGCATCTACGAAGCCGTACTCACTCCAAATTTTATCGCCCAGATCATCATAAAAATGCCGTAGCGCCCGCATGGATTTTTCGGGCGTGTAAGGAAAGGCCGACAGCGCAGCCGTGGGTGTAATGGTTCCAAAGTCATTGGTAGGCGAATGGGCGTTATAGCCATTGTAGGTATCGCTCGCCGTTAGCCCCCAACTGTTTTCTCCGTACCCCTTGAACTTCTTCGGATTATCGACGCAATAGCGGTAGTTGATGAGCGTATGGTTGGTATTTTGCTCCTGATAATTGGCGTAACGATCCTGCAAACCCATCGGATTCAGACCCAAAAACGAGTAATGGGTAAAGAATAGCGGACCGCCAAAGTCAGACCCCAGGGGTAACTCAAGGTCATAAAACTCGCGTTTGTTTATAAAGTTACGCCCTACGGCCCAGCCTTGGTGGTAAACGTCGGGTGCGATGGGATACCGGGCCGAAGAGGCCGCCAACACGTAGGTAATGAGGGCTTCATTGTAGCCGCGTAATTCAAAATTCATAGCCCAGCCATTGTTGGGGCTCCAATGCCAGTACATGACGTTTTGATTGTCGCGGGTGTAAAAATCCCATTCGACCTCCCGCCACAGACTATTGATTCGGTTGCGAAGCTCGCCTTCGGTCCGGTTGTCGCGGTCAAAGTACTGTCGGGCCGTTAGCAGGCCTTGGATCAAAAAGGAGGTCTCGACCAAATCGCCGCCATCGTCCTTTCGGCTAAACGGGATTATCTTGCCCGTGGTCCCATCAAGCCAATGCGGAAACACGCCGTGGTAAGCGTCGGCTTTCGCCAGAAACTTCACCATTTTAAGCAGCCGCGCGGCCACCGAATCGCGGGGTTGCCAGCCGCGCTCCGCCGCCACGACCATCGCCATCACGCCAAAACCCGTCCCGCCAATCGTAACCACCTCGTTGCCATAATTAAAGGAATCGTTGCTGCGTTCCCGCGCCAGACCGCTCACCGGATGGCCGTATTCCCAAAAGTACTTGAAAGTCTGCCGTTGGGTCAGTTCCAGCAGGGCGGTATCCAATAGGTTCTTGGGTCTATCGGCTGGCTTGAAAATACCCGAGCCAGTCGTGGCATCCGTTCTTTTCTTTTGAGCAAAAGTCGGTGCGGAAAGGATCGGTACAATCGCTAACAAAGCCGTGAAAAGCCTGGTATTTGATTTCATTGCGTGGGAAATGTTATTAGGAACGACAGGCACTTGGTTAGAATTAATCTTGCATAAACTTCGTACCATTACAAAAAAGCCCGAAGGGAATTTCCTACGGGCTTTTGAAAAGTATATTTTTGGTTTAATGGCTGGCAAACGTAGGCTATTTCCCCTGACCGTTCACCCTTTTACCATCAGCCGTTCACCCCAAAACTTATTTGCCCGCTTCCGGCGTGTACAAGTTGAAGAACTGGTCCAGCTTAGGCGTGATAATGATCTCGGTGCGGCGGTTCATGCCCCGGCTGTCCTTGGTCGTATTGTCCAATTTAGGCATGTATTCGCCACGGCCACCGGCAAGCATCCGGCTGCCATCGACGCCGTATTTCATTTGTAGCGTCCGAACCACCGAGGTAGCACGCTTCACGCTCAGGTCCCAGTTGTCGGTCAGGTTTCCGCTGCGGAAAGGCACGTTGTCGGTGTGGCCTTCGACTAAAATATCGATATACTTATAGTCATTCAGGATCTTGGCCACTTTGCCCAGAACATCTTCAGCGCGAGCGGTCAAATCGTAGCTACCCGTATTGAAAAGCATTTTGTCGGAAAGTGATACGTACACGACGCCTTTCTTGACTTCGATTTGAACATCCTCATCGCTGACATCCTGCAAGGAGCGCTTCAGATTCATGACCAATGCCATGTTAAGCGAGTCTTTGCGCTGAATGTTGCTGTTGAGGTCACGGATGTAATTGCCCTGATTGCCCATCACTTCCATGGACTTTTTGATACTCTCGGCCCCTTCTTTACTAATGACCGACAAATCGGACATGCGGTCGAGCAGGGCGTTGTTGTTCTTTTTCAGGAAATCAAGTTGGTCCTGCATTTCTTTGTTGCGCGCCATACCGGCGTCGAGTTCCGATTGGCGGCTGCGCAAGTCGGTGTTGAGCTTGGCAACTTTGCCGTCACAATCACTCAGGTCGGTCCTGACTTTGTCGAGTTGTAGTTGAATTTGGTCTTTTTCATTCTGGACGGCCAACATCTTTTTCTTACTGGCGCACGAGCCAAGGGTAAAAACAATCGCGGCCGCGATAATTACTTTTTGCATGGGATTTGGAGGTTATTTGTACTTCGATTAGAGATTTGTCACAAAAATACCCAAAATTTTTATGCCAAATACCATTTTAAGCGGTTTTTAAGGGTTAAAGCTAAGAAAGCACCAACCCTTTCAAACAAAAATCCGCTACCAATCTGGCAGCGGATTTAAATTTAAAAATCTCAATAGGGCATCGACCAATAAGGACTTCGGTGCGCGCTCATGCTGTCGCGCATGTGATTCCAAAGCAGATTGTCGTAAGCCACGTTGTCGAGTTTTTTACCCCGTATCTTTTTTGGGAGCTCCACCGCTTCTTTTTCGACCGGCTTCATGTCTACCTTGATGGCCGTAATGACCACATCCCCGTCGTTCATGCTGAGTTCCATAATGGCTCCCGGCAAACCGAAGTACTGCCCCGGTCCGATGGGTAGCGCCAAATCCTGCGAAAACCAGGCGGACACTTTCAACCGCTTGACGGTGTCCTCGGTCACGGCAAGCATACACACGTGGCCGTCAATATCTTTAATCTGGTTCATCACTTTCCACTTGGGTGCTTTCAACGAATCCTCGATGACGTAGGTTTTGCCCAGCATCTCAATGATTTCGGTTTTATTTTCTTTCTCGAAATCCCGAAAAATAAGGTACTCACTCTGCCGCCAACTGTACCGGCCATCATCGCTGGTGTTTTGCTCGCTATCGTAGGTGTACTTACTTTGAGTGGGCGTAAAGGTGAGCTTCATCTTGGTTTTGCTGCCTTCGTCGTCGCTTCCCCAGGTGAGTTTGATCCGATCTTTTTCTTCCTGGCTCAGAAAATCCATTTTGGCATAAATCCGCGCCCAACGTACCTCCTGCTCATAGGTAATGACGCCCGCTTCTTTTTCCTGCGCCAAGGCAGCAGTGAACAACAAGAGCGCAATTGAAGTGAGTATGCTTTTCATTTATGATATGATTTTGTTGTTTCTAATTATTTTCCGGTACGCCAGCCCGTGCGCGGGTCCGACCGGTCCCTTCCTCCTTCAATCAAAAGAATCCCCTCTTGCGCACGCTGCCCGTCACGCCGCGCATGTTGTAGGTAAAGCTTAACATGAAGTAGCGCGCCAGGGTGCTTACCTGTTCCGTTGTTACGAAATTTTGGGAAGCGTATTGCCGAATACCTTGATTTTGGTTAAATACATCGTAAGCCGAAAGCCTGATTTCGCCCTTCTTGCTCTTCAACATAATTTTGTACAACGACAGGTTCAGGATTGGCTGATTCCGGTTAAAACCAAACCGGTTGTTGACGTAGGTATTGAGGTTGAAGCGCGCCGAAAAGTACACCGACGTCAGAAAATTGACGTTCATTTCGCCGCCGTAGGAACTGTTATAAATTCGCTGGTTTTGGCTGGTATTAAGCGAATAGCGCGTATTGGTAATATTCCAATTGGCGTTGGCGTAAAAGGTGAACTTCTCATTGGGCGTCAAGCTTAGGTTAGTCCCCAGGCGGTAGCTATCCGAATTAGTGGTATTTAATTGATTGTTGACAAAAAGCAGGATTTTACCGGTATTGATTTGGCTATTGAAGCCCAGAGTGCTCTTGGTTTTTTTGAGCGGGAAACCATAGTTGAGGTACGCGCCCAGATTGGTACCGCCCGTAATGTTCATCGGCTTCGAGCGGGTGATAAGTTTCTCGTCGATCTGCTGATTATAAACGACCTGGTCGACGCGGTAACTGTAATACAGGTTGCCAAAGAACTGCACAAAACTGGCGGCGTTGAAATATTGGTAGCCCGCGTTCACATTGTGCGACGACTCCGGCACCAGATTCGGATTTCCTTCCCGGATATAAAGCGGATTGCTATTGTCTACGATCGGCTGCAAGTCCCGAATGTTGGGCTCGTTGACGTTCATATTATAGCTAAAATTGAGGTAGCGATTGTTTTTGAGGTCGAATCGCACGCTGGCGTTGGGCGTGAAACGGGTGAATCGGCGATCGATTTGGGTGACCGAACTTGAATACTTACTCCCGGCAAAATCGCCTTTTAAGTCGAAAGTTAGCCCCGCCAGTCCCAGCGCCAAGTTGAAACCCTTGTTAGAGTAGCGGAAGCTGGTCCCCAATCGGTTGTAGACAAAATTATTGGTGTAATAGCGACTTAACTGATCGTTACGATCAAACGTTTTGTCGTCCGAATTGACGTCAAAAACTTCGCGGTTGACCTCATCCTGCCGCAGGCTGAAATTGTAGAAGGTTTCCCAAAAAAAGTATTTGGCGAACGGTTCGATGTACAGCAAACTTCCCTTCAACTGCGTTCTGATACTGTTGGTTTCGTTATTCTGATTCAGATTCTTGACGCTGTCCGGTTGGTTGGGTACGTAGAAAGTATTGTTGGATAGCTGGTTCGACTCGCCATCGGAATTATTGATGTTGTAGCCTACACTGGCGGAAAAATTCCGTCCTTTCGTCTTGAACTTGTGACGATACAAGGCCGTGTTACCCATGGAAAAAGAGTTGAATTGGCTGGTATTTTCGAGCGCCGACTGGGTAGCCAGCACGTCCCCCTGCCGGTAAAATTGCTGGTCGCTGCGGTAGCGTGAGTTGCCGCTGCCGTAGCGGACATTGCTGAGAATTACCACGGAGTTGAGCGAATCGATCTTTTGTTCGAGCCGGAGTCCGCCCCGATGGTTGATGTTCAGGTTACCCGATTTGTTGTCATTATCGTTTCGGAAAGTTCGATCGCTCAGGATACTTTCGCGCCTTGAAAATGCGTCGCGCACGGCGTCGGTTTGGTTGAAGTAGTAGTTGCCACTGAAAAGTGTTTTCTTGTTATCGTAGTTGTAGTTGGCTCCCGCGACCCAGTTCTTGGTGAAGCCTTCGTCGGGCCGCCCACCCGCCTGAATGGTCAGCCCCTCGCCGTCGCCATCGGAGCTGTAGAAGATCACGCCGCCGCCGTTGCTGAAGCCAAAATCACCGTCGTCGCCCCAGTTGAAGGATTGGCTTCCCCGGAAATCCTGGTAATCGTCCCACGATAAGCTGCTCTGATTGGTATTGTTACCCAACCCGACCACGGCAAACTGCTGCTTGTCGTTAAAACGGTTATAGTTCACTTTGCCTTCCACCCGATTGTCGGTACCTGCCCCGACGGTAGCTTTGCCAAAGCCGCCTTTCTTATGACTTTCTTTGAGTTCAAGATTCAGCGTTTTTTCATTTTTGCCATCCTCGACTCCCGTCAATCGCGCCTGTTCGGTCTTGCCATTGAAGACCTGCACCTTGGCGATCGCGTCAGCGGGCAGGTTTTTGGTCGCCATCTTAGTATCACCGCCAAAAAAGCGCTTGCCATCGACCGTTACCCGATTGACTTCCTGTCCCTGAGAACGGATGCTCCCGTCCTGCCCCACCTGCATACCCGGCAGGCGGCGCAATAAGTCCTCGACGGTGGAGCCGGGCGGCACCTTAAACGAACTAGCATTATACTCCACGGTATCGCCTCGGATACTCAAAGGGGCACGGGCGGTTTTGATGACTACCTCGAATAAATCCTGGTTTAGGGCCGTTAACGCCAGCGTCCCGACGTCGACCACATCCTGATCTTTGGGATCGATCAGCGTGTCGAGCGGTATGTACCCTACGTAAGTAATTTTTAAAATGTAGGGCGTGCGCCGCATGTTCTTGAACTCGAAATGCCCCGCATCGTTCGAGCGGTTGTAGTTGACCAACGCCGAGTCTTTTGGGGCAAGCAACATGACCGTGGCTCCGGGCAGAATGGCGTTCGTCGAATCGATGAGATTGCCTTTGATTGTAAAGCGGCCCGAGGTTTGGGCGTGCGCGGTCGCAACTAGGAACAGCAGAAGAAGCGGTAGGAATAGGTTTTTCAAGGCTGGGAACGGTTTAGTTGAGGAATGACGCTTTACAAAGGGTAGTATCTTGACCAAAAGGTTGCAAACGCAAGAAATTAATTTTTCCCATAAAAAACTAATTTATTAGTCCGAAGTCACTGACTTGATTATTCACTTCGAAATCATATAAATATATATAAAATTTTCTTACATAATAAAAAAGGAGTTAAAAAACAGAATGCTGTCCCTTAACTCCCTCAATTCAAACTTTTTAAAAAAAATCTACCAGCGGATCAACGCCGATCCCCAGGTAAAGCCGCTGCCGAAGGCCGCCAGACAAACCAGATCGCCCTCGTTGATTTTGCCTGCCTCCCAAGCCTCGCAAAGCGCGATCGGTATGGAGGCAGCCGTGGTGTTCCCGTACTTTTGGATGTTGTTCCAAACCTGATCGTCGCGCAAACCAAGTTTTTGCTGCACAAATTGGCTAATGCGCAGATTGGCCTGGTGTGGAATAAGCATGTCGATGTCGCCGGACTGCAAACCGGTTTTAGCAAGTGCCTCCTGAATTACCTCGGGAAACTTCACCACCGCATTTTTAAACACCAACTGCCCTTCCATGTTAGGATAAATATTCTTGCGCTCAAGCAATTCCGGATAGATGAAAATATCGCCATATTCGGAATCGGGAAAGCCAAAATTCTCCTTACCCAGATGGTAACCGCCGTGGCTGCCGGGGTTGAGCATCGCCAGTTGTTCGGCGTGGGTACCGTCAGAATGCAGGTGCGTGGTCAGGATGCCCTGCCCCTCTTTTTCGGCGGGTTGCAGGATCACGGCCCCCGCGCCATCGCCAAAAATAACGGTCACGTTGCGGCCCCGCGTGTCGAACTCCAGCCCCATCGAGTGCATTTCGGAGCCCACGAGCAGGATGTTCTTGTACATGCCCGTTTTGATGAACTGATCGGCGACCGAAAGTCCGTAAATAAAGCCTGAGCATTGGTTGCGAATGTCCAGTGCCCCGATTTCGGTTTTGGTGATGCCCAGTTCGCGCTGCAACAACACGCCGCATCCAGGAAAATAATAGTCTGGACTAAGTGTGGCGAAGACAATGAAATCCACGTCTTCTTTCGAAATTCCGGCCCGCTCGATGGCAATTTCGGCGGCGCGGGCGGCCATGGTGGTCGTAGTTTCTTCATGCTTCTTGGCGTAGCGGCGTTCTTTAATGCCCGTCCGTTCCTGAATCCAGGCGTCGGAAGTTTCCATGACCTTGGACAGGTCCTCGTTGGTGACTACGTTCTCGGGAACATAATGGCCTATTCCGGCAATTTTTGTGTTAAATAGCATGTATTATGATGGTTAATGCGTGTTTAGGTACGAAAACGCTTCGTTGATCGGGTGCTGCCTACAAAGTAAGGAATTAATTGCCGGTCGTTTTACCTTTTCATACAAGAGAAAAATAACCCATGGCTAAAAGCCAACAGCTGATTTCCAAAAAGATGAAAAAAATTGGACTACTATCCGACACCCACGGTTACCTCGACCCCGCCGTGCTCGAGCATTTCAAAGCGTGTGACGAAATATGGCACGCCGGAGACGTGGGCAATCCTGAAGTGATCGAAAAGTTGGAAGCCTTTAAGCCATTGCGCGCTGTATCGGGTAATATCGACGGGCAAGCCGTCCGGTTACTGGCGCCGGTGGACCAACGCTTTGAGGTAGAAGGTCTGGCTATTTGGATTACGCACATCGGCGGCTACCCGCCGCGCTACAACCCCACGGTAAAGTCTCAGTTGCGAAACGCGCCTCCCGATATTTTTGTCTGCGGGCATTCGCACATTTTGCGCGTCATGCGCGATCCGGCTTTGGGCAAGCTCCTTTACCTCAATCCCGGCGCAGCGGGCCGCGAGGGCTTTCACAAAATGCGAACCCTGTTGCGCTTTTCTCTGGACGCCGGAAAAGTTAAGGATATGGAGGTTGTGGAGTTGGGGCTGCGGGGAGCAATTCAATAATAACTTCAATGAATTTATTAGTATCACGTCAACTAAGTTATGTACATGATATATAAACTGTTGAAAAACAAGAAATACAATCTACTTGCCTTGCTCTTATTCGCCTCCTACACTGCTTCCCTGGGCCAGGCTCCGCAGAAGAAGGCGCTGTTCGTGATCGTGGACGGCATTCCGCGGGACGTGGTGGAAAAAGTGGCCACGCCCTACCTGGATTCCATTACGGCGGTGGGAGGCTACGCGCTGGCCCACGTGGGTGGTGGCAAAGATACCTACTCCCAAACGCCGACCATTTCGGCGGTGGGCTACAACAGTCTGCTGACGGGCACCTGGGTCAATAAGCATAATGTCTGGGGCAATGACATTAGAGCTCCCAACTACGCCTACTGGACCATATTCAGATTCCTCAAAGATCAGTATCCCCACAAGCGAAGTGCGGTTTTTTCGACTTGGCTCGACAATCGTACAAAGCTTATCGGGACGGGATTGCCCCAAACCGATCACCTCCAAGTCAACTATCCGTTCGACGGTTTCGAGCTGGACACGTTGCGATTCCCGCACGATGCGGAGAAACAGTATATCCATCAAATCGATGAGTTGGTCGCCAATGAAGCAGCCGATCACCTGCGGATCAAAGCGCCCAACCTCTCGTGGGTTTATCTTGAATTCACCGACGACATGGGCCACAAATATGGCGACAGTGAAAAGTTTTACCAGGCGGTCCGCACTATGGACGACCAAATGGGGCGACTGTGGCAGGCGATCAAGTACCGCGAAAAGGAATTTAACGAAGATTGGCTGGTCGTGATCACGACCGACCACGGCCGCGACGCCAAAACCGGGCAGGGCCACGGCGGGCAATCCGACCGCGAACGGAATACCTGGATTGTGACCAATGCTAAAAATCGCAACGTTCAATTTCAATCGACGCCAGGCATTGTGGACATCATGCCTACCCTTGCCCGTCACCTCGACCTCTCGCTCCCGAAGGAGCAGGCGTTCGAGATCGACGGCATCCCTTTCACCGGACCGCTTTCCATTATTCAGCCGACCGCCAAAAAACATGGCACCCAACTATCCCTTGCCTGGAAGTCAGTAGATGCGGGAGGAAAAGTGAAAATTTGGGTATCCACTACCAACCATTTTAAAGAAGGCGGGCGCGACAACTACCTCTTGATGGGCGAAGTACCGGCCAAAAACGAAAAAATCGAATTAGACATTTCTAAAATATCCTCCCCGATCTATAAAATTGTCCTGGAAGGAGAACATAATAGTGTTAATACCTGGGTTCAGAATTCGAAGGAATAAGAACCCAGGTATCTGACTTACGGCATCGTAATCTTCTCAATCCCTTTCTCCCGACAAAGTGCATTGAAGGCATTAATTTTCTGGACGAGTTGCTGCTTTTCAACGCTGAGCTTGGCCCACTGGGCGTCGAGCTCCTTGATTCGCTCCGTTTGGCCGTTGGTTACACTTGGCACGTTGCCGTCGACCTCGCCACGCACGAAGATATAGTCCGCGCTGAGCATATTCAGGAAGTTGATAACGTCGTCGTTTGATTCGGCTTTGTTTTGCACGAGTTTGTCCTCCCAGCTTTTCATCGCCTTGGTCAGCGATTTGGCCGTATCAGCCACGGCTTTCATCGCGGGCTTGTCTTTGATTAGCGTCGCGAGTTCGGTGATCTGCTTTCGTGCATTGCGCATATCAAGCACCGAGGTGTGAATCTCCTTTACTTTATCCTCTATAGTAGTAAGCACGCGTTGCTGCTCGGCGTAGTCCGCTGCGCTCGCTTTTATGCGCGGGTCGGGCAAAATAGTAAAGGCCGACGTTTTGCTATTTTTTTTGTACTTGATTCTTGCCTGGTAAGCGCCGGGGGCTACTTTATGTCCGTCATAACTGCCTTCGATAAACACCTTGGGCACGCCGGGCAGCGTTTCGGCGCGTTGGTCCCAAATAAACCGGTTCATGCCACTTTTCATCGGCAGGAGGTCGTCGGCTGACGGGCCGCCGGGATATTCCTCAAAGTCTTCGTCTTCCTTGCTGCTAAATTCCCGCACCACTTTACCCTGCCCATCCAAAATCTCCAGCGTAATCGTTTGACTGGTGTCGACCTCCGCCGGCAGGCGGTAGTACAGCACCACGCCGGTTGCCGGATTGTCACCCATCAGCGAATTCTTGACCGGGATCAGATCGTCTTTCCCCTCGACCTTATTCAGCGCGCTTCCGCCCGAAACGCGGTAGGTATCTTTGGGCGTGTATAGCCACACGCTATCTGCCTGGGCTACTTCGGGCTGCTGCCGGATCACCGGAAGATCGTCCAAAATCCAAATGGAACGGCCCATCGTCGCGGCGATCAAATCGCCATGATGTACCTTCAAATCAGTGATTGGCGTGATGGGCAAATTCAAGTTAAACGGTTGCCATTGCTTGCCGCCATCGTACGAGAGGTACAGGCCGGTTTCGGTACCGGCGTAGAGCAAATCTTTTCGTTGGTCGTCTTCCCGAATCACGCGGGTATAGGCGCCGTCGGGAATGCCATCGTTGATTTTGGTCCAGCTTTTACCGTAGTTGGTTGTTTTGTAGAGCGCCGGCGCGAAGTCGTTGAACTTGAAGCGGGTCGTGGCAAGGTAGGCCGTGGCTTTATCGTGCGGCGACACTTCGATGGCATTGACGAGCGTTTCGCCGAGCCCTGTGGGCGTGACGTCGGTCCAGCTCTGGCCGTTGTCCCGGGTCAGGTGCACTATCCCGTCGTCGCTGCCTGTCCAAAATACGCCCGGCTCGTTGGGCGCTTCGATCAGGTACGAAATTGTGGCGTAGTTCTCACCACCCGCGCCTTCATTGGTATAGGGTGCACCGCCTAAACCAAGCTTTGTGGTGTCGGCTTTGGTCAGGTCAGGCGAGATGACGGTCCACGTCTTGCCAAGATCGGTGGTTCTAAATACCCGGTTCCCGGCGTGATAGTAGGCTTTTTCGCGTTGGGAATAGATGATCGGCGCGTTCCAGTTGAAGCGATATTTCATTTCCTTCGCCGGAACCGATTGGTACTGGATCGGCGAAATCATCACGCCCTTACCTTCCTTAGTGTCCAGGTTAAGGAGTTCGATCGTGCCCTGGTAGCTTCCGCCCATGACGTACTGCGGGTCATCGGGGTCGAAAGCCAAAAAGGCACTCTCCCCGCCCGCCGAAGCTTCCCAATTCCGCTCGGTGATGCCCCCACTGCTGGTACTACGGCTGCTGATCATGACGGAAGAATTATCCTGCTGTCCGGCGTAAATACGGTAGGGAAAAACATTGTCGACGCTGAGTCGGTAGAACTGCGCCGTGGGCATGCCGTCCTGCGATGAAAAGCTTTCCCCCATATTGTGGCTTACCGCCGCGCCGCCGTCGTTGGAAAGCAACATGTTTTTATTGTTTTTGGGGTTGATCCAAAGGTCGTGGTAGTCGCCGTGGGTTTTCTTAAAGACGGGGCCAAACGTCTTCCCGCCGTCGATGGATTTCAAGGCGGGCGAGTTGAGGACGTAAACGGTGTTTTCATCGACCGGGTCGGCGAAAATCTCGGTGTAGTACCAGGCGCGCTGCACGGTGCGGTGGTCTTTGCTGACCCGCTTCCAATTCTTCCCCGCGTCGTCGGAGCGGAATACGCCGCCTTTTTCTTTTTGGGTGTCGGATTCGATTACCGCGAAAACCCGCTCGGGATTAGCCCGCGATACCGATATTCCCATCTTACCCATTTCTTTGGGTAGTCCTTTTTCTATTTTCTGCCAGGAGGTACCCGCATCGGTCGATTTGTAAAGCCCGCTACCGGGTCCACCGCTTACCATCTGCCAAGGCAGTCGGCGGTGGTCCCACAGCGCCGCGTACAGGATACGCGGGTTAGTCATGTCCATGCTGAGGTCGGCAGCGCCGGAGTTCTCGTCTACGTACAGTACCTTCTGCCAATTCTTGCCGCCGTCGACCGATTTGTACACGCCGCGTTCCGGCGATGCGCCGTGCAACGCGCCCTGCGCGGCGACGTATACCACATCGGGATTGTCGGGATGAATGCGGATCATGGCGATGTGCCGCGTTTTGTCGAGACCCACGTTCGTCCAGGTTTTACCCGCGTCGGTCGATTTGTAGACGCCATTGCCGTAGGAAGTCATCACGCCGCGCGGCGCGTGCTCACCCATTCCGACGTAGAGCACATTAGGGTCTGACTCAGCCACCGCCACCGCCCCAACGGAGGCAGTTTTGAAAAAGCCGTCGGAAATGTTATTCCAGTTAACGCCAGCGTCCTCCGTTTTCCACAGTCCACCGCCCGTAGTACCCATATAATACGTGAGCGGATCACCGACCACGCCCGAAGAAGCCACCGATCGCCCCCCCCGAAAGGGGCCGATGTTGCGCCATTTGAGTGCTTTCAAATTTTGATCGAGACCGGAATTTTCACTTTTTTTGGCGAGGCTCGGGCTTGACTTTAATTTGCCTTTTCGTTGGGCAAAAATCACCGTGGACCATAAAAAGATTACGAAAATTGGTATTATTTTTTTCATATAAAGAATATTCTTTGGTTAAATGCGGGTTATTTGCCCACAAAACTAGGTTATTTCGCTCAAATTCAAAACCACACTCGAATGGTCTGGAATAATTTTTTATAAAAATTAACAGACCGATTTGTTTGTATTTATTCAAACATTGTACTTTTAGAAAAAAATTAACCGATTCAGGAATGGACATTTATGTAGGAAGCCTACCTTTTAAGATGAAGGAAGAGGATTTGCGTGAGATTTTCGAGAAATACGGCGAAGTAAGCTCCGCAAAAATCATCATCGATAAAATGACTCGGCAGAGCAAAGGCTTCGGCTTTGTGGAAATGCCGGACGATGCTGCGGCAAAAGACGCCATCGCAAAATTGCACGGTCAGGAAATTATGGGCCGCGCACTGATCGTAAACGAGTCCCAGAAAACTGAGCGGACCGGTCCTCGCCCAGGCGGTGGCGGCGGTGCGGGCGGTTACCGTGGTGGTAGTGGCGGTAGCGGAAGTGGCGGTGGTTACCGTGGTGGAAACAGCGGTGGTAATAGCGGCGGAGGTTATCAGGGTGGCGGCAGCAGCCGTCCACCGCGCGAAGGCGAAAAGAAATGGGATCGGCCCCGTACTGACGGTGATAGCCGGGCTGGTTTTCGCGGCGGCAACGACGACGACCTGGACTAAGAAATAAAGGTTTTGTGCTACGGCACTACTAATATTTAGCCTGCCCGGCAGAGAGCGTAGCTTTCCGGGTAGGCTTGTTGGCTTGAGCGTATTCCCAGACGCTCAAGCCAATTCTCATTCACCTGGTTTATTGCTTGAATAGGGTACTCTAAATGGTATTAATGAAATAATTTATTAGATTTATATCGATATTTTTTTCAACCCGACTTGCGCTAAATTCGACCATCAACTACCCGCTGGCTTCAGTGACAGCTTTACAGAACAAAGGAAATCCCCAAATTCAACACACCGAACTAAGCTTAACGCAGCCTATGCTTAGGGCCGAAGAAACTGATCAAATGCTTTGGGAGGGGATCCGCAACGGCGACGAGCGTGCCTTTACGCGTACGTTCGATCGTTACCATACTACTCTTTATAACTACGGCTGTAAACTAAGCGCCGATACCACGCTGGTTGAGGATGCTATTCAGGACGTGTTCAGCGACATCTGGCGGTTGCGTTTTACGTTGACCAATCAAATTAGTTCGATTAAGTTTTATCTCTACCGCTCCCTGCGCCGACGCATTCACACGAGCCAGTCCCGCCGACCACGCACCGATGCGTTATCCTCGCTTCCTGATAGCCACCTTCCCTTTATATCCAACAATTCCGAGGCCATTATCATTGAATTCGAGTCGAAAACGATGCAATCGCGGCGGCTAGGGGCATTGTTAGAATGCCTTCCTCACCGCCAGGTCGAAGCGATAACGCTGCGCTATTTTGATGAATTCAGCTTCGCAGACACCGCCCGGATCATGGGAGTCAGCGAAAAATCGGTCAGAAATTTTATTTACAAAGCTTTGGTCTTCCTGCGGCAAAATCAAGAGAGGATTCTGCCCGTGTCCCTGTTCGTCCTTCCTTTCCTACCCTTTTAGATATTTTTCAATAAAATTATACTTTAAAGGGGTCATCGCGCCTACATTATGCTCTTTGTACACGAAAGGGCCTATCTATTGACGTCATAATGCAATATACACTTACCGAACTTATCCAGAAAAATGATTTTATCGACTGGGTACTACATCCCTCGGCCGAGAGCAACGCTTACTGGCAGGGCTATGCCGCGGGCTCACCGGAAAAAAAACGTGTTGTTGCGTCGGCGCGTGGCTACGTGCAGCTATTGGCCGCAGATACGGGTCGGCATAAGCCCACGCCCGAGCAAAGCGAGCAAATGTGGCAGGTGGTTCAGCATAATATGACCCGGGAAGACAGGCCCATCCCTATCACCTCCCCCGGCAAAGAAAGCCAATCCACACAGCCGTTTTTTATTAGAAAAAGCTGGCAGCTAGCTGCTTCCATCGTGGTGCTGTTGGCTTTCAGCACGGCCGCCTATCGATATTTCTACTCCCAAAGCGATTTTACCGTTTCTGAGTCGGCCACTACACCTCAACCCAAAATGGCGGCGAGGCGGAACAACACTCAAAAACCAATGACAGTACTCCTACCTGATGGCAGTTCGGTGGTGCTGCTGCCCGGTGGACAACTTGACTACCTATCCCAAAATTTGCCCGGAAATAGGGCGGTAATGCTGAGTGGCAAGGCCTTTTTTGAAATTGTAAAAGACAAAAATCGCCCCTTTTACGTTTTCACGGATGGATTAGCCACCAAAGTATTGGGGACGAGCTTCTTATTGGACGCACCCGCCAATGCCGATGAGGTAAAGGTAGAGGTAAGAACGGGACGTGTTTTGGTATTCAAAGCGAATAGGGACCAGGATTTTCGGTCCGAAAATGTTGCGGAGGGGCAAACCACCGTTCTCATTCCCAACCAAAAATCGGCCTTCTCGCGGAGCAACGGACAGCAGATAAAGTCGTTGGTACTTAATTCGCACCTCAAAGAAGTCGAACCCGACGCGCTATTCGATCAGTCCTTTGCTTTTGACGATACTCCGGTAGCGGAAGTTTTCGACGCATTGCAACGATCCTATAATATCCCAATTCACTACGATCGCGCGCTATTGAAGGATTGCACGCTGAACGCTACCCTCGTGGGTGAGCCCTTCGCTAAAAAGCTATCGGTCATCTGTGCCGCCTTGGGTACAGAATATAAAATCAGTAACGACGAAGTTTTTGTTTCGGGTAAAGCCTGTCAATGAATCACCTGGCCTTTATAGTTCCTAACCTGTTCAACTTTTAAATTTTCAACAAATGGCATGAAAAGTCCCGGATTACGTCTTCCCACTCCTTTTACCTTTGTTCTTTAAATCCAATAACCACTATGAAAAAAATTCGACCTATTCATGATCACCTCCGGTCCTTGGGCCGGGCCGTGTTGATCCAATGCATGATGGCCGCGATGCTCGTGGGTGCCGCTTTTGCGACCACCGGCAAGCAGTCGCTCAATCAGCGCGTGACCCTGACGATGGAAAACCAGGCTATCAAAAAAATCCTGGCCCAACTGGAAAAGCAGACGGACGCCCGTTTTGTATACAGTTCCAAACTGATCCAATCAGACCGCAAGGCTACGATCAAGGCGCAGGATCTGCGCCTGTCGGCGGTGCTCGACCAGTTGCTGTCACCGATGCAGCTTCAGTACAACGCTACGGACGACCTGATCGTGATTAAGCCCGAGCTGGCCGCCAACGAAGCCGCCGGTAGCGTCGAGACAAAGACACTTGCCGTCGCCGACCGCACCGTAACCGGCAAAGTGGTGGAAGAATCGGGCAATCCCCTGCCCGGCGTGTCAGTCGTACTGAAAGGAACCCAGACCGGTGCTTCCACGGACGCAGGCGGCAATTTTTCTATCAACGTGCCCGATGGGCCCGCTACCCTTGTACTTTCCTTCGTAGGCTTTTTGGGAAAGGAGATCGCCGTTACGGCGGGTCAGACTTCACTCCTCGAGGTACCTTTATTGGTAGATACCAAAGCGCTGGAAGAAGTAGTGGTTGTAGGCTACGGCACGCAAAAGAAAGAATCGCTGACGGGCGCTATTGCCATCGTGACGAGCAAAGACCTCGAGCGCGTCCACGGCGGCTCGACGGTCAGTTCCGGTTTGGCGGGTAAAATCCCCGGCGTGACTTTTCGAATGCCCGACGGACGCCCAGGTGCTAACGCGGCTATCCAGATTCGTAACATGGGCAATCCCCTGTACGTTATCGACGGTATCCAGCAGGATCAAACGCAGTTCAACAACCTGTCGCCCAACGACATCGAAAGTCTTGCAGTTTTGAAGGATGCTTCGGCGGCTATTTATGGCGTACGAGCCGCTAATGGCGTTGTGGTGGTCACGACCAAGCGCGGTAAAGCGGGCAAGAACACCGTAAGTCTAGACGCTTATACCGGCTGGCAGAACTGGTCGCGCTTTCCCGACCCAGTAAACGATTCGTACCAGTGGCAATTGGGTCGCGCCGAAGCGCAGATCAACCAAAGCGGCACAACTTCGTTGACGCCAGCCGAACTGGACAAGTACAAGCAGGGGACCGAACCGGGTTACCAAACTTTCAATTGGAAAGACTTCATCGTGCAGCCCAACGCGCCGCTGACCTCGGTTAACCTCAACATGTCGGGTGGTTCGGACAAGATCAAGTACTACGTTTCGGGCACCCACTTGAAGCAGTTCGCCAATCTGGGCCGTGAGTTTACCTTTGAGCGCAGCAACCTCCAAAGTAACGTGGATGCCAACATCAGCGACAACCTGAAAATTGGTATTCAAGTGAGCGGTCAGATCAAGATTCAGGATAACCCCGGTATCCCCGGCGGTGACGACTACAACTTGCCCAAGTTTGCCATTTTGCGGAACCGGCCGTTCGAGCGTCCTTACGCCAATGACAATCCCAATTATCTGAACGATATCAAGCACAACGAAACCAACTGGGCTTACAACAATAAGAAGCTCGGTGGTTACTCGACGGACATTCACCGCATTCTGCAAACTAATATGTACGCCGAGTACCAGATTCCGGGCGTTAAAGGCCTGACTGCGCGAGGTATGTACTCCTACTTCATCGATGATCAGAAGCTGGACGGCCACGAGTACACTTACGTAGCCTACACCTATAATCCTACTGACGATTCTTATACTGGAACAGGCGGCAGCAGTAACCCTTGGCGCGAGCGTCGGAACCGCAAAATCATCCGTAATATCTACCAGGGTCAGTTAACCTACAACAATACGTTCGGTTTGCACGAGATTGGCGGCACATTCGTAGCCGAGCGTCAGGAAGAGCGTGATCAGAATCAATGGGTTCGTTCGGTACCTTCCACCAACGTCTTACCTCTGATCTACTTCGCCAATGTGGTGGATTTCCAGGATGCCGACAATCAGTTGGCGCGACTTGGCTACGTGGGACGGGTTACTTACAATTACGCCAGCCGCTACTATTTCGAAGGCTCTTTCCGCCGGGATGCTTCCTGGAAATTTGCCCCCGATCGTCGGGTTGGCTTCTTCCCGTCCGCTTCTGCCGGTTGGAGAATCTCCGAAGAGCAATTTGTCAAGAACCTTATCGGCGAGCGCTCATTTCTCGATGATTTGAAGATCCGTGCTTCTTACGGCGTTCTGGGAGATGACGACATCGGAATCGACCCTTACGCTTATTTGCCGGGCTACAATTACAACCAGGGCAACGCCATCCTGAGCGGCAACTCGATTGTGACTTCCCGTAATAAGGGTCAAATCGTCAATAACCTGACCTGGTTTAAGAGTAAAATTTTCGACATTGGGGCGGACTTCTCCCTCTTCGGCACGAAGATCACCGGATCGTTCGATTATTTCGATCGCCAACGGACGGGTCTGCGCGGTCGTAAATATGATGTACGGGTGCCCAACGAACTTGGTTATGCCCTACCCGACGAGAACGTAAACAGCGATTCACAGCGCGGTTGGGAAATGGCTCTAGTTTACAATAATAAAGCGGGCGACTTTGGCTACCAGATCGGCGGTAACTTCTCCTTCTCGCGTAGCCGCAATGAGTCTTCTTACAAGCCTATTTTCGAGAACTCCTGGGACCAGTATCGTAGCTCAAGCCAGCACCGTTATAAGGACATCTTTTGGGGCTTAGAGACGGTGGGCCAATTCCAGTCGCAACAGGAGGTTAACGAGTACCCGGTCAATATTGATGGGCAGGGCAACCGCACCTTACTGCCCGGTGACCTGATTTATAAGGACATCAATGGCGATGGGTTGATTAATGGCTACGACGAGCGGCCTCTTGGCTATAAGACGCAGGGTTCGCCCAATATCAACGTGGGCCTGAACTTTGCACTAACCTGGAAGAATTTCGCTTTCAACGCCGATTTCTCGGGTGGTGGATTGTATTCGTGGAATCAAAACTGGGAGCAGCGCTGGGCTTTCCAAAACGACGGTGCTCTTAATAACATTTTCCTTGACAGTTGGCGCCGGGCCGATCCGTTCGATCGCAACAGTGCCTGGACAGCTGGCAAATATCCTCCCCTGCGCTACAATGATCGTGGACACAGTAACTACAATCGTAATTCGGACTTCTGGCTGCACAACATTAAGTACCTGCGTGCCCGGACCATCGAGTTGAGCTACTCGATCCCCAAAAACATTTTGGATAAAGTGAAGATGTCACGGGCCCGGGTCTATGTTAACGGCTACAACCTGTTCTCGATCGACAACACCAAAAAGTACAACACCGATCCTGAAATTGCTGACGACAACGGCTTGCAATACCCGCAGAATAAGTATATCAATATTGGGATAAACTTGTCGATCTAATGATTTAGAAATGAAAGTTGATCGTCTTCGGGCATCAACTTTAATACTTATTTTGATTGAATTGCAAGACCCATTTTACAAGACAAAAAATAACTGACATAAAAATGAAAAAAACAACTTATGCCATTATGACGCTCCTACTCGCAGTGAGTTGGAGCTGTAACGACCAGGCCTTTTTGGACCGGCCGCCGACTGCGCTACTATCTGAGGATCAGGTTTATGCCAATGATGATGTCATTCTTTCAGTGTTGGGCAATCTGTATAACCGGTATGAGGAAATCGGCACCACAAAGAACTGGGGATCTATCTCTGGCCTCAATGAGGCCTATTGGTCTAATTCCGGTTCCTACGGTGCCTTCCAAAATAGCGGTGTACCCCTCGCCATTGCCGTTGATATTAATAATAATTATAACAATTTTTGGAACTATGGTTACATCCGTGATATTAATCAATTCATTGAAAAGATCACGGCTGCTGATAAGATCACGCAGGCTTCGAAAGACCGATTTCTGGCAGAAGGCCGTTTCCTTCGGGCTTCCTTCTACTTCGAGTTGGTAAAACGCTTCGGTGGAGTTCCCTTGATTTTGGAAACGTTGACCTACGATTTTAGCGGTGATCCGACCTATCTTCAGTATCCCCGCGCCAAAGAATCCGAAGTGTACGATTTTATTATTAAGGAAGCAGAGGAGATCAAAAGTAAGTTGCCTTCTTCGGTGGGTGAGAAGTCCCGGGCCACCAAAGGTGCTGCCCTGGCGATGGAATCCCGGGCCGCGCTTTACGCTGGCTCAATCGCTAAGTACGGCGTTAAGACTACCACAGTTTCGCTTCCCGGTGGTGAGGTAGGCATCGATCCTTCCAAAGCAGCGGGTTACTACACCATCGCCCTACGGGCGGCAAAGGAAATTATCGGCGGCAGCGCCGGAGGCTACGCTCTTTTCAAAAAAAAGCCCGATCTGTCGGAAAACTTCGCGCAGCTGTTTTACGATAAGGCTAACAATCCGGAGGTAATCTTCGTGGAAGACTTTCAGTTGAAGTTCAAAACGCTCTACTTCACTGGGGCCAATCAGCCACGTTTTGGCGCGGAAGAGGAAGAAGGTGGCCGAATCAACCCTTCGTTAAATTTGGTGCAGTCGTTTGAGAAACTTGACAATACCTTTGCACCGATTCCAACCGGTACTTCGTCAGGCTCAGGCACGCCCATTGTGTACGATAATCAACTGGACATCTTTGCAGGTCGTGATGCGCGTTTGGGCGGAACGGTAATGTTACCGGGTTCTCAGTTCAAAGGCCGCACGATCGATATTTTTGCGGGCGTCAGAGTGCCCGACGGAACGATCATCAGCGGCGACGATCGCGGTGCGCAGAAAACGCTGCCCGGTACGACCGTTCCTCGTCAGGTGGTGGGGTTCGATGGCCCAATCGACGGGTTTGAATTCACGGCTCAAACCGGTTTCTACATCCGCAAATACCAGGATCCCATCGTGGGATCAGGTCGGCGCGGCACCCAAAGCGAAGTGTGGTTTATCCGCTACCGTTACGCCGAGGTATTACTCAACGCCGCCGAAGCTTCGTTTGAACTGGGTAACAATGTCGATGCTGCGGGTTATATGAACCAGGTGCGGGAGCGGGCTGGTCTGACCAAAGCCCTGACACCCGCTGAGATTACATTTGATCGCGTCGTCCACGAGCGTCGGGCCGAGTTCGCTTTCGAAGGTTTGGAATTCTATGATATCAAGAGATGGCGGATCGGACAGGATATTTTTGACGGTAATCCTATCTCCTCAGTTAGCGAACTGACGTCTAACATTGGTAAGGCTACTAAAATTCGTACGCAACCCTGGTCGCTTTGGCCCTATAAAATTTTTGCGCCGGGCACGCCTAATGATGGCAAGTGGATCTACCAAGAGAAAAAACTCAGCCGCGTAACGGGCGCCAGCCGTTGGACGTTGGGACTCTATTACTTCAATATCCCTGACGATGTCATCAGCAACAACCCGAAGATTATCCGTAACCCCAATCAATAATCTTTCACCTTCAAACGAAATAATATCATGAAAACAAGATATAAATCTATCATGGCGGTGTTGGCACTCGGTGTCCTTTTCGTCTCTTGCGAGAAGGACAACTATCCCGAACCCAAAACATTGCTGACCGGCAACATCGTCTATAAGGGACAACCAGTCGGCGTGGAATACTCCCAGACGCGGCTGCAATTGTGGCAACCTGGTTTTGGCAAAACGGGTGAGATTTCTGCACCCGTCGCTCAGGATGGCTCATACTCAGCCCTTTTGTTCGACGGTGACTACAAGCTCGTATTCCCAAAAAACGATGGTCCCTGGCAAACCATTACCAAGGATGCCGCTGGTAAAGACACAACTTTCGTTAGCTTGAGGGGCAACCAGAGCGTCGACATCGAAGTACTTCCTTATTACATGTTTAAAACTGCTACTCTGAAGGCAGATGGGAAAACGGTAAATGCCACCGTGGCGCTCGACAAGATCATCACCGGAGTCGATGCCAAGGACATCGAGCGGGTGTCATTGTACATCAGCAAAACTATGTTCGTAGCCCGAGCCAACAATATTGGCAGTAAGGACTTGAGCGGAGCGGACATCAAAGACATGGGCAACATCAACCTGTCGGTCGATGTGCCGAGCATTACGCCTACCCAGGACTATGTGTTCGCACGGGTAGGTGTTAAGATTGCCGGAGTTGAAGACATGCTTTTCTCCAAAGTCGAGAAGATTACCTATTGATTTTTTTAACAATGCCACAGGCTATAAGTTTTGGCGGTAAACATTCCGTCTTGCACTTATAGCCTGTTCTTTTGCCTCGGGCCTACCTTCCTTATCCTTGAATTGATCAGGCAGATTTTAACCTTAAATTTTTGAATGTATGAATGAATTTGTGAAAAGGCACATCATCGCCCTGCTGACCGGCTTGTTGGTGTTGGGGTGTGCGCAAAGTAAAATGAATAACGCCGGTGACGGGAGCAAAATGACTTCCCGGCCTGAGGACGCTAAGGTAGCAGACGCCCGGCGAGCCGAAGTACTGTTTTTGGGTAACGCCAGTAAGCACCACGATTCGGGTAAGTACGCGCCCTGGCTGGCGATCAAGCTGTTCGAAAGCGGCATCAATACGTCCTACACCGAAGATCTGAACGACCTGAACCCCAAAAATCTGGCGAAATACGACGCGCTTATCATTTATGCCAACTACGATGTCATTTCGCCCGCCCAGGAAAGCGCGCTGAAAGATTTTGTGGAAGGGGGTAAAGGATTTATCCCACTACATTCGGCCTCAGGTTGTTTCCTTAATTCCGAGTGGTACATCAAAACCGTCGGCGGACAGTTTGCCACCCACAAAACGGGCGATTTTACCGCTGAAATCGTCAACACGAATCATCCGGTGATGAAAGGTATGAAGCCTTTTACGACCTGGGATGAAACCTACGTTCTCAAAAACATCAACCCAGACATGACCGTGCTGACCGAGCGGGTCGAGGACGGACAGCATTACCCATATACCTGGGTGCGCAATCAGGGCAAAGGGCGGGTATTTTACACCGCCTATGGCCACGAAGACCGCACTTGGTCAAATGATGGTTTCCTCGACCTGGTGAGTAACGGCGTTCATTGGGCGCTGGGCGATCAGGTCAATGCGCAGATCGCGGCTTTGAATATTCCCAACGTGAGCATCTACCAGCTTGATACGATGGCGGCCTATACCAAAAGGCATTTGGTTCCCAAAATGCAGAAAGCGCTCACGCCCGCTGAATCCAATAAATTGACGCAGGTACTGCCTGATTTTAAGATCGAGCTTTTCGCATCCGACCCCGACATCGAGAACCCCATCGCGATGGCCTGGGACGAGCGCGGTCGCCTGTGGGTGGTCGAGTCGGTGGATTATCCTAATACTTTTAAGGAAACGGACGGTGAGGCCAACGACCGCATCAAGATTTGTGAAGACACCGATGGCGACGGCAAGGCCGATAAATTCACCGTCTTTGCCGATGGGCTCAACATTCCCACGAGTATGGTCTTTGCCAACGACGGCATTATCGTCTCGATGGCGCCCGATATTTTGTTTCTGAAAGACACCAACGGCGACGATAAAGCCGATGTGCGCGAGATTATCAGCCACGGCTGGCGCAAAGGTGACACCCACTCGGGTCCTTCTAACCTTTCCTATGGATTTGATAACAAAATCTGGGGTTCGGTAGGCTATTCCGGCTTCGACGGCGATATGAACGGCAAGAAAATGCGGTTCAACCAGGGCGTTTTTCGTTTCAAACCCAATGGTGATGACTTTGCGTACTTGGGAAACACCAGCAACAACACCTGGGGTTTTGGCCTGACGGAAGACAACAATGCCTTCCTTTCTACGGCCAACAATACCCACAGTGCCTACTACTCGATGCCCGCCAATTACCTGACGCGCGCCGTACCGGGTGAGGACCGGCAGGTGGACGCCGTGCAGAAAATCGACGGCCATTACGACGCCCACACCATGACGCCCAACATCCGACAGGTCGACGTGGTGGGGGGTTATACTGCCGCTGCGGGGCACCACTTCTACACTGCCCGCGATTTCCCCAAGGAATACTGGAACCGCATCGCCTTTGTGAGCGAGCCTACCATGCGCCTGGTTCACAATGCGATCATCGAACCCGATGGCGCCGGATTCAAGGAAAAAGACGGCTGGAATCTGCTGGCCAGTTCCGACGAGTGGTTTGGTCCCGTGCAGGCGCAGGTCGGTCCCGACGGCGCAGTCTGGATTTCGGATTGGTACAACTTCATCATTCAGCACAACGTGTTTGTGCCCCGTCAGGCTCCCTCGGAATTCATACTACCTTTCACCGAGCAGCCGCCCGGGCAGGGCAATGCTTTCATCAGCCCATTGCGTGATGTCAACCATGGCCGCGTGTACCGGGTCGTGTACAAAGACGCAACGAAAAAGCCCGCAATGAAGCTTTCAAAAAGCGACGTTCCCGGCTTGATCGCCGCGTTGGAAAATGACAACATGTTCTGGCGCATGACCGCTCAGCGATTGTTGGTAGAAAATCAGGACAAGTCGGTTGCGCCCGCTTTGATCAAAATCGTCGGTAATCAGACAGTGGACGAAATTGGCCTGAATAGCCCGGCCGTCCACGCCTTGTGGACAATGCACGGCTTAGGCTTGCTCGACGGTACTAACGCCGAAGCGATGGACGCTGCCACGAAGGCCCTCACCCACCCTGCCGCCGGCGTGCGCAAGGCCGCCGCTCAAGTACTACCCAAGAATGAGCAGAGCTTTGGCTCGGTCCAGCAAATGCTCAAAGATCCCAACCTGAATACACGCCTGACGAATATTGTTGAGTTAGTGGAAGTACCCGCCTCCGACAAAATTGGTGAAGCAATTTATCTGGCTTCGCTCGAAGATGAGAACGCCAAGGATCGATGGTTGTCAAAAGCATTGCTTTCGGCTGCCGTTACGCACCAGAAAGGCTTTATGGCTGCCGCCAAGAAGTACAACCGCAAGTCGTACTTCAACGATAGAGTTGTGGGAATGCTGGCCAAAGAGGTTTACGAGTTGAACCGCCGCAGCGCGATGCAGTACCCACCCGATGTAAAGGGGAAGGAGCTTATCATCCGCACCAGCGTAACCAAGGCCGAAGACAAGCCGCTGCAGGGCTTCATCGCCGGACAGGGCAGCAACAAATTGGGTTACGCACTCTATATTCAGGATGGCAAAGTGTTTATGGACGTGTACCAACACAACATGGCCACGAGCGTCGCTACGAGCCAGCCGCTGCCCGATAAGTTCGACCTGATGGCCGAGCTGGGCAAAGGCGGTAACGTGACGATCTCGATCGATGGCAAACTTGCCGCCGAAGGAAAAGCGCACATGCTGTTTATGGAATCGCTCCCCAACACGCTACATACGGGTGAAGATGGCGAGGGCGACGAGAAGATCGGCCCTTACGATGGTCGCTTTGGGTTCCAGGGCAACTTCCAAAAAGCTACGCTGGAATTGCAAAGCCCCGGCGCTATGGAAATGGAAGCCGCCGAGACAGTAAAAACTAAAACTTCGACGCCGAAAACTAATTCAAACGCCAGGCTCATCGAGTTAAGTGTGGTGCCTGAAATGCTGCAATTTGACAAGGTGCTATTGACCGCGAAAGCGGGCGAGAAAGTGGTCATCAATCTGGAAAATCCCGACGGGATGCAGCATAATCTTTTAATTATCAAGATTGGCACGCTGCAAAAAGTAGGCAAAGCCGCCGATGAAATGCTTTCTAACCCTAAAGCCGCCGAGATGGCCTACGTTCCACAGATACCCGAGGTCTTGGAGCACACTAATCTGGTCAATCCCGGCGAAACGGCGACGCTGGAATTCACCGTTCCCAGCACACCGGGCGACTATCCGTTCGTGTGTACTTTCCCCGGTCACTGGCGCGGAATGAATGGTATCTTGCGGGTAACGAAGTAGTTTAAATTCAAGAGTTTAGAGTCTAAATTTCAAATTTATTTCCAACATTTTTTTATGATAAATTCATTTTTAAATACTTTCTTATCCCTCGCTCTTCTGGTATTGATCGGCGTGGCTTGCTCAAAGAACGCGGGTATGTCATCGGGCAAGAAACCCATCAAGGTACTTCTGGTCGGTGGCGGCTCGTCGCACGATTTCGACAAGTATTACAAAGGTGAGGACGTCGCTACCCTGCAAAAAGACGGACTTGCTACGGTCGAGTACACCGACGACCCTACGACAATCCTTTCAAAACTATCAGGTGTGGATGTATTGTATCTCAGCAACAACCAGCCCATCAGTGACGTGGCTACGCGCCAGGCGATTTTCGCCTTTGTCGATGCAGGAAAAGGTTTGGTACTGGCGCACCCCGCGCTCTGGTACAACTGGAACGACTGGCCGGAGTATAACCAGAAACTTGTCGGTGGCGGCTCCAAGGGCCACAACAAATACGGCCCCTTCGACGTGACGATCACGGACAAAGGCAGCCCAATCATGAAGGGTGTACCCGCTACTTTTCATTTGGACGACGAGCTGTACTATCTAAAGCCCGATGCCACTGGGACACCCATCAAGGTACTGGCAACAGCCAAAGCCACCACCTCACCTGACGTATTCCCAAGTATTTTCACCGTGCAATACCCCAAGGGCCGTATCGTGGGTATCGCCCTCGGCCACGACGCCGCTTCGCACACCATCGACCCTTACAAAACCATTTTACGCAATTCGATTAAGTGGGCAGCAGGAAGATAAGGTGGAAAGGAAGAAAGGTTAAAGGGGTGAACGGCTAACGATAAACGGCTAACGGCACCTTTTCACCCAATGCTTCCTTTGTCACCCTTAGCGTACCGGGCCGCCGGGCGGTCGAAGGGCTCCCTTCTACCTAAAATCAAACTTTTCAATACAACACAAACATTTCCCCTTTTATGAGTAACACACAAGTCACCGTCGTCATCGTTGGAATGGGTTTTGGTAAAGAATTCATCCCCATTTATCAGAAACATCCCAAAATCAAAGCCGTCGGCATTTGTACGCGCCGCAAGGA
Source organism: Cytophagales bacterium (assembly GCA_038242095.1). Classification (GTDB taxonomy): domain Bacteria; phylum Bacteroidota; class Bacteroidia; order Cytophagales; family Spirosomataceae; genus Persicitalea. The sequence continues at coordinate 45,740 of JBBSSJ010000002.1, forward strand.
AGTGCGCGACGAACTGACAGAAAAATACAACCTCGATCCCAGCCTGGTTTTTGAGCATTTCGAGGATATTCCCAAGCGCGACGACGTCGATGCGATCCACATCGTAACGCCCGTACCCGACCACGCTCGCATGACGCTGGCCTCGCTGAACGCCAACAAACACACTGCCTGCACCATCCCGATGGCAATGACCAAGGAAGACTGTATCGCCATCGTAGACGCCAAGCGCAAGTCCGGCAAAGTATACATGATGATGGAAACAGCGCTTTATACCCGCGAATTCCTGTACGGAATGAAACTCGCCGAGGAAGGCAAATTGGGCCGCATTCAGTTCGTGCGTGGTTCGCACATTCAGGACATGAGCATGCCCGGCTGGGATGAATACTGGAAGGGTTACCCGCCGATGTTGAACGGCACCCATGCCATTGCGCCCCTGCTCAAAATTAATAATACCAAGGCCGAAACGGTCGTATGCCACGGTTCAGGTCGCCTGTCGGACGATTTGGCGAACCGCTACGGTTCTCCTTTTGCCGTCGAAACGGCCACTTTTACGCTGAAAGATTCGGACGTGGTGGCCGAGGCGACGCGCTCGCTCTTCGACGTGGTGCGGCAGTACCGCGAAAGTTACGATGTTTATGGTAGCAAAATGTCTTTTGAGTGGGAGCAATTGGAGGACGAGAGCCATGTCATCTTCACTGGCGGTGAGGCGGCCGAACGC
>JBBSSJ010000003.1:0-43526 GCA_038242095.1 Cytophagales bacterium
AGATCGGTAGATCGGACGCAGATCAGCCGCCACGGCCTTCTGGTCCTTCGAGACCACGTAACGCATCGATGTCCTGACCTGATGCACTAGGCAGAGTTGCACCGCACCGGCGGACCGGTCCGCTTCGGGGAAGACCGCAGCGCGGGCTGCCCCGCTCGATCGCGTCGCCGAAGCCCGTCAGCGGGGCGGCCCGTGCCGTTGCGATCGAGCAGATCAGCAGGTCTTTCACGCCCCGGTTTTGCAGGTCTGTTAAGACGGACAACCAGAAGCGCGCACTCTCGGCGTCACCGATGTAGATGCCCAAAAGATCTTTATTGCCTTGTAAATCAACCGCCAGTACGTTATAGGCCGCCTTGCTGACCACCTTGCCGTCCTGCCGGGCCTTGAAGTGTACAGCGTCCAGCCAGACAAACGAATAGACCGCCTCCAGAGGGCGGGAGCGCCACTGCTCGACCACGGGTAGAATCTTGTCGGTGATAGCCGTAAGCTGCCCGGTGCTGATCTCCAGACCATAAAGCTCCTCTAAATGCTCCTGGATGTCCTCGTAAGACATGCCGGCACCGGCCGCCCGGCTTACTGTAGAGTGACAGGATGCGGTTGTCCAGCCCCTCGCCCAGCGTCGTCTGCCGCTTGGCGATCAACTTGGGTTCAAAGCTGCCCTCGCGGTCACGAGGCATCTCGACGCTGACCGGGCCGTGGCCCGTCTTGACAGTCTTGCTCTTGCTACCATTGCGTCGGTTAGGGCGATGGCCGTCCACGTGGGCCTGCATCTCGCCCGACAGAGCCGCGTCCAGTAGGTCTTTCAACAGCGGGGCCAACAGCCCGTCTTTTCCTGTGAGTTCCTTGTCACCAGCGAGCATTTTGCCAATTGTCTCTTGGCGGAAAAACTCGTAATCGAAGCCCGAATGGCCTCTGGTTTCATTCATTTCTTTTCCCTTTTCGTTCATTTGCTTGTCAAGTTAGTAAATCATAACTTGACACACTTTATTGAACACACTCCCCTTGTTAACGTTTAGGAACTTTTTTTATACTTTTGGTTGATCAATAAACCATTGAATTCAACTTACTTGCTGCTCCCTATGCATCACAACCTTTTGTTATCCGTCGTCACACTACTACTTTGTGGCACCGCCTGCACCGACCATCGGGGAGATCCCATGACTCCCATTGAAGTGAAGCAGCAAAGCTACAGTCTGCCCGGCGACCAACTGTTTCCCGAAGGAATTGCTCTTAACCCGGCAACAGGAATTTTCTACGTGGGCAGCACCACCAACGGCGACGTTGTACAGGTGAATGTGAAGACCGGGGCGGCCAGCCTCTTCGCGCCGGGAGCGAGCCAAAACCGATTGGATTGCCGGGGCATGAAAACCGATGCCCGCAACCGACTGTGGATTTGCGGGGGCGCCGAAAACAAGATTCATGTGCTGAACCCCGACGGTAGTCTGCTCAAAACCTGGGATACCAAGGCCCTATTCAACTCGGGCTTCATCAACGACTGTGTGGTGGATGCGGACTATGTGTACTTCACCGACTCGCGGGTGCAGAAAGTCTACCGGGCGGCGGTGAGCGGGGCCACACCCGGCGAGGTGGAAGAATGGCTCGCCTTCACCGACCAGCAGCTTCCCTACGGGGCTGGCTTCAACGCCAACGGTGCCGCGCTCACTGCCGATGGCCGGTATCTGATTATTGTTATTTCCAACACTGGCAAACTCTTCCGCATCGACCGGAGCAGCAAAGCCGTTACAGAGATCACGCTAAACCAGCCCGTTACGGCCGGTGACGGCCTGTGGCTCACGGGTAACAAGCTCTACGTATCGCGCAACTCGATGGGCCAGATCTTTCCCGTACTGCTCAATGAGTCGTATTCCCAGGGTGTGGTGGGCACCGGTTTTGGCAGCAACTTGAAGTTTAACACAACTATTGCCCGGGCTGATACTTACTTCCTGGTCGTTAACTCTCAGCTAAACCTACGTCCGGGCGGCACTACACCCCCACCGGCACTGCCGACGCTCCCCTTCACCGTATCGCGCGTAGTGATCCCGTAATCAACTCAATGAATTTTTGCTCGACGGCCAGCTTTTTCGCAACGCAGGACGTCCGAGTGATTTTACGCCATATACGCGGAGTCTGCCACACCGTATAGTGATTGGGGCTGACTGCCCCAATCACTATACGGTTTTTTAAGGCATAAGCCTCCCCTGACTGTACGGGGGCAGTGTCTTTGTAAGCCTTGACAATCTAGGTTGTTGAACAAAAATGGGAAGAAAAACAGGCTCAGTTGAGTCTGTTTTTCTTTTCTGTGTACAGTTGGGGATGGCAAATGCCTGAAAAAAACCTATCACTATTACAACCCGACCGCAGGCAGGACCAATAAAAAAGCCCTAATCTGGCTTAAAGCAGGGTTCAACTACTCTATGGTACAATTTTCCCCGTGGCTCTCGCACACGTTGTTTCCTGCCCGCGCCTGAGCAGACCACGAATCTAAGGCCCTGAAAAGACTCAGGATTGAGACCATTCCATAAGCGGAATTAATTTTCTCTCCATTCTGATGTCATAAAAACTCAAACTCCACGAAATCAACCTGCTCCATCACGCGTCGGGTTTCCACCAGGGCCACCATCATCTTCTGATAGTGCAGAATGTCCTCAACTCAACGCGCGTCCCTTGCGGTCTTCGAGCCACTTTTTGGCGGCTTGGTAGCCGCCGATGTAAGACTCCCAAGCCGTTTGCACACCCCTGGATCGTTTCATAAAAGCGATCAATTCTGCGTCACGCGCCCAAAGTGGGGTTCTTCGTCCAAATGGATACTGTTGGCGGATTCAATTTGTGCACTAAAACGGTATATTAGTAGATCAATCAAACAGCCTTGATTATGAGCCTTCATGCGCAAACCATCTCCCCCGTTCCCCTTCAAACTGCTCAGGTTGCCCAAGCCGCTTTTCCGCAGGGAAATCGTTATATGCTGCTTCGGGATAAGCTTGGGACAATCTATGACGATGCGCTCTTTGCCGACCTTTTTCCAAAACGAGGGCAACCCGCTCACAGCCCCTGGCAATTGGCATTGGTGACACTGATGCAGTTCACTGAAAATCTTTCTGACCGACAAGCCGCCGATGCCGTCCGCATCGGAGCGCCGACCGGCCGCATTGACTGGAAATATCTGCTGGGACTGGAGTTAACGGACCCGGGATTCAATTTTAGTATACTCTGCGAGTTTCGCCAACGATTGGTAGCAGGAAAGGCCGAAGAACGATTGCTAAACCACTTGTTGATCTATTGTCAGGAGCATAAATGGCTGAAAGCCAACCATAAACAGCGCACTGATTCGACGGCGGCGGCCGACCGTCTATATTTTAGCCCGCATCCGGGCACTGAATAGATTGGAATGTGTCGTTGAGACGATGCGATTCACCCTCAATAGCTTAGCCATACTCCTGCCAGAGTGGTTAGCCCCTCATTTACACCCTGAATGGGCAGAACGCTATGGGCCCAGAGCCGATGAGTTTCACCTACCTCATACCCCACAAAAACGCCTGGCCTATGCCCAACAAGTTGGCCAGGATGGACTTGAACTCATGGAGCGGATTGACACCGACGCTCAAGCCGCTTCGTTATGGCAACTTCCCGCTGTTGACATTCTTCGACGAGTTTGGATTCAACAATTCCGTATAGTCAATGGAGAGCTTATATGGCGTGTGGAGAATCAGGATGAACTACCTGCATCTGCCCAATTGATTAACTCACCATACGATGGCAGCGGCCAACCGTTTGGAAGCTCGTTTCAGCCGTAAACATGCCCATACTTGGGTAGGTTATAAAGTCCACTTGAGTGAAATTTGTGATGAGAGCCAGCCTCATTTGATTACCCAAGTAGCTACTGCGATCAGTACGTCCTCTGATATTGAAGCACTTCCGAAAATTCATCAAGGGTTGGCAGATAAATCTCTATTGCCTTCGCAGCATTTGGTTGACACAGGCTATATAAGTGCTGAGATGCTAGTTGAGAGTAAAGAGACCTACCAGGTTGATTTAGTTGGGCCTGCCCGACAAGACTATAAGTGGCCGCCGCGCCCACCACACATGCAGAGTACTAATATGCCCATGCCGGATGGACTTGTCCCGCACGCTCTCGGCCGAGACTTCTTTAATAGGGAGGGCTACTTCTATGAGTTTTTTGGGAGTGGGCATTTTATATTCTTTCAATGATTTTGCTTTTAACCGTTTCATAAGCCGATTGTGCGTTATACGGCTCGTCGGGGCGGAGTAGGGCGGTGGTATCGCCCAGAAATTCCTGGTCCTTCATTTTGGCTTCCATATTCAGTAGGAACTGCCGTTGGGTGGGCGGCTCGGCCACTACAAACCGCATGTACTCCCAATAGCACTTCACCAACGCCCCGATATCCAGATTGGGCATTTGCACGAGAGCCTTGTGCAAGTCAAACAGATCGCGCCCCTTCCGGCGCTGGTACAAAGCCCGGAGCTTGGTTCCCAGTAGTTCTTCGATTTTATAGGTAGTGATCTGGCAAGATCCCTCGAACCAGGAAGAACTCACGGCAAAGTTTACTGGATGATACCCCAGTACATTGAAATGCTCCCGGCAGTTGGTTTCTACTTTCAAACGCAGGGTTTGCACGGGCGGAAATTCTGATTCGAATCGGTACTTCAATGTGTTGTTACTGTTTCGCTGGGCCACCGAATTTTTTCCTAGAAAGCTCAACCGCTCCTGCAAGCGGACAATGGTTTCCTTGATAGGTTCGGACCGGATTTGTACCAAGTCGATGTCCTCCGAGTAACGGGGTTGCGGGTGCAAGTATAGCTTATGTAGCGCTGTGCCACCCCGGAATGCCAGCCGGGAAGCCAGCCACTCGTCCGAGAAGATCTCCACCAGCGCCCGGCAAATCACCAGGTCTTGCTCAACTTGCTCGTTGGTTTGCCAAGGTACCTGCTGCGACCATTCGGTTATGTATGCCTGGGGTATCAATCGTCTATTTCTATTTCGGTGTTTACAATCACGTTCCAGCGGTTCTGGGACGAGTACCCCCTTACTTCTTTCGAGGGTTGTAAGGGAATTCGGAGCCGGTTCAGGTTTTGTTCGTCCATCGCCTTGTACAGGGCGTCAGCCAAAGAAAGACTCAAACAAGCATATTCTAATATGTATCCCAGCCGTTGCAAACTGGTCGTGTGGGCGTGGGCCAGCAGCAGCGGACTGAAACTGTTGGGAGTTAGTTCCTCAGCCAGTTCGCTTAGTACGGTGGCCGCCCGGTTGAGTCCACCGATCCGGTTTTCGTACTGCACCAGGTCGGTGGCCGTGAGGGCTGGACCAGAGATGGCCAGGTATCCGGCTTCGGTCTTTCGCTGTTCGGTCAATGTTTCCGGAATGTCTTTAATGCTAATGTAATTTATTTTCAATCCTCGCTTGTGGGTTGGCCGCAGCACGGGAAAATTGGTCATCACGAAAAACTCCTGGGGCTGCTGGTGGGAGGCTCCATGGTAGGCCGCCGCGTTCAGCAATGAAACGTAATAGGGTCTTTGCAGCGAACTCATGAATGCATCCAGAAATAAAGTCGGCGGCAAGATGCCCCTTATCATGTACTGGGGCGGCAGAATCAGATAATAGCCTTTGTGCAGGGAAACGATTTTGCCTTTATCCACCAGCCGTTTGAGTGCGGATTTGATGGCCACGTCCGTTTGCCCGCCAAATTCTTCCCTCAGCTCATTCAGGGCAAACCCGTACCTTCCTCTGGCTAACAGCGTTTCGGTCCATTCTTCCAGGTTTTGGTGAGTTTGAATAGCAACCATAAGTCTTTTTTTGCGAAAGGTAGTGAAAAACGATACTTTTCGCAAAAAAAATATCTTAAAATTTACTTACCCATTCCACCATGGGCAAGAAGTATTGCACTCCCTTCGATTTCAGCTGAAACGATAGCTTTTGGGCCGGATTCTGGATACGGTGCAGCTCGGGAACGCTTTTGCAGCTAGTAACGATGTAGAGCCAAGCAGCCTCGCCGAGTTGGGCCAGGCGGTTCATCTCGTTTTCACTCAGCATCACGCTGCCGTCGGGGCCGCTGCGTCCTTTTACTTCTATGTACCGCTTCAACTCCTGGGGATTTACGCTACGGATGTCGTAGCCCTCGTTGTTGGCGCTGACATCAGTAGGTTCCCATCCCGCAGCCCGCTCGTAGTCCATGGCTTCCTGCATCGCTATCGCTTCCGCCTCGTCGTCGCGGCTCATGCCGTAATGGCCCACGTACTCCACCTGAGTAAGGGGGACCACATAGGCGCAGCCCAGCACTTCGGGGGCCTTGGGGCTAAGCTGCACCATGAGTTCCAGACTTTCCAGCCGGAGCTGCTTTTTTCTAATCAGTTCGGTGATTCGATCCTGCTTTCGAATGATCTTGTCCTGCACGCGGGTATCCCCCAGCAGCAGCTTCGCCTGCCACTCCTGAATCTGCCGCTGTAAGTCCATAATTACCGTCGTGAAAGCCGTTTCGAGGTAGTACTTCCGGTCGGCGGCGTCCTGCTGCACGTGGCTCCTGGTATCCTCAAACTGTTGCAGGGTAATGTGTTGGAAGCTCCACTGCACCACTTCATCGGTGCTGAGAACCGGTGGCGGAGCGATCGGCTTGGCAAAGGCGGCCGGAGGATGCAGGTCGATGAACTTGGCCGGAGAAGTTAGGCTGAATGCGTTATCGAGAGCAGAATGCCGTACCATCAAGAGCCGCTCATCGGCAATGCTGTCCTCGCGTTTGCTCTCGCGGTTGTCCACGATTTGGGATTTGACAAAAAACGCAAAATAGCTCTCGGAGTCATCCGGCGAGACCAGGATGGTGCCTTTGAGCATCGCCTCTCGGTACTTGGTACGCACCACGTTCACCAGGCTGTCAAACACGGGATTGCCAGGGTTGATGTAATGAACCTTGCCCAGGTCGCCCAGATTTTGATAATCCAGAAAGATATTTTTGTCAAAACAGAACTTAATCTGCCGCAAAGAATCTGCAATGATGTTGTAGTCGATGCGTAGTCTGTGGGCGATTTCCTCAGGAAGCGAATCAATGCGGTAGATGGAAGTCCGTAACTCAGTAAACTTACCCCCCAAATCTCGAAAAGCTTTCTCAAAGAAAAGCCGAATGTATATGGGTTGGAGGCGCTTTTCATCCGAACTCTCTTTCAAAATACGAGCGTCCCGGAAATCCACATGACTATGCGCCAACTTGTTCTTCTGGTCGTGAATCTTCTCTTTGAATTTTATTTTAAGTTGCTCATCGTCCTGGGCAAGAAACTCGTCCAAAGCAGTCTCTTTACCATTAAAAACCGAATTAATAATAGCGTCTAAACTGACGTTTTCGAGCACGTCCTGGATTACATCGTACACGCGGTCATCCCCCATGCCCTCGCGGATGATGTCCAGCTTAGTCAGGAGACGTTCTAGTACCTTTCCCTCGCGGGTGTTGCTGGCCACCATATTGAAGACTAGTACGTCTTGCTTCTGACCGTAGCGGTGGATGCGCCCCATACGCTGCTCGAGGCGGTTGGGGTTCCAGGGAATGTCCCAATTGATCAATAAACGACAGAATTGCAGGTTGATACCCTCCCCGGCTGCATCAGTGCCGATCAATATCTGTGCGTCAGGGCCGGCAAAAGACCATTGAGCTTGTCGGCGCTCATCCACAGACTTTCCTCCGTGGATGGTAACGACTCCATAGCCCCCACTTTTGGAAAGACGCTCTTCCAGATAAAGCAGGGTATCCTTATGTTCCGTAAAAATGACTAATTTCTCTCCGTGGTCCAGCACACCATTGGACTTCAATAGTATCTGTAGCTCCTGGAACTTCTTTTCTTCCTGCTGCCGGTTAAAGAGGGAATTGGCTAGCTCGTAAAGTTTTTTGACTTCATTGGCTTCCAGTTGAATTTCCTGCAAGCTTTTGGCCGTAGTGAACAGCTTGAATTTACGTGGATCCGACAGGATGTTTTCGAGCGCATCGCGCTCGTCGTCTTCCAGCTCCTCAAAGTCTTCGATATTTTCTACATCAAACCCATCCAGCTTATGCCGCTGTCCCCATATAGTGGGGTTTTTATTAATTTCATCGACAATTCCCTGTAAGGCAAGCCATCGCCGTTCAAGGGTGTTTTTAATGGCGAAAATGGAACTTACAAGTCGCCGCTGCATGACGGTAAGGGCCAGCGAGACATGGATATTCTTTGTTCCGGACGCCTCTTCTTTCTTCTTGGTGAGGTAGTTTGTTACAGCATCGTAAAGCTGCTTCTCCTCCGGAGTAAGTTCATAGGCAATCGTCTTGGTATAGCGGTCCTTATACAATGGTTTGCCTTGCCAATCCTTCATGTCTTCCTTCAAGCGCCGGATGAAGAACTTATTGATCCCGTTGTGTTCCAGTTCCTTGATGCGGGCCGAGGCTATTTCATCGGTGGCGAAAATATCCTCGTCCAGGATTTGCAGCAGCTTCTTGAAGGTATTGGCTCGGCCCCGGTGGGGGGTGGCCGTCAGCAGCAGAATGTGCTCGCATTGCTGGGACAGCAACTGTGCGGCTTTGTAACGCTGGGAGAGGTACTGCCGATTGCCGTAGTCGTAGGCTGACAGTTTATGACATTCATCGATCACGATCAGATCCCAGTGGGAATTGCCCGCAACATTGAGAACATCATCCCGAGAAATAAAATCAATGGAGGTGACGATGCGTGGAGCGGTATGGAAAATATTCGGGTCGGAAGAAAACAGGCTCCGGTTGACAAGCGTGAAGGGTATGTTGAACTTGACGGCCAACTCATCCTCCTGCCACTGCTTGGTGAGGCCGCCCGGAGTGATGATCAGGATGCGCTCCACCAGTCCGCGCATCATCATTTCCTTGCTCAGTAGTCCAGCCATAATTGTTTTGCCTGCCCCAGTGTCGTCAGCGAGCAAAAACCGGATTTTTGGTAGTGGAAGCAGGAACTTATAGACAGCCTCCACTTGGTGTGGCAACGGATCAACGATGCTGCAATTGACCGCAAAAAGCGGGTCGAACTGGTAGGCCGAGTTGATACGTTCGGCTTCGGCAAACAAGGCGAAGTGAACCGGATCTCCCTCAAAATTAAAAGTGCCTTCCTTGGCCAGAACTTCGAGCTTTTCAAATTCCGAAACGGAAATGACCTTAGTGTTGGCCCGCTTCGAATTGACGCCCGTATATTTCAAAGACACCATGGTCCCCAGCGTCTGAATATGGTTGATCGTGACGGGTTCGGCGGGAATGAGATTCTTGATGATTTGTCCGGGCTGCATGGTGAGGGCTATTGGTTGACGGAGCAATGTACGTCATTGGCAGTATAGTTTCACAACCCTTCGCAACTGCACAGGCCTGCACTCCTTGCCTCTCCTTTTAAGAAACCCTCAGTCATTAAATGAAACGGCAATGGCTGTACTCGTCTGTTCAAAAAGACGCATTAAATTGGCCGTCGATGCCATCCTAGGACTATTCTGGTGCGCGCGGGCATTCTGCTGACGGACTTCTCTTCCCTTCTCGCTGGTTTCCGACGTCAGGTGTTCTAGTTTCCCCGAAATTAGGCCCCGCCGCTTTTTCTAGGCTAGGGACTTTTATTGTCATAGGATGGTATTAGCAGACCGACCACTTCAGGTCGAGCAATTGGAACCGCGGAGCTTAAACGATAGGGCAATGTAGCACGTATCACTTTCTGCCGTTTTTGTGGCCCTGAGGCGTTCCATAAAAACGATCATTTGCCCGTCGCCATCCGGCCAATGGAAAAAGACCTTTTGCTATGGGGTTTTCCGTTACACATTGCCATACAATTAATCAAATTACACTATACCGCACATTCAACGACTAGATCGGAACACACATAGAGTTTGGCTAAGTGTGTGAGCAAGCGCAATGGTGATAGTCATTTAGGTCTGTCCCACCTGTCGCATGGAATTGGCCAGCGCCACTCAGAGGGTTAAATCACCGGACTTCTGACGTGGTAAAGTCTGGATTTTCGGTGATTCGGGTTCCTGCTTTCATTAAGGTGTTCATGTACAGGCCTATCCGCCGTTCAGCTTCAGTTAGGTCTAAATTGTTAAGATTAATGTTCAGCAGGTCGATAAACCAGGGCGGTTTTACTTCACTCATCACGTAGGTATCGACGATCTCACGCGCAATGGGCAGGGTGGTGATTTTGGACGAGTCGTGCACATCCTTATTGGCGGCCTTCAGTAGTTTACCGTATTCCTGTTCTAGTAAGGTTTCATACAGTCCTTTCGAGAAAATTGACCCCGATTTTAATGCCACTTCGGGGTCATCTTCGGTCAGAACAGCCCCTTTGTGGAGCCATTCCCAGAGAATACTCAGTCGAATTTCGCCGGTGGCCATGTCTTCCATTAGATACAGTATGTCATCGTTGCCGAAGAAATCGGCGGCTTTGAGGGCGGCGGCCTGCATCCCCTGCCCAAAGGCATTGCCGTATTGCAGGGCCACACTCAGCAGGTTTCGCGCGCCACGGATGTCGGTGGGCGCCGGTTCAAGCAGAACCAACCCATCGGCATCGGCCTGCGTGTAGGTCAGTAGGGGGAAGGCCCGGCCCATCTGATTGGCTTCGCCCGCTTTTTCCCAAACGGGCCGGATGATATGAACCATTTTCCAGTGCGCCACCCACTTGCCGCTGGCCCCGGCGCGTTGTTCGCGTTCGGCACCGGCCAATGCCTTCTGCATACTGGCCGACACGCCCGCTTCCGAACCCACCGGAATGTTCGGCTCCATGCCCCCCTGCCACAAAGCAAAATTGCCGCTTGTATCCGGCGTATTGACCGCCCGTCGGACCCGGTCTTCGTAGTTGCGCATATAGCCATACGTCATGGTAATGGCTTCGATGTTAGGATTGATAAAGGTTTCGTCCCACGCCATGGCATCCGACACGCTGTTGATATAATCCCAGCGGCCGGTGTTGTAGCCCACAAAATGCCTGCCCAGTACCGCGCGAATTTCCATCAACTGATGGGTTGCTTCAAGTTGCTCGACTAGCACATACACCTTTATGGTACCCACTTCCAGACCGAGGTGCTGCTCCAGCGCACTCAGCAGCTCGTTCCACACGCCCGCTTCTTCGGCGGTTTGAATCTTGGGCAGGTACAGCACCACCGACGAGCCGGTATCCCGCAACGCTTGGTAGTTATTGACCACGTACAAAGTCAGGTCAACGATGGAAGCTGCCATCGCCACCCCGTCGGCAGCGCGGATGTGGCGGTCATCGAGGTGCAGGCCCCGCGCCCGGAATATCTTGGTGGTAAAGTCAAGCTGGGTTTGCCAGTTGCTGACAATCTCGCGGCCCAGAAACGAGGTGGCCCAGCGGTTCATTTCCTGCGCTACCTGTTCGGCTACGTTCAGAAAGAGGGGGTCTTTATGAATGGCAAGCTTAAGGTTGCGCTGGTTATCGAGCGACATGGTGGCGATTTGACCCAGCGCGTCTTCGCCATCGAACATCCAGCCATCGGCCCCCGACAGCAGCGCGTAGGCCATGTTGCGGATGCTGTTTTCGACGGGGGCATTGGGTTTGGCGGCCGGGCCGGTTCCCTGAATCCACTGCCGCTGCAAATCGGGCGGGATGGTGGTGCCCGTGAAGTTGCCATCGCGGGCATCCTGAACGCGGATACTGGTTCCGGGGATGATGCTGTCCGCATCGAGAAATGCGATTCGGGTTTGGGTTTGCTGGCGCGCGGCCCGGCGTTGCATCCGGGTTTCCATCACCGCTTTGATGCGTTTGTTGAACGGGGCTAAGGTCGTCAGGGCCGAAAGAGTTTCGGGCGTATATACATCGGGATACTGTTCCCGCAGGTTGTCTCGAATTGATAGTGAATCAGTTGGCATACGACAAATGAGTAAATGAGCTTCTTAATGGATTGCTAAAAGGAGTTTGAGGCAGGATCGATAAAACGGTGAAGTTTAAATTTGGCCCGATTCCAGAATAAATACGGTCATCGTAATCGGGCCGTGTGCGCCCATGACCAGGGCCTGCTCGATGTCGGCTGTTTTGGATGGTCCACCAATAAACGCCCCGAAACCGTAGTGACCTGCCCCTATTTGTTCATACGCTTCGTGCATCGTGGGCACAAAGCATTCGGCAGCTACCACTACGGCCAGGTGTTGGCAGATGTACGGAACAATGCGTTGCCCCATGCACTGGTCGGTGAGCCAGACGGCCCCGTTTTCGGCTACGGCCAGCTGAGTTTCAATCACGACCAATTCGACATCATCGAAGGTGTGGGGATCGACAATAGGGGAAAGCACCTCAAAGGGTTCGCCCAGATTGGGCAGGGTGGTGATGAGCCGGGCGGTGGTGTCAAAATGCTGCCGTAACAGCGTATTGACTGCCGTGAGGTTTTCGACCCGGAAGACCTGCCCGCCGATGCCGGTGAAAACGTTGGCGTACTGAGTCACTACATCCGGCTGGTTGCCCCCAAACTGGGCAAGGTCGGGTAAAGGGCTGACCGATGGCTGGTTTTTTGCCGCAGCGGCCAATATGTTTTCTCTGCTGCTCATGTTTTTGTCTCCCATCTTGCCTTTCATTATGCTTCGGTATCCGGCCCGCTGTTTTTGGCGTACCATTCCCCGAATGACTCCTTGGGTCCGTCGGGCATATCCCGCTGTTTGAACCAGGGGTTGAATTTGTTGTTGACGGCGAACGGAATGTTGTTCAACACCCATCGCCCGGCTCTGCCAATCCGGGAATAGGTAGTCGGCGAGGAGAATGTCCAGGCCATGGCTTTCATGCCCAGCACTTTGGTGTTGGCCGCGTAGCCCTCCCGCACAATTACCTGCCGCCACTGATACAACTGCTCGTGAATGTTGATTTTGACCGGACACACATTCGAGCAGGAGCCGCAGAGCGTGGAGGCAAAGGGCAGGTCGGCGTGTTTTTTCATGTCTAAGTTAGGCGCCAGAATGGCCCCAATCGGGCCGGCAATGGTGTTGTGGTAACTTAGGCCGCCACTTTTCCGATACACCGGGCAAGTGTTCATACACGCCCCACATTTGATGCACTTGAGCGAATCCCGGAATTCGGGGCGGCCCAACTGTCGGGTGCGTCCCAAATCGACCAGAATCAGGTGCATCTGCTGCCCTTCGCGCGGTTTTTTGAAATGGCTGGAATAGATGGTGATAGGCTGCCCCGTAGCACTACGCGCCAGCAACCGCAGAAAAACGCCGAGGTGCTTTTTTTGGGGAATAATCTTTTCCAGCCCCATCGACGCAATCTGCACCTCCGACAGGTGCGCACCCATATCGGCATTGCCCTCGTTGGTGCACACCACGTACTCGCCCGTTTCGGCAACGGCAAAATTAACGCCCGTCAGGGCCGCCCGGCGGGTGATGAACACGTTTCGCAGGTGTCGGCGGGCAAAGCGGGTAAGCTGCGTGGGGTCCGACAATCCTTTTTCGCTGCCGAGGTGTTCGTGGAAAATCTCGCCGATTTCCTCTTTCCGTTTGTGAATGCAGGGCAGCACGATGTGGCTGGGTGGCTCGTTGTCCAACTGCTGAATGTACTCGCCGAGGTCGGAGTTAATCACGTCGATGCCTCGTTCGATGAGGTATTCGTTGAGGTGGCACTCCTCCGTGAGCATGGATTTGCTCTTGACCATCTGCCTGATCTCATTGGCTTTCAGAATATCGTACACGATGGCATTATGCTCGGCCGCATCGGTAGCCCAGTGTACGGTGATGCCGTTTTTTATGGCGTTGGCTTCAAACTCCAGCAGGTAGTCGTGCAGGTTACCCAGCACGTTGTTTTTTATTTGCGATGCGGCTTCGCGCAAGGCCTCCCATTCCGGGATTTGCTTGGCCGCCACATCGCGTTTCTGCCGAATCCACCACAGCGCACCGTCGTGCCAGTTGACCCGCTCTTCGTCGTCGATAAAGGCCTCGGCTAAGGCGGCATGGCCTTTGGTTTGTGTTTGCATCAGCGGGTTGCGTTTAAGATTTCGGCAATGTGCAAAATTTTGAGGGGGCTTTTCTGACGGTGCAGAATGCCCTCGAGGTGCATCAGGCAGGACAGGTCGGCGGAGGTGATGTACTCGGCCCCACTGTTGGCGTGGTCGGTCACGCGGTCTTTGCCCATCTTGACCGATACGGCTTCTTCGGCCACGCAGAAGGTGCAGCCGAACCCGCAGCATTCGTCGGGCCGATCGAGGTCCACCAATTCCAGCTCATCCACCATGTTTAGCAGGTGCGCCGGTTTGGAGAAGGGCGGGGCGTTGAGTTCACTCATCTGGGCCAGGTACAGCCCCCGCAGCCCGTGGCAACTCTGGTGAAGGCCCACCCGGTGCGGGAAGCGGGCCGATAGGTTCTCTACCTTCAGTACGTCGGTCAGAAACTCGACTAACTCATAAATTCGCGTCCGCACCCGGTCGGCCTGGTCATTAGCCGAATGCAGGTGTTCTTTGAGGTGCAGCACACAACTGGCCGAAGGGGCCACGATGTATTCAAAATCGGCAAAAGTTTCCAGAAAGTGGTCGTTGCATTCCTGGGTCAGGTGTTCGAAGCCCGCGTTGGCCATGGGCTGCCCGCAGCAGGTTTGCTGGGGCGGATAGACCAACGTTACGCCGAGTTTCTGGAGCAGTTGCAGGGTAGCCACGGCGGCCTGCGGGTAAAACTGGTTTACGAAACAGGGAATGAATAGTCCGACAGTCATAGGCACAGATAGAAAAGCATAGTAGTCATGTCAGTCATAGGTTCACTGTCTTCTTTTTTGCACTCCTGATTACTAGGACGAAGGCTATCAGTAACGTAATCAGGATCCCTAAATAAGTGTATCCCTTGGTAAAATCGGCGGCGGTTGCACTCGTCGACGGACTTAGCATCTGGTAGTCGGGAATAATCCAACTGAACATGTAAGCCTGGGCCAAAACGATAAAGCAGATAAACAGCAGCATAATGAAGCTGTGCTTGACCGTAAACCTGAACAGTTCCGACTCTTTCCCCACTAATTGACCGGCTGCGGCCGCCACCGCTATCGACTGCGGTGAAATCATTTTTCCAACCACCCCACCCGATACGTTGGCCGCTACCGTTATGACCGGATCGACCCCAATGGAGGTGGCCGTAGCCGCCTGCAACTTGCCGAACAATGCATTGGCCGACGTATCGGACCCAGTAATGAATACGCCTAACCAACCCAGTACCGGCGCGAAAAATGGAAACAAAAAACCTGTGTTGGCAAGAGCCTCGGCCATGGTGATGGTGATGCCTGAATCGTTCACGATATAGGCAAACCCCAGCACGGCTGCAATGGTGATAATCGGGAATTTAAGTTGTTTGAGGGTTGCGACAAATATGCCTGCCGCCCGGCTGAACGTCAAGCCGATTAGAGGCATAGAAATCAGCGCTGACAGCAGGATAGCCGTACCGGCTGCGGACAGGTAGTTGAATTTGAAGATGTGCGATAACAGGTTTCCAGTTCGGTCGGTAATCACATTGTGCAGCCCCGGAAATTCAAACTGCGATTGGCCAACGGCATTGAATAACTCTTTGATAGGCTTCGTGCCCCAGGCAATGATCATGATGGTCAAAATAATAAACGGCGACCAGGCCCGAATAATCTGTCCGGTCGAGTAGGTGATATCGGACTGGATAACCGGGGCGGGTTCATTGGCAAAACGCCAAGTGGTTTTTGGTTTCCAGAAGCGAAGAAAGACGATCAGGCAAACGATAGAGCCAATGCCTGCAAGCACGTCGGGAAGGGCGGGCCCCAGGTGGTTCGATGAAAACCACTGGATGAAGGCAAACGAACATCCCGACACCAAAATAGCAGGTAATACTTCCACCGTCTTTTTGTAGCCCGACATGATCATAACCAAATAGAAAGGCAGCATGACCGATAAAATGGGCAGCGTTCGGCCCACCATTTGCGAGATAGCCAGTTCAGGAATCGATGTCACCTGCGAAGCGACGGTAATGGGAATGCCGATCGCCCCGAAGGCTACTGGTGCTGTGTTGGCAATCAGGCAAATACCCGCCGCGTACAAGGGGTTGAAGCCTAAGCCTACCAGCATGGCGGCGGTGATGGCCACCGGTGCGCCAAAACCCGCAGTACCTTCTAAAAACGAACCGAAAGAAAACGCAATCAATAGCGCCTGCAACCGCCGGTCGGACGTGATGGAAGCCATGAAGTGCTTGATAACCTCGAACTGTCCGCTTTCGACGGTGGTGTTGAATAGAAAAACAGCGGCAATTATAATCCAGCAGATGGGAAACAAGCCGTACAATGCACCGTTGGCGGTAGAAAGCAGGGCCAGCTTCACCGGCATTCCATATACGACAATAGCGATGAGGATGGCAATGGCGGTGGCCAGCAAACTAGCTGTGTAGCCTTTCATTCGTATGATGACCAATGCCCAGAAGATGAACAATATAGGCAACACCGCAACCACCGCCGACAGCGCGATATTATTAAACGGGTCGATAACCTGCTTCCAGTTCATAAATGCATAATTCTTCAGTACAAATCGCTAAACGCCATTTTTAAAATGGTACAACTCATGCCTTACAAGACCCTACTTTGAATGAATCTCCTTAGTGTCCGTATTTATTTTTGATATTTTTTTAATTTACACATATTAATGAGTGTTTTTCAGAGGGTTCGGTTTCAAGTCAACTTACCAATTTTTTCTTAACTGCCCATAAATCAGATAGGGGTTATTCTTAAAAATGCCGAGGACATGAAATGATTATAGAAATCGAGAAAGTACCTTGATTGTCGAACTCCGAAGGGTAGTTTAAGCATTCGGTATCACCGCACCGGCTGCCCGGCCCTTCGGAGTTCTAAGAAGGTGAAATGGCTGTCTTCAACAATCATGACACCGCTTCGCGGTTAAGCGTTTTTATGAACAAGCCCTGTTGGAAATTCTGCCCGTTAACGTTGTTTCCGCAAACGTGTTACCCATAATCAGACTCCCAAAGTGAAGTAAAGCGGGCCTAGTGGATTTTCCTAGCAATATTGGCAAAGTCCATACTGAATTAAAGTCCATACTGAATTGAGGATCCACATAGCGGTAAAATTTTAAGGATAGTTATTGTGTCTACTCTTCCAGGAAATCCAGGTCTCTCCCGAATGTTTCCTCCATGTTCCAGAGACCTAGAAACGCAATTGTAATCGTCAGGAATCCTAAAAGGCCAGCGCCCTGAATAATACCAAACTCCCCTTTGAAAAGCAGGAATAGAGGCGTCATGATATTAATGCTCCCCCGCACAAAATTGGGGACTGTCGTCGCTACGGTGGCCCGAATGTTGGTACCAAATTGTTCGGCTGCAATCGTGACAAACAAGGCCCAATAACCAACCCCAAAACCAAGTAATACACACAATGAGTAAAACATGCTCGTTGTGTGTAGCGGCACAAATAAATAGACGGCTATCAGCGCGGCAGTCAAGGCCAGAAACCAGGCCAGCACCTTTTTCCGGCTGGAAAAATATTGGCTCAGGATACCACTGGATAGATCACCGATGGACAAACCAATGTACTCCCACATGACCGATTTTCCCGCTTCGATAGGTCCGTCGAGATCGAGGGCTTTCCCAAATTCTGGGGAGAAGGTCATCAGAATACCCGCTACAAACCAGACCGGAAGGCCGATGAGAATACAACGCAAGTATTTGAAAAACTGCTTCTGGGTCGAAAACAATTGAAGAAAATTCCCTCTGGAAACCGATTTCTCTTTCACTTTGGTGAAAATACCAGATTCAAAGACGCTAACCCGCATAACGAGCAGCATCAAACCCATACCGCCACCAATAAAATAGGCATTACGCCACGCAAACTGTTCAGCAATGAAATAAGCCAGCACCGCGCCCAATAGACCAACCGATGCGACTAACGAAGTGCCATAGCCCCTGATTTCTTTGGGTAACACTTCAGCAACCAGCGTAATACCCGCTCCTAATTCGCCAGCGAGTCCAATGCCTGCTACTAAGCGCAGGATGGCGTATTGATCGACACTCGTTACAAAGCCATTGGCAATATTAGCCAGCGAGTAAATTAAAATAGAGCCAAACAGCACCGATAACCGACCTTTTTTATCTCCCAATATGCCCCAAAGGATACCACCCAGTAACAGACCGCCCATCTGCATGTTAATGAGATAAACGCCTTGATTGAGCATATCAGCCTCCAAAACACCCAGGTCTTTCAGACTTTGTATGCGAACAATACTAAACAAAAGCAGGTCATAGATATCCACAAAATAACCCAAAGCTGCAACAATTACTGGAATTTGAAGCAGTTGCCGAATAACGGAAGGTGAACTCTTCATGCCTGTTTCTGGAGAATCGTTTTATTGATAGGTTCAATCATGACTGGTTATTGGGTTATTCTTTTCTGACATGACTTATTTACCTCACTCAAACCCCTCTCCTTGAAATAAAGGGAGAGGCTAAAAATAGTCGATTACGCTCCCTTCTCCTGTTTTCAGGGGAGGGGCCGGGGGGGGTTAAATACGACTTCATTGGTCTGAATCAATATCAGCTAATGCCGCCAAAGCACAGGTACTTGATTTCCATGAAGTAATCCATCCCATATTTAGAACCTTCGCGGCCTATACCCGATTCTTTGACACCGCCAAAGGGCGCTACTTCGGTAGAGATCATGCCCTCGTTAACGCCAACCATGCCATAATCCAGAGCCTCGGCTATCCGCCAGCAACGCGCAACGTCTTTGCTGTAGAAGTACGCAGCGAGCCCATAGGGTGTATCATTGGACAACTGGACAACTTCCTGTTCATCCAAAAATCGGGTAATGGGCACGACCGGTCCAAAGACTTCCTCACGGGCAATAATCATATCCGGTGTTATATCGGTCAGCACTGTTGGCTGAAAAAACAAGCCCTTCATTTCATTACCCCCCACCCTGATTTTAGCCCCTTTCGATAGGGCATCGTCCAGGTGATGCTTCACTTTATTGAGCCCTTTTTCATTTATCAACGGCCCCATTTGGGCACCGTTTTCCAGCCCGTTACCCACCCGAAGTGCCGAAACAGCAACAGAAAGCTTATCGACAAATTCATCGTAAATCTTGTCATGCACATATAGTCGGTTGACGCACACGCAAGTCTGACCATTGTTCCGAAACTTCGATGCCATAGCGCCTTTTACGGCCGCATCAATGTCGGCATCTTCAAAGACAATGAAGGGCGCGTTGCCACCCAGTTCCAGCGATATTCTCTTCAGGTTCGACGCACATTGGCCCATTAGAAGCTTCCCAATGGCGGTAGACCCCGTAAACGACAATTTTCGCACATTGCTGTTTTCGCACATTTCTAACCCAACTTCTGCGTTTTTCGACGTTGTTACGGTGTTGTAAACTCCCCGTGGGAAACCCGCTTTTTCAGCCAAATACGAGATGGCAAGGGCGGTAAGCGGTGTTTCGGAAGGTGGTTTTACGATTACCGGGCAACCAGCTGCCAGAGCTGGTCCGACTTTTCGAGTGATCATGGCAAGTGGAAAATTCCAGGGCGTAATGGCAGCAACCACACCAATCGACTGCTTGATGACAACCAACCGCTTATCTTTTGTATTGGCCGGGATAACGTCACCGTACGTTCGTTTGGCCTCTTCGGCAAACCACTCGACGAAGGAAGCTCCATAATCGACCTCACCCAGGCTTTCCGATAGCACTTTCCCGCACTCCATCGTTATCAACCGAGCCAGTTCCTCTTTATGCTCCAGAATCAGCGTAAACCATTTCCGAAGTAAGTTCGAACGCTCTTTGGCGGTCAAATCCCGGTAAGCTGGCCAAGCTGCACTGGCAACTTCAATGGCGGCACGCACATCGGCTTGACCCATATCTGGTACTGAGGCAATGACATCGCCCGTTGCCGGATCGATCACCTCGAATGTTTCTCCGCTGACGGCATCGACCCACTTACCGTTCACATACGATTGGGTTCGGATTAGTGAGTTAGTTACCAACTGATTGGGCGTTGTACGGGTTGTATACATCTCTAGAAAGCAATTATCTGGCGAATAGCTTCGCCTTTGGCCAATCGTTCGAACCCTTCATTAACCTGGTCTAAACGTAGCTTATGTGACATGAGCTTATCCACTGGTAGTCGGCCCGATTGAAACAGCGCAATGTAGGCGGGTATGTCCCGAACTGGAACGCAACTACCAATGTATGAACCTTGTAACGTACGTTCATCAGCAACCAGCTTCGTGGGCGAAAGCTGCATCATTTTGCTGGGGTGCGGTAAACCTGCCGTAACAGTTTTACCACCCCGGCCTGTTGCATTGTAGGTAAACTCCAGCGCCTGAACGACACCAGCAAATTCAAATCCTATATCAACGCCACCGTGGGTTAAGTCTTTTACCTGTTCCACAGCATTTCCATGCGAGGAATCAATGGCAACATGTGCGCCCAGCTCCAGGGCTTTGTCAAGTTTCTCTTTGTTAACATCGGCAACGATTATTTTGCTGGCCCCTCCGGCAAGCGCACCGAGTAAGGCCGCAAATCCGACGCCACCCAAACCAGTAATTAACACCGTTTGCCCCAGCATCAATTTAGCCGTATTAATCACGGCTCCCACTCCCGTCATGATGGCACAGCCAAACAAAGCGGCAATATCGAACGGCAGCGTCGGATCAATTCTAACAACTGATTTTATGGAAACGACTGTGTACTCGGCAAAACCAGACACACCCATGTGGTGATGAATGGGATGCTGTAGCTGATCCTGTAAGCGCATACCTCCGCCTAATAATTCGCCTTTGTTGTTGGCAGCAAGGCCATTCTCACAAAGCGCCGGGCGACCAGTCATGCAAGGCATGCAATGGTTGCAGATTGGTAGGAAGGAGAACACTACATGATCGCCAACGGCAAGATCGTGCACATCTGGCCCTAGTTCGACCACTTCGCCAGCCGCTTCATGCCCCAGCACCATTGGCATCTGGCGGGGCCGGTTGCCATCAATAACCGATAAATCGGAATGACAAAGGCCAGCCGCCTTAATCTTTATGAGCACTTCACCACACTGGGGTGATTGTAATTCAACCTCTTCGATCGTCAGCGGATTGCTGTTTGTATACGGGCGACCAAGGCCCATCTCATGTAATACGGCTGCTTTAATCTTCATGCTTTGGCTGTCTTTATTACCCAATTAGGTATGTATGCTCGATGGTGAACCTGGGTCGTTGATGATTATCAGTCAAACGGTAAAAAAAATTAGTCTCGCAGTATTGGCTAAGAAAGGTTCGGCCCCTTCTTTATTTCATTTTTGGGGAGGGAGAAAAGCCCTAACTACCTGTTTTTTGCATGCAGCTTGCGCTGCTACCCGTTAAGTACGTTCTTGTAAAAACTCGTCAATGTTCTGCCCTACTTTCTCCATGAGCATCGTGCGCGATTCAATACTTGCCCAGGTAACGTGTGGGGTTAGTGTCAGCCTTTCGCTGTTTTCTAGGTGCAGTAGCGGATTTTTGGGGCTTATCGGTTCTTTGGTGAATACATCAATACCCGCTCCTGCAATCAATCCTTCATCTAGTGCCTTTGCCAGATCGGCTTCGTTAATAATACCCCCTCGGCCAACATTGATCAGGATAGCCGATTTTTTCATTTGCTTCAGCCGATCATAATTTATGAAATTAGCTGTGTTTTCATTTAAGGGAGCGTGGATAGAGATAATATCTGACGTACGCAAAAATTCGTCTAACTCCAGGCGTAGGTAAGCCTGCTGGTTATTCTGGCCGGAGGTCGAGTAATACACAACTTCGCAACCAAACACATCAGCAATTTTTGCGACCTGGCGGCCAATATTTCCCAGACCAACAATACCAAATCGTTTCCCACTCAACTCCCAGAAGCCTTTGCCAAAATGGGTAAATATATCGGCCTTGGAATAGTCACCGATTTTGACGTAGTGGTCGAAATAAGGAATGTTTATCAGTAAATTAAATAAGATGGCAAAGGTGCCTTGCGTAACACTTTGGGTTGCATAGTCAATCACGTTTTTCACCGGAATACCCCGTTTATCTGCCGCAACCTTGTTGACGTTATTCGTGCCGGTGGCTGCTATACAAATCAATTTCAGCTTCGGCAACTGCTCAATAATCGATTGATCCAGCACGACTTTATTGGTAATGACAATATCGGCATATTTTATCCGATTCAGCGTTTGCTCCGGGCGCGTAGTTTCATGGTACGTTACTTGCCCATACTTCTCTAACAAATTCAGGTTAGGAATGTCGCCGATGGTTTTCGTATCTAGGAATACTAATTGCACACAAATTGAGATTGGTGGGAAATAATAGGCTACGGTTGGCTTCAATATCATTGTATACTCCTTACTTTAACAACTACTTTTTTAACCTCATCGT
This sequence comes from Cytophagales bacterium, assembly GCA_038242095.1. Classification (GTDB taxonomy): domain Bacteria; phylum Bacteroidota; class Bacteroidia; order Cytophagales; family Spirosomataceae; genus Persicitalea. The sequence continues at coordinate 22,335 of JBBSSJ010000003.1, forward strand.
ACCCCTCCACTCTATTACTCGGGTTATGGGCTTCTTTAGGCGTAGCAATGAAGAGTATGCCGGGTTCAGCTATGTAGAATTTCCCGTTATCAATCGTATAAAAACCGATGTCTTTGGTCGAGTTATATTCTTTGTTTACCTGCGCATTCTTTACGGGCATGATACCGATTTGTTCCTTCCCTTTAACCACAAAATGAATATCACTATAGGTGTGGTGTGCTTCCCATTTTGTCGGAGAAATTTCGCGGGGTGGGCCTTCAGAAATGATTGCAAACACATTATCATCGTCGATGGGGTATTTTCCGGCTCTGAGGCGGGTAAAGTCGGTGTCCCGTAAAAACACAAACGCTTTGTCCCAGGAAGCCTTATTGGCTTGATACTGCCTCGCGAATTCCACCTGATTGACCGTTTCGGATGGTTTTGCCGGTAACCCGTTTAGCCAGTTCATACCCGCATACCAGGAAGCTTCTTTTTCGAGGGTCAACTTACTCGTTGACTGAGCCTGTGTTTGTAGCTGTACAAGTAGGACTAAAGCGAATATAATCGCAAGAAAATGAATAACTTTTGGTAATTTCATAGTATTAGTTGTACAAGTATATGAAGTACGGCTAGTTGTTTTTTTTTACAGGATTACAGCTAGTTATTTTGCGATGGGCAGGTTAAACCTATGAGGCCTTGGAGACCCTATACGTTTGTATTTAACCGCTAGTTCTTAGCTACCTTCCGAACCTGGCCGAGACCAAACTGATCCCCTGCAGCAACGGGTTTGCCACCACTAAAATGGATCTCTACCATTTTCTCGCTTTGTACATCGTTATTATACTGATCTTTCAGAGAGGTAACTATTTTACGGGTCTTCACATCTATCACATCGCCGGTTGAGGGATATGCGTATTTTCCATCCAGGCTAAAGGTGATCCAGCCGGGCATATCTTTTAACGCTATCGTTGTTTTTTGTACAGGCGGCATTACGGTATTGTCGAATACATGCAGTCGATAATTGGCCCCATCGCACAGCCATAGCTCTTTTTCATCGGGTGTTAGGCCAATTCCGTGGCTAGGGCAGCTATGACGTTTCACTTCATCAATATTCCAGCCTTCGACCACAACCCGATGCAGAAATTTTCCCGTCACTAAATCACCAACTTCGAAACCCAATAATCCATTCACATTCACATAAACAAGCGTCTGCGAACCATTAATTGTAAAGGGACGAATAGCTGCTTCAAAAGGACCAACCTGTTTCGTAACCGTATGCGTTTTTGTATCGGCAACGTTTAACATGTTCGATTTAAGACCGGCCAGATACACGAGATTTCCATCAGGACCGTAAATGGTGTTGTGTGCACCAGAATTGGTAACGATCTTTTTGATCACATCCCCAGTTTTGGCATCCAGTACATTCCAGAATTCTTTTTCGAGTGAAGGCGCATAAATAATTTTTCCATCGGGCGATATCGAAATCCGGTCAACTCCGCCATCGTATTGTTTTTCCCACAAAAGTTTTTCGGTTACCAAGTCAATGCATTGAATCGCTTCCAGCGTGCTGATATAAATGCAGTTGGTGGCCAAACTCACATCAACACCTTTCACATTAGATGGGATGCCTTTTTTCGTTATACCACCTGGGTTGTTGATAAACTTTACAAACTTGTGATTATTATCTATGTCAAAGACCTGAACACCATGTCCACCATAGCCCAAATAATTGCGGATACCGGGGGTTGCTACGTATAATAAACGTTGCACCTCCGGCGCTGGTTTAGCAAAGTTTACCGCGATAGTAGTCTTAGAAGTGGATATCCAGGCTGTTGTTGACAGGAAGAGGACACCACCTAGCAGGTACAGTAACGTACTTTTTTTCATCTTCATTTGTTTCGTTCGTTAGGAGTAAAATAGACTTAGAATTATGAGAAATATCAAAGACAAACTGTCTCAATTGTAGCCTGGATTTTGGGGGAATATGGCTGGATTATTGATTAACTGAATCTGGGCAAATGGTACAGGAAACAGGATATTAAAAGGCCTCATACCGTATTTCTCCATTACCGGAAACGCTTGCCCAGTGCGAACCAAGTCAAACCAGCGATGGCCTTCAAAAGCCAACTCCATCCGGCGTTCCAGTGCAATTTTTTCCCTCATTTCGGATTGGGTTAAGGCTGAGTAGGGGTCAATTCCTGCGCGGATGCGGATTTGATTCAGTAAGGGTAATGCGCTGGCCGTTTTACCGTTTTCATTGAGGGCTTCGGCTAGCATTAGCAACACATCGGCATAGCGAATCACTTTCCAGTTGGCCGGACTGTCGTTGGCCGTCGTAATGCGCGTAATGTACTTGCGGGTGTAAGCCGACATATTATTTGAGGAGATAAGAATGGGGATATACTTGCCGGTGGCATCGGTATAGCCTTTGCTAGCCGTAATATCCTTACGCTTGTCTTTGGCCTGAAACAAATCAAAAAGCACCTGATGGGGCGTGTTCTGGTCATCTACCGAACCGGCAATGCCATAAAAGGCAATCATGGACGTAAACTTTGGTGTAAACCGGTTGGTGTACACACTGCCCTCGCCACCCAGACCCTGTTCGTATTCGATGTCGTAAATGTATTCGCTGTGATGTTCGTTCTTGGTATAGTCCCACAGGTCAGCCCAGTTGGGCAACAGCGCGTAGCCCATCGTTGTTACTTCCTGTAGTTTAGCTTCGGCCTTTACTAAGTCCTTCCGGGTTAGATATACTTTCCCCAGCAGGGCGCGGGCAGCTCCCTTTGTGGCCCGGCCTACATTCGCACCCGTATATTTTTCGGGCAGTTTGGACTCTGCATCAAGCAAATCTTTAATGATAACTTCATCATAAATTTTAGCCACTTTTTCGCGGGGTATTTTGTAAGATTCATCAATACTCAGCGACTTCGTAACCAGCGGCACGTCGCCAAATATTCGGACTAAATCGAAGTAGGCTAATGCCCGCAGAAACTCCGTTTCGCCAATATGTCGGTTTTTGTTGGTGACAACGGCGGCATCGGCAATATTGATTTTTTCCAGCAACGTGTTGGCACGGGTAATGGCTTTATAATAGTTACGCCAGGTAGAAATAAGCAGGCCATCGTCACTGGCGAGTGTAAAATTATCGACCGCACCCGCCGTGCCTTTCACTAACTCGTCCCCCACATCATCCGCCCGGATGTCGCCGAAATAGTACATATTCTGGTATTGGTTCTGGTAAATACCATAGATGCCAATAACCGCGTCCTGAAAATCCTTGTCTGTTTTGAACAGACCATCCACCGTTATCGTATCGACGGGTTGTATTTCGATAAACTGCTTGGTACAGGACGTTGTGAGCAGCGAAAATACAGCTACCAGTAATAGAGCCTTTTTCATGTCAAATTGCTTTTTAACGGGTTAAAACCCTAAGTTGATACCAAAAATCAGACTCTTCGCGGTGGGATAGTCATACTGCTCATTGCCGGGGGTGAGCGGGCTATTACTACGGCTTACGTCGGGATTAAAACCCACATAGTTTGTGAATAGGAATGGGTTATTAGCCGTTACAGAGAGCCTTATCGCACTGAACGTGAGTCTTTTAGTAAGCTGGTCGGGCAGGGTGTAGCCCAGAGCAATATTGTTAATTCGGAGGTAGGAGCCATCGTCTAACCAGCGTTGGCTGTACGTACCCCTAAAATTACCGGTGGGTACGTCGTTGGGCCTTACGGCATAGCCGTTGCCCGGCTCCTGCTCCGATTTCCAGTAGTTGTTCATAATGGCATACTGCCGGAAACGCGCCCGGTTGTTGGCCGACTGCCCTCTGGACAAGGCCAGTACGTCGTTACCTTGTACTCCCTGCAAACTGACGCTTAGCGTGATGTTTTTGTACGAAAAATTATTGGTCATGCCATAATAAAAATCCGGGTACGGCGATCCCATAATGGTTCGATCGAAACTGTTGATGAGGCCATCGGGTTTTCCTCCTGGACCGCTCACGTCCACAAACCGGACATCGCCCACCCGTGATGCGTCCCGTCCACCGGGATTCCAGAGCGGCCCTTTATCCAATTCGGCTTTGGTCTTGAAGATACCGTCCGTTAGCCAGCCATAAAACATTCCAATGGGCTGACCAATCTGGGTAATGTTACCGCCCGATACGATGGGGTCACCGGAGGACCCTAATTTGATAACTTCGTTTCGATAGGCCGAAAAGTTAAGGCTTGTCTGCCAGCGGAATTTACCTTCTACATTTACCGTATTGACGGCAAACTCCCAGCCGGTATTTTTAACTTCGCCAATGTTTTTCAGGGCCGTATTGAATCCGGTGATGTCGGGCACATTCACATTCAGTAACAGGTCAGTGTTTCTGGAATTGAAATAATCGACCGTCAGACTAATCCGGTTGCTTAAAAAGCTCAGGTCGATACCCGCATTGATTTGCTGTTGCTTCTCCCAGGTCAATGCCGGGTTACCCAGCCGCCCCGCCGAATAACCGCCTACACCAATACCACCCAGTACGTATTTTTCGTAGTTGATGGTGGCCAACTGGTCATAATTGCCGATGTTGTTATTCCCCGTTTTTCCGTAACTTATTCGAAGTTTCAGTTCGTTTACAAACCGGAATTCCTTCATGAAGTTTTCGTCCGAAATGCGCCAGGCTAAAGCCAACGAAGGGAATAAGCCGTATTTATTCTCTGACCCGAAGCGCGACGAACCATCGGTCCGTAGGGAAGCCGTTGCATAATATTTACTGTTGAAGTTGTAATTGATACGGCCCAAATAAGAAATCAGCGACCATTCAGCTAGGTTGGACGAGCCACCCGATAACAGGCCACTCACAGCACTTAGGGTAGGAACCAGGTTATTTGGATATCGATTGCTGGTCAAAAAGCTGGATTCATACGATTCGCGTTGGGTTGCGAAGCCCAGCAGTCCCGTAAAATTGTGCCTACCCAAACTTTTGGTGTAGTTCAGGGTTGTTTCAGTAATCCAGTTCAGCCGCAAAGATGCATTGTCGCTACCCAAAGCCAGCTCGTTTAGAAAAGCAGGGAGTTGGGGTTTGAAGGAGCTGCCTTTGATGTTCATCAGATTGATACCTAGCATCACATTTACCTTCAAATCCTTCAAAAGAGCATATTCGATCAACGTATTGCCCAGGAAGCTAAATCCCTTTTGTTTCGCTTTTACTTCATTGGCCAGTGCGAGCGGGTTTTTGGTGGTTACTACGGCATCAAGGCCGTTGCCAAAGGGGTAATAACTCCCGTCTGGATTGTACAGCGACTGGTAGACAGGAATGACAATGGCATTGTAAAACGGATTGTCAGTCGTGTTGTCGTAGGTAGTCAGATCTTCGGCTCCTGCTCCGCCCACGTTGGATTTGTCGGTGTAGGAGGGGTTCAGGTTTAATTTTATGGAAAGTTTGGGGGTTAGTTTCGCGTCAATATTAGTTCGAAATGAATACCGTTTGAAATTGCTGCCCAGAATAATGCCATCCTGATTAAGGTACTCTCCGCTCAGTGCGTAGCGGACGTTGTTAGTACCGCCGGTGGCGCTGAGTTGATACTGCTGTTGAGGGGCCGTTCGCAGGATAGCGTCGAGCGGGTCTTCATTAGTGGTTATCTTGCCCGACAGCACATCCACAATGGTTTGCGGAACGGGCGATTTCCAGGCCGTAGCCGGGCCAGACACGTCGTTTTCTTCATCCAAGTTTCGATTCCGAACGCCGTCGTAGTAGTGCTGGGCTTCTTCGAGTCCAGTCTGAAAAACAGGAATTTTGGCTATTTTCTGAACCCCATACTGGTAGCTGAAATTGATTACCGCTTTCCCTGACTTTCCGCGTTTGGTGTTAATAATAACGACCCCGTTTGATCCACGAGAACCGTAAATTGCTGTTGCAGAGGCATCTTTCAGTACATCGATTGTTTCAACGTCGTTTGGGTTTAAGCTCTGAATACTGGAAATAGGGAAGCCATCGACAACGTATAACGGGCCAGCACCCGCCGAAATACTACCGACGCCCCGTATTCTGATTTGAGGTGCCGCGCCTGGCTCGCCCGAAACAGGTTTAACCTGAACACCAGCGACTTTCCCCATCAGTGCCTGATCGACCCGGGTAACTGCCAGCTCCTGTATGGATTTACTTCCAACAGAAGAAATCGAGCCTGTCAGATCTTTCTTCTCGATAGCGCCGTAGCCCACTACCACCACTTCGTCAAGAGTCTTATTGTCGATTTTCAATATAACGTCCAGCGTGGTTTTGTTTCCGATGGTCAGTTCCTGAGGCTGGTAGCCTACAAAACTAAAGATCAACGTAGCTGACTCGTTAGGCACTTCCAGTTTATACCTCCCATCGGCATCGGTGGACGTTCCTTTCTGGGCTCCTTTTAGGGTAATGTTTACACCGGGCAGACGCTCCCCCACTTCGTCGGTAACGGTGCCCGATAAAGCAATCTCAGCAATCAGTTGAGTCAGTGCGCTATCAACCAGGGTGACACGGGAGATTGATTGTGCGATAAGGGGAGCGAGTATCTCGCTTTCAGAAGCATTGGTGACTGGAAATCGGGCCTCTGTACTCTGGGCGGTTTTATCATGCTTATACGCAGATATGGTGTATGAGGTCCGATTGATTTTTTTATAGGCAAGCCCCAATGGACGCAGCAGATTTCCCAAGTTTTGCTCCAGACTTAGATTCATATTCAGTACCCGACTGTTGACCAAAATGCCCTGTACTGTTTGTGCCTCGAACAATATATCGACTTGGTAATTTCTTTTCAGTTCGCTTAGAACATCACTCAACAAACGGGTAGCTGCGCTTTTTGCAGTTTCTTGTGTTTTGGTTTGCTGCGTGCTGGCCAGCATTTGCGATTGACCCGGCCATCCTGCCAAAACAAACAGAGCCGCTAACCCCAACTTAGAAGCATGTAATAAAGAGTACTTCATAAAAGTTCGTGTTTAAAAAAAGATGTAAAGGTTATTTTTCAGAAATCCGCACCCGATCTTCCTCCCGGATTATACTGATTTCGAGTAGGTCGGAAATAGTTAGCAAAAGTTCATCGACGTTCTCAGCCCGAAATGAACCTATCAATTTTCGCTGGGCGAGTTCAGGCGTGTCGATTGTCACCGTCAGGCCGTAGGTTTCCTCTAAAAGTTGAGCAATATCGAAGAGCGATATCTCATCAAACACAAATCGTTTTTCTTTCCAGATAGAGAAATTCTGTGGTTGGGCAACTGTTCGCAAGGAAACCTGGCGTTGCCTGTTGATTGAAACTAAATCACCCGGCTTCATCATCAATTGTTTGGTGGTATTCCCTTCCTGATAATTGACCTGTACCTTGCCTTTATTCAGAACCACTTGGGAACCCCTATTGCGTGACGAAACGGAGAACTCTGTTCCCAGCACAACGACTTCAAAATCGGTTTCCGTCTTAACGACAAACTTCTGATGACTAAGCGTATGGGTTACTGAAAAGCCCGCCTCTCCTTTTAAAACAACCTCCCGTTTTTCATCGCCAAATCCCCAGCGTGGCATCCTGAGCGATGAATTGGCATTAAGCGTCACCAAGCTTCCATCTGTTAGCGTAAACGTCTTTGCCTCACCGTAGGCAGTTTGGTAGGTCTTATAATAGATGAAATCATTAAAGGACCAAGTGCCTGTACCCAAAATAAAGACGATAGAGGCCGCAATCAACCCTCTTTTCCACCACTTCCGTTGTGGAAAATGCAAGGGCGGTTTTTCCATTTCTGGTTGATTATCATCAGTAGAACGTGGATTGGAGTACAAAAAATGGGCGTATCGTTCTACCAATACCTCGCTCTCCGGGATATACTCCATATTCTCATTTTCCCACTCTTCCAGCCACTTATAGTAAAGTTCTTCGTTAGCTTGGTATTGTAACCAAGCATCAATTTGTTTCCGCTGTAAGGGTGTAGTCTTATCAGCGAAATTGTTGAATATCAGCTCTTTCGTGATGTCAGCTTTCATGCTTTTTGCAATCTGTTTTCTTGGGAGACTCTTTTTAAGATAAATCCCCTTAGTTAGCTACCCATTATTTATAAGCAGGAGCAGCAAGCCCATTAGTGCCAAGTAATCTTTCAGACCATTCCTCATCATGCTCAGTCCTTTCACGATATGCACTTCGACCGTTTTAATGGACAAACCAAGCTCATCGGCAATTTCCTGGTAACGCTTTCCTTCAAAGCGACTCATCAGGAAAACCTTTCGGCATTGGGGAGGCAATTCTTCTACTAATTCCTTGACCCGGTTGAACGTTTCTTCATATTGCGTGATATAATCGGGTCGAAGGCCATCCGGGCCTTCTTCAAAATTCGTAGTTTCGAGATTATCTATCTGCCTGAACTCATTTTTCAGGTAGGTGAAGGCCGCATTACGAACACTACGGAACAGATAGTACCTAAAGGACGAAGTAACGGACTCATAGGAATTATTTTTCCAGAACTTACAGAATACGTCGCTCACAAGGTCTTCGGCTACCTCTTTGGAATATACGTACCGGGCGGCATGGCTGCACATCACCCGGTGATAGCGCCGAAACAGCAAGTCACAGCCTTGTTCGGGACTGGAGGCAAATACCTGTCGAATAAAAAAATCGTCATCCGTATTGTCAGTGCCCCTGTTTCCCATTTCTGATTCAGATACTGAGTCCCTTACGAAAGGAAACCGGACATCGAAAAGCTTAGAATTGAGTCCATCTAGAATGCTAGGCTGCTCCATTGACTGCATTTTAGACTAATTTATCTTTGATAAAGCCAAACTTATACCCTTACCTTACAAGACCTCATTTTGAATGAATCCCCTTAGTGTCTAAATTTATTTTTCGTATTTCTTTAGGATTTTATTTACTAGTATTTCTGTTTCAGGCAGTTATAATATGAAATAGCACAATCATCCAAGATGATTGAAAGACTTCTCTATGGGGTTCTTTTAGTAAATGGACAAAGAATTACTCTAAGGATTTTATGATCTCAAAGGCCTCAATCCGTCAGTTGTGAACCGCTCGGCCGGCTGGAAGGTATATCGGCCCAGCCGATTGATGTGGGCGAAGCGGGCGGGGGAGAGGTGCTCAAAATTATTTTCGTCAATCTCGTGGCCTGCGGCCTGGTGCGCTTTCAGCACTTCCTGGGTGTAAACCGTGTTCCAGACGACGACCAGGTTGGTCAAAACGTTCAGGCAACCCGCCGTTTCCTGCTGGGCCTCTTCCTGCTTGCGGCGTAGGTGGCCATCTCCGCCGAACCACAGCCAAGCCCGGAGCGCGTGAAGCTGCTCGCCTTTGTTCAACTGCGCGTTGATGCGTCGGCGTAGGGGCTGGCTTTGCAGATAGCGCAGTATGAAAGTTGTTTTAACCAAACGCCCATATTCCTGCAACAGAGCCGTCAAGTGGTGCTGGCGAGGGTAACTCTGCAATTTGCTGATTAGCAGAGACGAGGTGACCCAGCCGCTTTTCAGTGTGGCGGCTACCCGAAGCAGTTCGTCCCACCGCTGCCGAACGTATTCAGGTCGGAAGTTGGCGGTGAATTTCAACGAGGGATAGGTCAGGTCGCGCCCCTTGATCCGGCAGAGCCGCTGGTTGGCCAGATCGCGCAGCCGGGGCGAGAACTGCAAGCCCAGCAGGTCGAACAGGGCGAAGACGAGTCGGTGTAGCCGCCCGTGTCAGTCGTGTGCTCGACAACCTCCAGGTCGGTCTCGTTTCCCAATATCTCATCCAGCACATACGTGGCATCGCGGATGGTCGACGGGATCGCCTTACTGCCGTACTGAGCGTATTGGTCGGATGAATGCGTAATCAACGTATAGCCCTTGCCGTAGCCGTAGTAGCGGGGAATGGCCTGAGCATTGCGTATCTTACGGCACCGGCCGCCCGGCGCTCACGGGAAACCGCTGGCCGTCGGAGGACGACAGCATGCCGCTGCCCCAGTAGGAGGACAGCCACAGTCGGTGCTGGTGATTGACTAAGCGCACCGTGGCCCGTTTCAGGGTTTCCTCCCGCAGGTAATTGGTCGACACCCACCACAGGCTCTGGTAATCCAGTCCCGCACTCTGGGCCATTTCAGCCAGGGGAATGTTGCAGGCACCGGCCAGCAGGGCGGCATAAAGGAGAGCCGTGTGGTTTGCACTGTGGGGTTCGTTCTCCAGCCCGGTCAGTTCACTCGAAAAGCCTGTCCAGGCATCCACCTCGACCGCACGGGCGGCCCCGCAGCACGTCCGTCAGCTCGACCCTGGGGAGCAGCCTGTCGATCACGGCTCGTAGCGCCACCACCGACTTCGGCAATCCCTCGGCCTTCAGCGGGGTAATCACCAGCTCGCCCTGCTCGTCGAGCCGAATGTCGCCCCCTTCGGCCAGCAGTTGTTCCAACAGGGGCAGGTGGGACTCCAGGTCGGCAAGGTGTTCGTCCAGCCGGTAAGCGGTCGCGTCTCGGTAGCCCAGGTGGGCCAGCAGGTTCGGTCTATGACTCCTCCAGTGTGCGGGCGGGATCAGGTAGGTGTCCGGTCCGGCATAGCGCCGCGAATGGCGGACGTAAACATCCCCTGACCGTAGCCGGTCGCGCAAGCGGGCCAGCACACTCAGTTCGTAGGCCTGGCGGTCGAGCTGGCCACTGAATGGTTCGACGAAAGCCTTCCAAGAGGGCAGCAGGAAGGTCATCGGCACTTTGTCGGGCAGCTTGCGCCGTCGACCGCTCTGCCAGTCACTGACCAATTCCATTGCCTGCTGGAAGTCGTCTCCCTCGAAAGCGTGTTCAAAAACAAGCTGGTCCAGCATCCCCGCCGAGAATGACTTTATGCTCCGGTAGCGGGTGGACAGGAAAGAGTGGAAAGTGCGTGGCCCCTTCTCCGTCAGGGCCAGCACGACCTCGATGGCTGCCAGCAGCTCCTCCCGGGGTATCTGGTCGTAAACCCGTTGCCGAAGTTCTGAGGCGGGAATATTGATCTCATCGACAATGGGTTGGGCCGCTTTTCCCAGGGCGATCAATGCACTGTCTTTCGCTTTGATCTGCCTGATCTGACTATCCACTAGTTCCCGGTTGGCCCTTCCCACAATGTCCTCCCAGTACTCATCGAAGAGCCTCACCACATAGTCGGTTAGGGTAATGTGAGTTTCCTGGCAAAAGGCGACCAGCATCGGGTAGCGCCTAGCGTGGCCCAGGCGGGCTAGAGCCTGGTTGGTCTTACTTCGGGCCAGGGCCGCCAGCCGCTTCCGACGGTTGGGGTGCAGGCTGTCCGTCTGCCACCCCTCCACCCCCAATGCGGTCAGGTACTGACGCTTGCGGAGCGTCAGCCGGATTTGACTGGCCGTCGGACTCACCGGCGGTTTGGCCAGCCAGTTATGCGGGGTCAGGCCCAGTTCGGCATCGACAACCAGCAGCCTGTCCAGCGCTTCCCTGGTGGCCGGGGTCAGTAGCGCGTCCAGTCGGCGGTATGTCTCCTGGTTGGCCAATTCCGCCAGTGAGGTTACCAGTCGTTCCAATTCTATAATGGCTGGTCGCAGAATCCCCTCCCCGCGCAACCATTCACAGGCCATCCCCAACAGAACGCGCTCGTTATCGTGTTGCAGTGCCCTTTCGAGCAGCCAATTTTCCAGCAGACCGATATCGATCAGTGGTTGCCAGCGCCGGCATCGGAGATAGGCCAGGATGACCTGAGTGTGGGCGGTGCGGGTGGCTTCACGTTCGCCATAGGTATCTAGTGCTGCCGGATCGACGGCAAGCTGGGCGGCCACGTGAGCCGTCAGCCAGGCAGGCACCTGGTCGTACCAGCCCTGGGGCAAGTGATTCAGCAGCCGGATGATGATGAGCTGCAGGGCGAAGCCCAGCCGATTGTAATCCCGCCGCTGGTTGGCGATGAGTTGGCGGTCCATAGGCGAAAACCCACAAAGCAGGCTTATGTCGGCGGCAGACAGCTCGGCGGGGACGGTCTGGTAGGCCGTGCACTCGTGGTCGGAGAGGAAGTCGGCAGGCATAGTCGTCTCCGGCTGGCGGGTGGCTGAAAAACGGTCGTTTTTCGGTACAGCTTGGGATAGTTGGGAGTTGGTCTATATCAATATAAAAAGTTGTACCAAAAACTTATCTACTTTATGAATGTACCGTATCTTGCAAACACATGAATAACCGGTACAAAAACAAAGAAAAACGATGCGGGTAGGATATGCACGGGTCAGTACCCTGGAGCAAACTTTGGACTCTCAGACGGATGCCTTAGAGGGGGCAAAGTGTGAGCGAGTGTTCACGGACAAGGTATCGGGGGTTAAAGCGCACAAACCCGAATTTGAGAGAATGCTGAGCTATCTGCGGAAAGGGGATACGATAGTTATCTGGAAACTGGATCGGCTCGGCCGCTCGACGCGCGGACTAATCGAGCTTGTCGAAGGCCTAGGAAAGAAGGGCATTCACCTGGTCTCGCTCAATGACCCGATTGACACCACGTCACCGGGCGGACTGCTCGTCTTTCAGATCTTCTGCGCTCTGGCGGAACACGAGCGTAACGTAATCGTGCAGCGCACCAAAGCCGGCCTGCAGTCGGCACGAGCGAGGGGCCGGAACGGCGGCCGACCCGAAGGGTTAAGCCCGAAATACCAAAAGATAGCCCCAGCCGTAAAAAATCTATACGTGTCTGGAGAGCAGTCGACCACGCAGATTATGAGCTATTTCCAGATCGGTAGCCGCCGAACCCTCTATAAGATTTTACGTCATGTAGGGGTCAGCATAAAACCGATTGAAAAGAAACGCCCAGAGGATCAGAATCCCTTAGAGTAATTCTTTGTCCATTTACTAAAAGAACCCCTGGCTGCACCGGATGCCGTAATTTCTTGACATTTTAAACCGCCTTGAAAGTTTACTCAGAAATAAAGCTTGGGTCTTAGCGTGGCGCTTTTTGTTCAATCTTTTAATTTAACCCCCATGCGGCGGACGTGAGCGCGGCCACGCCGGTGATCGCGTTGGACTTCCCCAACGTCGTCTCGCTGGTGGACAACAGGAGCTGGAGCGGCTTCGTCACTACGGCAAGGGACATCGAGAAGGCAGCGGGGGTAACGTTATTCACCAACCTGCCCGAAAAAGTGCGGGCGGCACTGCTGGACCAGCGCTTCGACCCGATGGGTGTGCCGCTGTGACTGTGGGATTCTTTCTTCAATCAATCACGGTTATTAAGGATTGTATAGTGTATATTTGCAGTATACAATAACATCGACTGATGATTGTCTCCATCCAGCACAAGGGGTTGAAACTATTCTGGACCAAGGGCGACCGGAGCAAGCTGCCCGCCTCGATGGTTCCCAAGATCGAGCGGGTCCTGGCCATCATCGACGAACTGGAACTGGTGCCCGAGGACTTGCAGGACTTGATTTTCCTGCGCCCTCACCCGCTCAAAAGGAATTTAAAGGATTTTTGGGCGATGGACATTTCAGGGAACTGGCGGATCATTTTCAAATTCAACAACACGGACCACACCGCGCACGATGTGGATTTCATAGACTACCACTGATTTCATAGACTACCACTGACATGAAAAGACACAATAGCATCAACGTACACCCCGGCAGCATCCTCAAAGAGGACGTGCTGGCCCCCGCCCGCCTGAGCCTGGGCAGCGCGGCGGAACTTCTGCAGGTCTCCCGGCTGACGCTCTCCAAGATCGTCAACCAGAAAGGGGCCATCACACCCAACATGGCAATCCGGATTTCCAGGGCCTTCGGCGGCAAGGCGGACTTCTGGCTCAGGATGCAAAGGAAATACGACCTTCGGAAGGCCGAACAGGAATTCGAGCGGAACGACGTGCAGATCGAGAAATTCGAACTGGTCCAAACCATCCCCACTTAAGTACCCGAAGACAGAATCAGATAATCGGAAAGGGAGCGTTTGATTGCGCTCCCTTTCCGATGTTACAAAGTATCGGTTCCTAATAGTTCGATCTCCTCCACTACCCGCTGGGTGTCCACCAGGGCCATGATCAATAGATGTTCGTGCCGAATGTCATCGAAACCCAGCGCGCGGCCCTTGCGGTCTTTGAGCTATTTTTGGGCGGGCTACTGGGTTGGCGGTTTAAGCCGATGGGTGCGCCGCTGTGATCCTTTTGTATTCGCGGGACCTCTGCGCGATGGTCTGTTGATAGATCTTCAGGTATCGCCCTGATCCTGATGTGGGACCTGCAACTGACGATCTCCTCGCTTTACCTGTTTTGCGCAGATAGAACAAGTGATCTTATGTCAACGGGTAGTTGCTCTTCTTGCCATTGGCGTTCAGAAAGCCTGCCGGACTCCTTTATGGCCTTCATTGCGTAATCAGCGGCTCGCAGGGAATGGTCGGCCATATGGGCGATTGCGGCCACATGGCCAGCAGCACGGGCTAGTGCAATCGTGACGGGATCACTCGATTCATTGGCAACAGCGATCGCTCTCAACGAGGCATTGCGTGCATCACCCACCGAAGCCTCACCTTTTTGCCAAGCCTCGGCTACTCGCAAAACGTCGCTCAACCGATCGTCCATGCGTTCCCCTGCTAACGAGAAGGCATGTTCAACGCAACTGCCTGCCCAAGTCATAAGTTGGTAATGATGCGCTCTTTTCAGGGGGCCTCCTCGATGTTCTGCCACGAATCTCTTGTCACGCATTTTGCAATACTGTCTGGTCATTTTGCTGCTTTACAAGTGGCAATTACGCAAAGGGATATAACTAACAAGCACCCTTTACATTATAGCCCTTCGAGACATCTCAAAATTAGAGACCGGGCTAATATTTGGAGTAGTGATCGATATAGATTTTGCTGACCTTACCCCCCTGAAAATGGACTTGAATCTGATCCATCCTGTCTTGACCAGTCGAATATCCAAAGTACCATTGTGGAGATAGACCCATAACCCCGTCATATTTGGTGGATAGGTTTTTGGTCAGCAAGGAGATGCGCTCAAACTTATTACTGTAGCGGTTTATGTTGCGCACATTGATTAGTTTATCATACACTTCTGAAACGGCATCCCCCACGCGCACAGACGATTTGGATTTTTGCTTTTCTGGCCATTGGTTGAGCTGCTGGCCACTGTTTAGATAGATACTTTTGACCGTTTGGCCCTCAATGGTAATCTGCACGCCGGAGTCAGTGCCTGACTTTTGGTCGAGAAGAATGTATTGGTAGAGGGGTATTCGCTCTTTCAACGGGGACAGGTCGGTAAATACATTGCTAACGATGTTTAAATGGGCAACACCCTTGGTTGTGCGGAGGGCTTGAATCTTAGGATAAGCACTAGCGGCGTCCTCACCAATGGCAATGTCCAGGTAAGCCCCCGTTTTGACACTGTCCCGGACGATCCGGTATTGTTCCGGCTCGGGGCCTGTCGTTGTGGGCTCAATTGACACTTCGGGTTGGCAGCCCCAGATGAGTAATAATGCCAGTAGCGATCCAATATATTTCATAGTCAGTCATATGGTTGTTTTTACTAAACCGACCCTGGCTGAGGCGATATGGTTGGAACTCCGCTGTGATATGAGTGTGATTATGCTGGCATAAGCCAGTTCCTGTTAGCTGCACCTTCGGTCAACAGGGCCACAACCGGCGAAATGTCCGTCTTTTCCGGCATTGTGATCTTTACACAGCCCTTGCCGCTACGGATGGCAGAGGGTCTAGGCCTGAACTGTTGCCAAATCTTTGTGAATGTTACGGCGGTGGACCGGGATGATTTTTTCAACGGTTCGCCGCCGCGATAACTTACCAACCTGCCGCCGAAGGTAGGGCCTAACTACTCAATGGTAAAATTTTCCCCGCCACTCTTGCACACGTCCTTTCCAGCCAGCCTTATAGTAAACAGCGAGTCTCAGGCCATGGAGAGATTCAAAATTTCCTTCACGTTGAAAACATGCTTCATCTGCTGCTCGGTAAAAATGACCGGGGTGCAAAGCGTTTCCCTCGCAGCGATGGAGGCGTGCAGGTTGATGTGGTGTCAAGTGTGGGTCAATGTCCGGAAGATGGCGTGCGCAAACTACTGCCGGTGTTCTTCCGATTTGTAATTCCTAGCTGCTGGGACAGCAACCGCAGCCTGTGATAGTAAATTGCATTTATAATCAAACGCTTGCGGTTTTTCGCGATAAGTGAGATACAGTGCGTCATCAAATTGAATTTCTGGGATTGCCCATCCTGTCCGCCTTGGCAAAGTGGTTCGTGTTTTCAACCAAGCACGGTTTATAAAAGGATCATGTTGCTGTCCAATGGCATACCCTCGAAATAAGGCGTTTGGGGTAATTGTTCCTTACCGCCTATGTGATTTTGCCTGACTGCAACCCGCCGACTGAATCAAAAACCACTTCCCGAGCGGCTGTCCATTATCCGTCGGACACCGCTCTTTTCTGGGCCCCATCGAGCTTTCGCTGCCACACAATGCCGAAGGTGAGATCTTCGCTGGTTTAATTGTGTTCGGGTCTTCGTTTTAAACCCTTCCGGTCAATTACGATTCACAAAAAAATAAGATCATCTGTAAGTTTTTCTGCATTGTCGCAACCTATGGGGAAAAATAATCAAGATGAACCTCCTCAAAATTCTGACTACCGTTTTTGCCCTGATGTATTTTTATTGTCCACGCGGCTACGCTCAGTCCGAGCCAGCCGCTGCAAAATTGCTCCACGAATACCTAACCACGCAACATCAGAGAATAGGATTCAATGGCGTGGTGATGGTAAGTGTCAACAATCACATCATCCACCAGGATGCAGTGGGACTGGGTTCGAACGAGTTAAACGCACCCATTACCCCTGAATCCGTTTTCCGAATTGCGTCCATCACCAAGCAGTTTACCGCCCTACTGACCATTCTGGCCGCTGAGGAAGGCAAATTTGCCCTTACGGATTCACTCGCTCGATTCTTTCCCGAATTGACCGACCCCACGTGGCAAAAAATCACCCTGCACCAACTTTTGACCCATACCTCCGGCTTACCCCACAACGAGGGCATTGCGAGCTACTGGAACGTCAAGTCCTTTCTGCCACTGAGCGATGAACAAGCAATTACCGAAATTTTTGGGCTTAAACTCCTGGCCGAACCGGGCAAGGAAACCCATTACTCAAGCCCCGGCTATTATCTGTTAGCCAGTGTGTTGGAAAAAGTCTATCAGAACACGTACGCCAATATCCTGGCCGAAAAAATAGGAGAACCGCTCCGGCTGTCAAATACTGGCGTGGCTTCGTCGCGAAAAATAATTCCCCGGCTGACAAGCGCCTACCATATGCTGGGTGATTGTATGATTGTGGCCCCCCACCGCGATTTTAGTTTGATGAAAGGCTCTGGCGATTTGTATGCATCGGCTCAAGATTTGACCCGATGGAACAGTAGTCTGCTGGATAGTAAAATATGGACCAGAGAAATAAAAGAGCAGCTATTTTCCGTTCAGAATCAGCAATCTATGCACGGAAGAGAAGATGCCTACGGCTACGGGTGGTTCATCAGGCCCGGCGGCAACCGGACGAGGAAGGCTTACTACACGGGCGGCGGTACGTTTGGTTGCTCCGCCATCTCGGTCATATACCCAGAGGAAGATATGTCCATCGTAATTTTGAGCAATGTGTCTACCCTGCCCGTCGACGAACTTTGGAACGATGTGGAAAAAATTGTTTTTGGGGAAGATTTCAAATTGCCCGTGATTCACAAGGAACAGAAACTATCGGTGGAGCATTTGGGCAAAATGCCAGGAAGCTACGTAGCAGAAAACGGCATGAAACTCAGCATTTCTTTGATGGGAAGCCAGCTTTACGCCAAGTTGGGTAATAATCCGGCTTTCGAGATTTATCCCGAAGCGCTGTTTCAGTTCTATGGTAAAAAAGTGGCGGTAGCGTTGCGCTTTCAGCCTGATGACGCAGGGAACGTTACGTTGGTGGAGGCCGAAGGGAAAGGTCAAAAGTTTACTTTCAAAAAGCATTGAGCCATGAAGCAAACCGAGTTCCTGACCCTTATCGATCAGCATCAGGGAATACTCCACAAGGTGTGCCACCTGTACCGCGATACCAGGGAGGACCAGGAGGACTTGTTTCAGGAGATCGTCTACCAATTGTGGCACTCACTCCCTTCGTTCGTTGGCACCGCAAAATTTACCACCTGGCTGTACCGCATCGCTTTGAACACGGCGATGGTTGCCTACCGGAAGAAAATGCCGCGACTGGTCTTTACCGATTCTTTTCCTGATCGGGCCAACGAGGATTGGAACGCAGAACGGCAACACCGCGAGGAAAAAATGTTTGCGGCTCTGAAACAGTTGAACGATCCTGAAAAAGCGTTGATTGCCTTGTACCTCGACGACCTTAGCTACCGGGAAATAGCCGAACTGACCGGCCTGACTGAGAGCCACGTGGGGGTGAAGCTCAACCGCATCAAAACGAAAATCAAGAAAATTTTAAATATAAACTGATGGAACTGAACGACCTCAAATCCGACTGGAAAAACTTATCCTCTGACACCAAACCGACCGAAGCATTGCGCCAAATGATTCAGAAAAAAAGTCATCCGGTTCTGAAAGGAATCAGAAGGCAGTTGTCAATTGAAACTGCCTTATTCACCATTTTCCTCCTAGTGTATTACAGTGGGTTTGACGGTAGCCAAAAACCATTTTACGCCAACTTCTTACTAGTGACCGCTATGCTGTTGGTAATCATGCATAATATTTTAGGGTATCTATCTGCCCAAAACATCGTCGCAGGCTCTGACCTAAAAGAATCGCTGGAAAATTACCTTGCGAAGGTTGGCAGGTACGCTATCATATCGATAGCTTCTCGGGTAACCGCTTTTATTTGCCTGATCTTGTTTTTTAGCTCGAATGTTGCCTTTTCCGGCAGTAGCTACCTGCTTCTGTTGGGTGTGCTACTGATAATTTCCGTTCAGGTCTTCCTTCTATCAATGATATGGAAGAAAAGAATCGGAGGTTTGAAGGCAATATTGAGCCAACTTATTGAAAAATAGTGAATTAATAATGAAAGTAATTATTACGGGCCCCTGGGGGGCGAGTTGAAGCGAGTGGCGGGGAAATTTGCACCATTGAGCAGTTAATCCCAAGGTAAGGGCGGCGGGCTTTGCTCAACCAGTGAGCGGTTTGACCCTATGGGAACGTCGCTTTAATTCTCATGAAATTCCTGTATCGCCACTTGGGCTTCGTCAGAGGAGCTTCAGAAACGATCAGCCTCGGATGTGGAAAGGGGATTACAAGAGCTAAAACTAAAAAAAGGCCAGACCCAGCAAAGGGACCAGCCTTGGAAATATTCAAATACGTGTTAAGCCTGCTCTACACCGCAGCAGCCATCCTTGCAGCAATCACAAGTGCATTGGCCACTGGCGCAACAATCAGGCGTACAGTTGCAAGTTTGGGCGCGATGGGAAGTTTTTTCGTTCGTATTCATAATCGGGACAATTTAAAAGTGAACTTACAGAGCTGCGATAACCAGGTCAGCTATGCAAATATAGAACATGCAAAGTCAACCTTTATTACACAATGCTTCGTTTGATTTGCAAACCGCTATTTTTCGTCCATTTGTAACGAGAACCTCAAAGTCCTTGACGACTTGGCTGCGGTGGATGGTCGCGCCGTCCCATATGACAATCAAATCCTTGCGACGGTAGCGGCGGGTTCGACTTGCGGAACAGCCGCAGCGCCTTCTTCAACTCCCAGCCCGCCAGGTCGATGTCGTTGGGCAGGATTTCTTCCTGGTTGTCCTTCTTGTCGTCAATTTTCAGGTACCAGTCGAGCCGATGCACGTAGAGGTAGCGCACGTCCCAGTCGCTGTCGGTGGAGGCGAAGCCCCAGGCACGGCTGCCGCTCTCGATGGCGTAGAGGACTTTGATGACGTGGCGGTGTTCGAGGCGGGCTAGTTCCTGCGTGATTTGGTCGGTCATTGAGGATTCGTTAGCCAGGAGTTTAAGTGAGGTTGAATTTAGTGGGAAAGGAAACTGTTGGAACAATGCCGTGGCAGAAAGCTTTTTCAAAAGCTTAAAGTCGGAGCTGGTATATCAGCAGGATTTTCAAACTCAAGCTGTGGCTAAACAGGCTGTTTTTGAGTACATTGATATTTGGTACAACCGCCAACGAAGGCATTCTACGTTGGGATACCTTTCACCCTTTGAATATAATAGCATGCATTTTCAATATGTTACTTAAAGATTTGTCCAGTATTTTGTTGCAAGTCCACAGCCTTGATCGCCGGTTAAAATGAACAGGATGTTAAGAGGTTCTGCTGGTTCGCCAGTTGGCTGGTGCGGCTCGAAATTTCGAAGATCCTGGTTTTGCGCTCTGCTAGGAAAAGCCGCCGCAAAAAAGATAACCAGGACAAAAAAAACGTTTTTCCTGATACGCATGATGCTTGATACAATCCGTAGTTTTTCTAAAAAATCAAATCCGCACGGCCTGCCGAGCCAACAGTTTCCATTGGCCTTGCTGCTTGAGCCAGACCATCAGCACTTTCAGTTTGACGGTGGTGGGATCTTTGCCAGCATCGTGGGTGTGGGCAAAAAAAGTGTGTCGGACGAGCGCTGTGTTATCTACGACTTCGATCGTTTGATCCGTCAGGTCGAGCGACTCAAAGTTGAACTTACCACTTACCATAGAAGCGATGCAGGTGGCCTTGTCCTCGATTAGCCCGGTGGAATGACCGTAGCTCAAATGCTCCGAAATCAGGCGGTCAAACGTTTCCTGGTCGGGATCGACCATCGTTTTACGAAAGAGTTCCACAGCGGTAGCTACCGAATCAGTTGACGCTGGGCCCACGTCGCCCGTGTCCATGGTGGCTTTCGCAGGTTTATCGTCTTTGTTCTGGACACAGGATAAATTAACACTCATTAGAAATAGGATCAGTATAAGGAGAGAGTTTTTCATTTTACGGGTTTGATTTAAATTTTTACTTACCATAATTACCGAGGGCTTCAAAAGTACGCAAAGCTCGGTCATAAAGCGTGACCTTATCGATGTTTCCGAGTATATTAGGGCTGACTTTCACCTCGGAAGCTCCTGACACATCCTGTAGGTAGGGATTGAATCTTCCCCAGCCGAACTGCCTCATGTCGCCCGCACCTCAATTTTTACCTGGTTGCGGAATCCTCGCCCTCCAAACTTTGAATATTCGTCCTCATGCCAAGCGCGACCGAATTATTTGGATCGAGTTTTAAACTTTTTTCAACGTATTTTCTAGCGGCAGTAGCATTAGCAAATTCCAGATAACCCGCCGCCAGTTCATTGTTCAACTG
>JBBSSJ010000004.1:0-40972 GCA_038242095.1 Cytophagales bacterium
CACCATGATGATGGTCGTGCCCGCCTCATTGAGTTGCTTGAGCAGGTTCATCACTTCCTCGCCATTTTTGGAGTCGAGGTTACCCGTCGGCTCATCCGCCAGGATGATTTTGGGCGTGGCCACCACGGCGCGGGCAATGGCCGTGCGCTGCTGCTGGCCGCCGGAGAGTTGCTGCGGGAAGTGGTTGCGGCGGTGCATCATGCTCATGCGCTCGAGGGCCGCTTCCACGCGCTGCTTCCGCTCATCGGGGGGCGTGTTGAGGTAGAGCAGCGGCAATTCCACGTTTTCAAAAACGGTCAATTCGTCGATCAGGTTGAAGCTCTGGAACACGAAGCCGATGTTGCCCTTACGGATCTGCGCCCGCTGCCGCTCCGACATATTGGCCACCTCAGTTTCGTAGAAGCCGTAGGAGCCTTCGCTGGGGTTATCTAGCAAGCCCAGGATGTTCAGCAGCGTGGATTTGCCGCAGCCCGAAGGACCCATGATGGCCACGAATTCGCCGTCCTTGATTTCAAGGTCAATGCCGTTGAGGGCGGTGGTTTCCACTTCTTCGGTAGAGAATATTTTTTGGAGGTTTTTGATGTCAAGCATTTTTATTTGGTTGGTTTAGCGGTT
This sequence comes from Cytophagales bacterium, assembly GCA_038242095.1. GTDB lineage: Bacteria > Bacteroidota > Bacteroidia > Cytophagales > Spirosomataceae > Persicitalea. The sequence goes on from JBBSSJ010000004.1 coordinate 616, forward strand.
GATATATTTCTCGCAAAGACGCGAAGGCTGCGCACTAAACTAGCTTTGCGCCTTTGCGAGATTAAAATTCTAGGACCTCATTATCTCCGAAGTTCTCGTATGAGCTTGTAATGACTTTCTCACCCGGCTTCAATCCTTCCAGCACTTCGTAAAATTCAGGATTTTTACGGCCCAACGTGATGTTGCGCTTGGTGGCGCGGTTGCCTTGTTTTTCTACTACGTACACCCAATTGCCGCCCGTATCGGAGAAGAAACCCCCGACGGGGAGCAGCGTTGCCTTCGAGGGCTGGCCGAGTTGGAGGCGAATCGGGGCCGACTGGCCGCGCTTGATGCGTTCGGGCGCGCCTTTCGTAAAGCGCATATCGACTTCAAAGCGACCACTGCGTACTTCGGGATAAATCTTCACGATTTCCAGGCCGTAGGGCTGTCCGTCGAAATCGAGGCTACCCGCCAGGCCCACGAAAATCCGGGAAATGTAGTGTTCGTCCACGTCCACGCGCATTTTGAAGCCGTCGAGATCGTCGATTTGGCCGATGTTTTGGCCTTGATTGATGTTCGAGCCGACTTCCACGTTCATCGAAGAAAGCAGGCCGCGCACCGGAGCCTTTACGACCAGGTTATCCAGTGTCTGTCGCCAAAGGGCCACGTTTTTCTGGGTATTGGCAAGGGTACCTTCCAATTGGGTAATCTGCATTTTGGCATTTTCTTCCTGATATTTCTGCGATTCGATCTCAATGTCACGCTGTTGCACGAGACGCTCGTAGTCGCGCTTGGTTTTGAGGTAATCGGCCTCGGCAATAACCTTGTCGTGGTAGAGTTGCTCGTTGCGCAGGTGGGCATCTTTGGCCTGGGCGGTCTGGAAGTCCAGATCGCTGAGCGCCTTTTGAAGGTTAAAACGCTCGACGCGCAGTCGTTGCCGGGTATTTTGCAGGTCGTTCACCAGACGGCTGGCCTCCGTTTCCGATTGCAGGAAGTTGAGCTTCAGGCTTTGGTTTTCGAGTTTTAGCAGCACCTCGCCTTCCTTCACCATGTTGCCGCCTTCCACCATTTTTTGGGTGACGTAGCCGCCTACGATGGCATCGAGTTGGATCGTCTTGAGCGGTTGCACGACGCCCGTCACGACGATGAATTCATCGAACTCGCCCTGACTGACGGTAGAAATCGTTACCTTGTCCTTATCAGCGTTGTACTTGGAGCGTTTGTCGGCCCAAATGAGTTGATACATAACAAAACCCAGTAATAAAGTGCCCGCCACGACATAGCCGATGCGCCTGGGGTTCCAGAATTTTTTCTTTTTGCCCTTGTCCATGCCGGATTGGCTGAGGGTGGCGTCGGGCATTTTGCCGAAGGGTGAGGGTTTTAAGTCGGTGGCCATTTATTTAGTGGAGAGTTGAAAGTTAAAAGTTGAGAGTAGAATCGGGGTCGCCCGAGCGATGCCTTTAATTTCTTTTTTATTTTCAGGTATGTATTTGACAGAGTATGTTCAATCCTTATGCCAGAAGACTGGTACTTCATTAAAGTTCTGGTTTACAGTAGTCTTTTATTTATTCGGAAGTGATTTACTGTTCATTATCGGACACCGTTGTCCGGCAGCGGACAGTCAGGACAAATGGGCGTTTTCCTAACCTTTTCCTTATTAATCCCTTAGCAAATGCCGCTTTTATCGGCATATTTATTGAACACGATATCTTAAATCAAACCCCTTTGTGCCTTCAGACCTCTGAAGGCCAACCGATACCCATGCTCCTCTCCGAAACCAAATTACTCATAGTCGATGACGATGTGGACGTTTTAAGCGCCGCCAAACTGCTGCTGAAACGCCACTTCAAGCAAGTCGATATTGAGAAGAATCCCGAAAAAATACCATTCTTGCTCAACAATGGCGCTTACGACGCCATTCTGCTCGACATGAACTTTACGCGCGATGTCAGCAGCGGGCGCGAAGGCTTTCAGTGGCTCGATCGGATCCTGGATCACTCGCCTAAAATGACCGTCATTATGGTGACTGCCTACGGTGATGTGGAAATGGCGGTGCGGGCTATCAAGGCCGGAGCCACCGATTTTGTGCTGAAACCCTGGGAAAACGATAAGTTGCTCGCCACGCTGGAAAAGGCCCTGATCGGAAAAGGCGAGGAGGAAAATACGGATACCACCGCCGCCCGTAAGTCTTTCAAAAACAACCTCATTGCCGAAAGTATCGCCATGCGTAACGTGTTGGATACCGCTGAGCGCGTGGCGCCCACCGATGCCAACGTTATTATTTTGGGCGACAATGGTACGGGTAAAACGCAACTGGCCAGGTACATTCACGATCGCTCGAAACGCGACCAAAAGCCCTTTGTCTGCGTGGATTTGGGCGCTTTGAGCGAAAATCTGTTCGAAAGCGAACTCTTCGGCCATGTGAAGGGCGCGTTTACCGATGCCCGTGACGACCGGGTCGGTCGCTTCGAGGAAGCGCAGGGCGGCACCATATTTTTGGACGAAATCGGTAATCTGCCGCTGGCGTTGCAATCGAAGTTGTTAACCGTGATTCAGGAGCGACAAGTGACGCGGGTGGGGTCCAACAAACCCGTGGCGGTGGATGTACGGCTGCTGTGCGCCACCAACCGCGACATCGAAAAGATGGTGGCCCAAAACGAATTCCGGCAGGACCTGCTCTACCGCATCAATACCATCGAACTTGAACTCCCGCCCCTGCGCGAACGCCCCGACGACATCGCTCCGCTGGCGGAATACTATCTGAAAGAATTTAGAAAAAAATACAACCGCCCGGTCACTGGCATCAGTCCACCACTCCTTAGAAAAATGCAACAGTATGATTGGCCCGGTAACATTCGCGAGTTGCAGCACGCCATCGAGCGGGCCGTAATTTTGTCGCAGGAAAAAGTATTGCAACCCGACGATATGTTTCTGAAGAATGTGAGCTCCGCCGATGCTACCGCTGCTTCGGCTACCGCCTTCGACCTGGAAGACATGGAGAAAAACATGATCGTGAAAGCCCTCAAACGCTACAACGGCAACATAACCGACACCGCCCGCGAACTGGGTTTGAGCCGGGCAGCGCTGTACCGAAGGTTAGAGAAGTATGGGCTTTAAAAAATCTTCCCATCCGTTGCCACGGGCTTAAATCGGGCGAAGAGTTCTTCGCGGTACCAGCCGCGTTGGCGGGTTTTCTGCACGATTTCTTTGTGGCCGGGCTGTTGGTAGGCAAATTTTTTCAAGGACTGTACGCTGTCCCACACGCTGATCGTCGCCTGCTGGGTGACGGGATTCTCGCCGATGCCCAGCGCCAGCAACACGCCCTCCGATTTGGCCAGCGAAGCGTGGGCCTTTGGAACGTGCCGCCAAAAATCCCATAATTTCCCGAGGTTGATCTTGGCCCGCGTCAGCACGACGACCGGCCCGTCGGTACTTTGGTTATCGGGTCCGGCTACCGTAAAAGGCTCCGCGCCATCCCACTGGCCGTGCGATTGGATGGGCAGCATCTTGATCGTGTAGTACTCCGAAGCGCGGTCGGCATAATCGTGGAAAAGGGACGAAGCAAAAAAAGCGTCGGCCTGGTGGTCGTTTTCCCAGTGCGCCAGGAACGTGTACTGTCCAAAATCGGGCGTGAGGTCGAAGCCGTTGCGGCCACAGCCCAGCATGCGGCCGAAGGCCGCGCCGGGCGGGTCTTGCAAAGAGCGACTCCCCATTTGCCCAAAGGCCCACCACCGCTGGCCGGGGGCGAATTTGAAAATGGTAAAGGTCGTGATCGAGCGGGAAGAATCGTAAGGTTCGAGTGTGCGGAAGGCCATGCGTGGGTTGGGTTACTTGGGTCGGAATTTAAAACGCCGTTCTTGTTAGATTGTTAGCCTTCCAGTACAATCCGGTTGGGAAATTCTGCTTTCAGGCGCTGGTCGTGCGTTACGACCACCAGGCTGGCTCCGATTGCCTGGGATTGCTCGCGCAGCAATTTTACGACGCGGCGGCAGTTGCCATCGTCGAGGCTGGCCGTGGGTTCATCGGCCAGGATTACGGCCGGGTCGTTCATCAGCGCCCGCGCGATGCTCACCCGCTGTTGTTCCCCCTGACTGAGCTGGTGGTTTTTTTGGGACAACAGCGCCGCGAAACCCAGCGTTTCGGCCAGGGCCTTGGCTTTGTCCTGCTTTTTATCCGCCAGGTAGTTCGCAATGAGAATATTGTCCAGCACATCGAGCGAACGCACAAAATGGGCCCGCTGGTAAATAATCCCGAGCCGTTGCGCCCGCACCCGCGCCGTGGCAGCAGGTGAAAGCTGTCGCCACGATTGCCCGTCGAGCCTGATCTCACCCGATTGTGGTTGCAGCAACAGCGCCAGCAGGTGCAGGAGCGTTGTTTTGCCGCTGCCCGATTGCCCCAGAATCAGTAAAGCATCGCCCCCTGCGCAACGGAGATCGGGAAAAGCGAAGGTTTTTTGGGGAGAATAGGCGAACGTGAGATCCTGGCTGGCAAACATGCGACGGAGTGTGGTGACTTTTTCGGTAAAAATAAAGAACTTTCGGCGTTACGGAAAGAACGGCCGGATTCGCGGTACGGGCGGCGGGACAAAATCGGGCTTTCAGCAAATAAAGTGCCGGGATGATCGTTCACAGAGGAAGAAATACCAAAAAAGACCTTCAATTTAAAAAATACTGCCCGGAAGCGGCAGCCATCTATGCGAATGATTTTTGTGAGATACCGGAAAACCTCAATTACTGCTTCGGTCTTGACGGCCTTGATTTTTAGTAGTTTGAGCGTTAGTGCGCAGTTCAGTGGTAGATTCGTACCATACTCTACAGTATCAGTGGGCGTGGGTACCTCCAGCTACTACGGTGACCTGGCCTCTTACCGCCGGGTAGCATCGTCGACCTTCGGCATGATGCGCTGGAATTTTACAGCCAATTATACCCGCCACTTCACCGACCGTCTGGCGGCTCGGGCTTCCTTTACCTGGGCCCGCATCGCGGGTGATGACTACACTGTGAATCGCAAGGGGCAGAATGAATTCTATTTTGCCCGAAATCTCCATTTTCGTAATGATTTGAAAGAGTTCGCGCTGATGGGGATTTACAAAATTATTCCCGATAACCGCAGCTACGATCGGCGTCCACAGATTAGTCCGTACGTATTTCTGGGCATTGGCGCGATGGCTCACAACCCGATGGCCCGCGTACCCGATATCGAAGGCGACCGCTGGCAAAAATTGCAGCCGCTGGGTACCGAAGGGCAGGGAAGCCCCAACGGGCCGAAAGAGTACTCGTTGGTACAGTTGGCCATTCCATTGGGCGTGGGCGTTCGGTATAAGCTCAGCTCCCGCTTCGACGTATCAGCTGAGCTGGGCTTCCGCTTTACTAGCACGGACTATCTTGACGATGTCCACGACACGTATGCCGATCCTAATATTCTGAAAAATGATCTGGCGCGCACTTTTGCCAACCGCTCGGCCGAGCCCACCGCTGCTCGTAAAGGTGGTGATCGCACCAATATACTGCGCGATTTCATCGCGACTAGCTATGGGCTTACCGATCCTGGTATCGATCCTTTCGTGGCCATTCAGCAAACGGAGTTTACTAGTCCAGGTAACATGCGTGGTGCTAACCCCCAAAGGAATGACACATACCTGCTGGGGACCATCCACCTAACCTACGTATTGGGTACGCCAATTAAGTGTCCACCTCTAAAATAAGTTGGCGGAACTCCTAAAATCTTAAAATCATAGACTCACTAGCCCATTTCCGCGCATTCGGTTCATTATTTGCCCTACTTTGGCTTCTGAGCCAAGGCGCCACGGCACAAAAAATTGAAATCGGGGCCAGTGCGGGAGCGCTCAACTACAAGGGCGACATTTCGCCCACCTTCAACCCGCGATTCCTGAAGCCGGGCGGGAGCCTTTTCTTTCGCTATAACCTCAGCCGGGCGGTGACTTTCCGGGCCGAGGTCATGCGGGGCAGTATCACGGGCAACGATACTTACAGCAAAGATCCTTTTCAGAAGGTCCGTAACCTTTCCTTCGATACCAAAATGTCGGAAGGTAGCCTGGTGACGGAGTTTAACTTTTTAAATTACCAGGAAAGTCGCCACGCCATCAACTGGACGCCCTACGTTTTTGCGGGATTGGCCTACGCACGCTTCAAGCCCGATCCCAAAACGCTCGATTATAAAACCTCCGGTATCGTGATTCCCTACGGCGTGGGCGTTAAGTACCAAATTAACCGGCCGTGGAGCATTGGTCTGGAATACGGCACCCGCAAAACCTTCACCGATTACCTCGATAATACGGGCGGACCTTCCGCATCGACCGTCAAGCTCGAGCAGGCCGACCCCACAACCAAGGATACCTACTACTACATCGGCTTCTCGGTGAGCTATACTTTCTACCGAATCGTTTGTCCTGAATAATCCCTAGATTTGTGGAAAAGCCGTTTTTCCATGAATAAAAAGCTACTCCTCTTTTCCGGGGCAGGCCTGCTGATCATCATACTGATTTTTTTGGGCCGGGAACGTTACACAAAATCGTTTAGCCCCTCGGCTACTGCCATGTATGACAGCGCCGGGCTTTCCGTCCAAGTTGAATACTGCCAGCCGCGCAAAAAAGGTCGCCTGATCTTTGGACGCGAAACCGACCAGGCACTCGTTCCTTACGGCAAGGTATGGCGCACCGGGGCCAACGAAGCTACCCTCATCACCTTCGGACAGGATACCCGGGTAGGCGATACGGCCGTACCAGCTGGTACTTACTCGCTTTGGTCCATTCCCGGCCCGGCCAAATGGCAACTTGTGCTCAACCGTGAAACCGGCCAATGGGGTACGCAATACAACGACGGTAAGGATTTGGCGCGCATCCCGATTCCGATCCGGATCAAAACCAGGGTAAACGAAAATTTCAAAATCTACTTTGAACCATTACCCGCCGGAGCCAATATGATCCTGAATTGGGACCAAACCGAAGCGGTAGTGCCGTTGCAGGCAGCGGGCCAAGTGTCTGACTGAAAGTATATTGGTTAGCTGTTTAGCTGTTTAGTTGTTCAGGCCACTTTGGGAACCTACAAATGCCGGCCGCACTTGCCCTTCCTCCTCCTATAATATGTTCGTAGAAGCCATTGAGCGCGTTAGCCAATTTACCCGGCCCGTTCATTTCATATCCCAATACTATGGCGGCGGCGAGATTGTTCCCGGTACGGCCACGCTCTTCTTCGTGAATGAGCAGGGGTTTGCGGTAACCTGTCGGCACGTGGCCGGGATCATTCAGCAGGGTGATGCACTTTACAGCCACTTTCTGAAATTCAAGGCCGAGACCCGGCGCTTCGAAAATGATAAAAACTATCCACTGCACCTCCGGCGGCTGGAAGAACAATACAAAATGACCGAGGATACGATCGTGCGGCTTCGATCTACGTTCCTGAATGCCGTTCCTGATTTCAGGCAGCTCACCATGCACCTGCACCCCACGGCCGACCTGGCCATCATTCAGTTCGAGGGGTTTCGGTCCATCCGATATGGCCAGTCGGCGGTTTTCCTGCGCGACGGAGCGCAAATCAAACAGGGCAGGACCCTCTGCCGACTCGGCTATCCCTTTCCTGAATTTACCAATTTCCGTTACAACAAGAACCTCGATGACATCGAATGGGCCGACACCGGTCGGGCCGATTCGCCGAGTTTCCCCATTGATGGTATCGTGACCCGCCTCGTGGGTGACCCCGGCGCGGGCCGCATCGAGAGTATCGAACTGAGTACGCCCGGCTTGCGCGGCCAGAGCGGCGGTCCGCTGTTTGACCCGCGCGGTATCGTGTACGGGATGCAGTCGTCCACGGCGCACCTGCACCTGGGTTTTGACCAACACAAGAAAGAGGTGATGATTGGCAACAAAAGGCAGCGGGTGTCCAACTATCCTTTCCTGAACGTCGGGCGCTGCGTGCATGTCAATGTCATCAAGGATTTTTTGAGAGAGAAAAAGGTGAAGTTTTATGAATCCGATTAGTGTAATCCGATTTCTTAATAATTTATATTCCATTTATAATCCATATTTTTTTATGATTGATTCTGCCTCCACGAAAATAGGTATTATAGGCCTAGGTTATGTTGGTTTACCTTTGGCGGTGGCTTTTGGTACCAAATACCCGGTTGTGGGTTACGATGTCAAAGTAGAAAGGATCAGCCAATTGTCCCAAGGGATCGACCTGACCCGGGAAGTCGAGAAGGACGAACTCTTAGCGTCGGAACACTTGACTTTTACGGCAAACCCCAACGAAATTGATGATTGTACTGTTTATATTGTAACTGTACCAACCCCTATTGACCAGTTTAATAAGCCCGATTTGGGGTATTTGGTCAAAGCATCTATTACGGTGGGCAAATTGCTCAAAAAGGGAGACGTTGTAGTATACGAGTCTACGGTGTATCCGGGTTGCACCGAGGAAGAGTGTGTGCCAATCCTGGAAAAATGCAGTGGCATGGTATTCAATGAAGAGTTCACCTGTGGTTATTCGCCCGAGCGAATCAATCCCGGAGATAAAGAACGGACATTGACCAAAATACTCAAGATCGTGGCGGGCTCGACACCCGAAACGACCAAATTCCTAGGCGAGTTGTACGGCTCGATCATCACGGCGGGTATCTACAAAGCACCTTCCATCCGGGTGGCCGAGGCCGCCAAAGCTATCGAAAACGCGCAGCGTGACATCAACATCTCGTTTGTCAACGAACTAGCGCTGATGTTCGACCGCATGGGCATCGATACCACCGAAGTGTTGGAAGCCGCCGGAACCAAGTGGAATTTTCTTAACTTTAAACCGGGCCTGGTGGGTGGCCATTGCATCGGCGTCGATCCTTATTATCTGGTACACAAGGCGCAAAGCCTGGGTTATATCCCCCAGGTTATCTCGTCGGGACGACTTATTAACGATGGTATGGGTGCTTTTGTAGCCAAGAAACTCATCAAGGCGATGATCGCCCGCGGGCTCACGCTGCAATCGAGCCGAGTTCTTATTCTGGGTATGACTTTCAAAGAAAATTGCCCGGACATCCGTAACACCAAAGTAGTGGACGTGTACCGTGAGCTCCGTGAATTCGGGCTACCTGTCGATGTCTACGATCCCTGGGCTATCGCCGAGGAAGTGCAGCACCAGTACGGCGTGCCGTTGACCGAGGACATTACGGGGAAAACTTACGACGGAATCATCGTGGCCGTGGCGCATCGTGAGTTTTTAAACATGCCCATCGAAATCTACCGCAAAGATAAAAATTCGGTTATTTTCGATATAAAATCTATTTATGACAAGTCAAAAGTCGATTTGAGGTTTTAATTATACCTTTAAAAAGGTAAAGCTACTTCACATCTAAAACTCAATGTGATTTTGAAGATCTCAACCGTCCCCTGTTATGCAAGCACAAGTTGCTACTTTTACCGGGTCAAGTGTGATCATTTATTCTCTGATTCTACTACCTAAGAATAGTGCTAACGCCCTCGAAGTGCTCGAGTTGATTAATGAATCGACCCACTATTTACCGGATTGGTCTAAATCGGGAGATTAGTAATCAGTATCTCAGGTTCAAATACGCGGCGGGAAATATATCGACTCCCGCTCGCACCTCTACCTGACTGACCTGCTGATCAAGGCACACAATCCGGTAATATTTTCGTCGCCTTACTTTTAAATGCACAATGAAGATGTTATCTACGTCCAGCCCCGGATTGAGAAGATTGTACCTCTTGCTTATGATGATGGGCTACTGCGCCGACAGCATGAGCAGAATGAAAACTGGTTCCATCTTCAGATCTTTACCACGGTTCTGTGCAGTATTGCGCTGATAGTGGGCTTGTTTCTGTGCTTCTAAGTGAATATGCATGATTGCATTTCGCTGTTTTAGATTGAATTTTAAATAAAAAAAGGTATAATTACGAATGCGATAACGGTTACTACGACGAAGGAAGAAAATTGGGCTAGCTCAACGGCAAACTGAAAGTCTTCAAGAAGCGCAAGGCGGAACAGGTGTAAGCTGAACCATGTTGTTGCTTGAAACACTTTTTATAACGACTATGGAAGCCTCCACCGATAAACACAGTCTGCTCAGGGAACTGAAAAGGCCTTACGACTTGCCAAAGGAAGCTGTGGCGTACTACCGGGAATACGGTTACGTGAAGCTCAGAAACGTGCTGAGTGAAGCGGTGCTGCGATATTACGGTGGGCTCATCAGCGATGAGGTGATCCGCCTCAACACGCTTACCAAACCCATGGAGGAACGCACGACTTACGAACGTGCTTTTCTGCAAATCATGAATTTGTGGACGGAGAACGCGGAAGTAAAAGAATTCGCTTTCTCGCAACGGCTGGCCAAAATTGCCACCGACCTGATGCAGGTGGACGGCGTGCGGATGTACCACGATCAGGCGCTGTACAAAGAACCTTCGGGCGGTATTACGCCCTGGCACGCCGATCAGTTCTATTGGCCGCTGGCTACGAGCAATACCATCACGGTCTGGATTCCGCTGCAAACCACCGCTATGAACATGGGACCGCTGGCCTTTGCCGAGAAGAGCCAGTCGGTGGAGATAGGGCGCGACCTCGAAATTAGCGACGAAAGCGAGCAGTACATGGCTTCGCAGCTCACGCAGTTCGAGGTAAACGAAACGCCCTTCGAGTTGGGTGAGATTAGCTTTCACTCGGGCTGGCTGTTTCACCGCGCGGGCGCCAACCAATCCAATGAACCGCGTAAGGTGATGACAATGATCTATATTGACAGGGATCAGAAAATTACGGAGCCCAAAAACAAATATCAGGATGCCGACTGGAACACGTGGTTGAGCGCCAAAGAAGCCGGTACGACACCCGATGGCCCGCTGAACCCGATTTTATTTAGTTACTGAGCAGTCTATTCAAGAAGTTGCTTTCGCTGTCCGCACTGTCGGGCGGCGAATTTTTTTTTGCCAAAGTTGTTTCCTAAGCCAGTAAAGAAGACTGCTCGTCAGGAAGCAACGTATCTTTGCTTTTACTAAATGGATGAAATTGCTCGACATTGGTTATGAATAAAATTACCGCTGTTCTCGTCACCCTGCTGTTATTGGTTAGTCAGCTTACCCACGCCCAGGTGCAGCGTCACGCCACCTGGACGCACAGTTTTTCTAAGAAAGAAGTGAAAGTGGGGGAGACAGTCGATTTGGTTTTCAAGGCGACCATCGATCCGGGCTGGTATATGTACTCGTCGGATTTCGATGCCGATCTGGGACCATTGCTGACCGAAATTACGCTCGCCCCCAACGCGGCATATAAGGTGATAGGTGGCCTGAAGCCGGTCAAACCTAAGAAGAAATTTGACGAGGTATGGCAGGGTAACATCACCTATTTCGTCGGGAAAGCCGAATTTCGGCAAACGGTCCTGATCTTACAGGAAAACCCCACAATCAAAGCCGCGGCTACCTACCAAACTTGCTCCGAAGTATCGGGGCTGTGCGTACTAGGCAACAACGACTTCATTTTTACCGGATTAAAAGTAGCGCCCGCTGCCAAAAACGAGCCCAAAGCAGAAGCTGTCGTAGCCTCCCCGGCAACCAATGAAACCTTCGCCGAGGCGGTGCAGGAATCACTCATCGATTCGACGGCGGTAGCAGCGAATGCCGAAACGGGCATGGCCGATTCGGCTACTATCGCACAGGCGTCAAATCAGGAAACTGCTACACTAAGCGCTTCCATCCCGGAAAATTCAACGCCCGACGGCTCGCTTTGGGGTTTTGCCCTGGCGGCGTTTCTGGCCGGATTAGTGGCGCTGTTAACGCCCTGCGTTTTTCCCATCATTCCGATGACGGTCAGTTTTTTTACCAAACAGGAAGGTGGCAAAACCAAGGCGATCGTCTACGGGCTTTCCATTGTGCTGATCTACACCCTGATCGGTACCGTTGTCTCGCGGATCAACGGTCCGGCTTTCGCCAACTTTCTGAGTACCCATTGGCTCCCCAATCTGCTGTTTTTTGCCATATTTTTCCTTTTTGGCTTGTCGTTTTTGGGTTTGTTCGAAATCGTGTTACCCAACAGTCTTATCAATAAGATGGATGAAAAAGCCGACCAGGGCGGCTATCTGGGCGTCTTCTTTATGGCCTTCACCCTGGTACTGGTGTCTTTTTCCTGCACGGGTCCCATTGTAGGAAGCTTGCTGGTAGCCTCAGCGGGCGGTGAGGTGCTGAAACCCATCGTGGGCATGGTGGCTTTTTCGTCGGCTTTCGCTATTCCCTTTACACTTTTCGCGTTGTTTCCCCAATGGCTCAAAAGTCTGCCCAAGTCGGGCGGTTGGCTCAATACCGTCAAGGTCGTGCTCGGTTTTCTAGAACTGGCGCTGGCGCTCAAATTTCTCAGTATCGCCGACCAGGTGTACCACTGGCGCTTGCTGGACCGGGAAGTGTTTTTAGCTTTCTGGATTGTAATTTTTACCATGTTAGGCTCGTATTTATTGGGCAAAATTAGGACGCCGCACGATTCACCAACCGACATAGTAAGTGTGCCGCGCATTCTATTGGCCATCGCGACGTTTGCCTTCGTAGTGTACATGGTTCCCGGTATGTGGGGCGCGCCGCTGAAAGCGCTGGCGGGCTACCTGCCGCCGCAGACCACCCACGACTTTGATCTCAGCCGCCGTCAGTCCGCGGTCGGGTCCGTTTCTTCCCTCACCGAGACACCAAAATACGCCGAGCTTTTCGACCTGCCGCACGATCTGGAAGGTTTCTTCGATTACGATCAGGCGCTGGCCTACGCTCAGAAAGTGAACAAGCCGGTATTTATCGACTTTACAGGCCACGGCTGCGTCAATTGCCGCGAAATGGAAGCGCGCGTGTGGTCTGATCCGGCGGTGTTGCAGCGCTTGCGTGACGATTACGTGATCGTGGCGCTCTACGTCGATGATAAGACCGAATTGCCCGAGAGTGAATGGTACACGTCTACCTACGACCAACGGGTAAAAAAAACCATCGGGGCTCAGAACGCCGATTTGCAAATTACGAAGTACAACAACAACGCCCAGCCGCACTACCTCCTGCTGAGTCCGGCGGGAAACCTGCTGGTGCCGCCGATCAACTACGACCTTAACCCGGCGCACTTTGTAGATTTCTTGGAGCGTGGCAAAGCCAAAATGCAGAGCGAGCGCATGGCGGCTATTCAGTAGTTTTTTTCAAGTTGTTAACGATTGTTAAAGGCGCAAAACGGCCTTAAACGATTAGTAGAAGGAATTCTCTAAAACCCGATTGCACCGATAGCAATCGTGTTATTCAAATCGAAACCTTCATTCTACCAAAATCAAAACAACATGAAAACGAACCGCCTTTCCCTGCTTTCTCTTCTCTTTGTTTTACTCTCGGCTGGCCTGGCTTCGGCCCAATGGTCGGTGGGCGTACGCGGTGGCGGCTACGCCGGTACCATTACCAAACCCGAACTCATTTCCAACTTCACCCCCGATATGCACTGGTCGCCGGGGCTGAGTATCGGGGTGTTTGCGGAACGCGCGCTGAGCGCTAATGTCTCGATTCGTCCCGAATTGGTGTACCAGCAGAAAGGCTTCCTGATGCGCGCCGGAACCAGTGTGAAAGTGGGCCCCGTGCCTTTGCGCCTTGGCGTAAAATCGGCCTATCGGGTCAGCTACGCCGAAATGCCCGTGCTCTTGAAACTTTCCACGGGCGGTGACATCGCCAAAGTGTACCTGATCGCCGGACCATCGGTAGGCTATGCCTTGGATGCTCAACTCATCACGCGGCCACAGGCAATAATCGAGTTTCGTCCTGTCAAAGTCAATGTGCCGCTGAGTACCCTGGGCTACAACCGCTTTGAACTAAGCGGTATCGCCGGAGCGGGCATCAGTCTCAAAGCGGGCGTGGGCCAAATCATGGCTGAGGCGCGGTACCAGCACGGCATCAGCCGCCTCATCGACCTCCCCGTGGTGCGGGCCAATGTCCGTAATCAGGGCGTGAGCGTCTCGCTGGGTTACATGGTGGCATTTTGATCGGTGGATCGGGCGTTGGTTTTTTTGATTATCTTTCACCCGTTATTATTTCAAAAAGCCAATACCTCATGCGCCTCGCCCGCCCATTTATATTAATCCTGCTGCTTGCTTTCCCGGCCTTTGCCCAAAAAAAGAAAGCCGAAACGACTCCCGCCTATTTCCCCGACCGTAACGAATGGCGGCATAAAGCGCCGGCCGAGGTAGGGATGGACGCCGCCAAAATTCGGGAAGTAATCCGCTTTGCCAGCGAGAACGAAGTAAACGTAACGCGCGATATGGAACTCTCGCAGGCACAGAGCTTTGGCAAAGAACCCTTCGGCGAAAGTACCGGGCCCTTCGAATCGCGCGGTGAACCCAGCGGCGTCATCGTGCGCCAGGGCTACATTGTGGCTGAATGGGGCGAGCCCGCCCGCGCCGACATGACCCACAGCGCGACCAAGAGTTTCCTGTCGACGGTCGTGGGCCTGGCGGTGGATAAAAAACTGATTCGCAGCGTGCGGGATACCGTGGCAGCTTATCTGCCGCCGATCGAGCTCTACCGCCCGACGCCCGTCAACCGTCCCGCCGAGGAATTCGGCACGCCGGAACTCATCCGTCCCTTCGATACACCGCACAACCGCACGCTGACCTGGGACGTGATGCTCCGCCAAACGAGCGACTGGGAAGGTACCCTCTGGGGCAAGCCCGACTGGGCCGACCGACCCGACGGCGACGCTAAAAATTGGCTGGACCGCCCGCGTAATAAGCCCGGCAGCTTATATGAGTACAACGATGTGCGCGTTAACGCGCTGGCGCTGGCTACCACCAGCGTATGGCGGCGACCGTTACCGCAGGTACTTCGCGAGTACATCATGGACCCGATCGGGGCGTCGAACACCTGGCGCTGGGCGGGCTACCGCAATTCCTGGATCGTGCTGGACGGCCAGGCCGTCCAGTCGGTGAGTGGCGGCGGGCATTGGGGCGGCGGCATGTTCATCAATGCCTACGACATGGCGCGGTTCGGTTTGCTCACGCTGCACCGGGGCAATTGGGGCGGACGGCAACTTATCTCGGAGCAATGGATCGGGCAGGCTACCACGCCTACCACGGCGCAGCCCACCTATGGCTACATGAATTTTTTCCTCAATCCCGACCATCAATTTCTGCCCAGTGCACCTGTTACGGCCTTCGTTCATATCGGCAATGGCACGAATATGGTATATGTCGACCCCGAGAACGGTTTGGTGATGGTGGTGCGCTGGCTCGACAATAAGGCGATGGACGGGGTGGTGCAGCGATTACTGGCTAGTTTGGAGAAAAAATAATGGTAAATTTGGTTCAGAAACAGAAATTTAACCTTAAAACACACAATGATAAAATTAAGAAGAATAGTCACTTTCGTATTTCTGATGGCGGGGGTGTCATCTTTTTACGGCTGCTCGCGCAACCCGGTGACGGGGAAGCGCGAAATCATCCTGATGTCGAAAGAACAGGAACTGGCGGCGGGTAAGGAGTCGCATCCTGCCATCGTAGCTTCGATGGGCCTTTACGAAAATCAGGATTTGCAGGCTTTCATTAACGAAAAAGGCAAAGCCATGGCTGCTATTTCGCACCGGCCTGATCTGCCCTACCAGTTCTTTATCGTGGATTCACCCGTGGTGAATGCCTTTGCAGTACCGGGCGGCTATGTCTATTTTACGCGCGGCATTATGGCCCACTTTAACAACGAGGCAGAATTTGCGGGGGTACTCGGGCACGAGATCGGTCACATCACGGCCCGGCACTCAGCCCGGCAGCAAACAACCCAGATTTTGGGCCAAGTAGGCGCTGTGGCGGGTATGATTCTGCTGCCCGAAGCGGGCGAGGCGATTCAACAAGGTGTGGGTTCGCTGATGCTGAGCTACAGCCGCGACCACGAAACCGAGTCTGACAAGATCGGGGTAGGCTATTCCAGTAAAATAGGCTACGACGCCCACCAGATGGCCGACTTTTTCGGCACCCTTAAAAAACTCAGTGATGCCAGCGGGCAGATCATCCCGACTTTCCAATCGACGCACCCCGATCCCGGAAATCGCCAGAAAAAAGTGGAGGCCTGGGCTACCGAATATCAGCAACAGAATCCTGGCAAATACGAGATAGATCGAAACGAATATCTAAAGCGTATCGACGGCATTATCTACGGTGAAGATCCCAAGCAGGGCTTCGTGGAAAACGATATGTTTTACCATCCGGTGTTGAAATTCCAATTTCCCGTCCCGCGTGGCTGGCAGTCGCAGAACTCACCCCAACAATTTCAGATGGCTCCCAAGGACGGAAAAGCGGTAGCCATTTTCACGCTGGCGCAGGGTAACACATTGGAAGAAGCCGCTCAGGCAACACTGAAAGCGATGGGATTGGAACCAAAGGAAAATCAAAAAACGACGATCAATGGCAATCCGGCGCTCGTCGTCATTTCACGCCAGGCCCCGCCGCAACAGCAACAAGGACAGCCGCAACAGCCACAGCAACAACAGACCGCCGAGAATACCGTACAGGTAGCTTCCTGGTTTATCCAGTACGGCGGCACGATTTATGTCATCCACGGCATGAGCTACCTCAATAAATTTGATAAGTACTTGGACGAATTCAAGGAAATTGCGGGCGGGTTCCGCGTGCTGACCGACCGCGATAAGCTGAACCGTCAGCCCGAGCGCATCAAAATCGAACCCGTACAGCGCGACGGCACCCTACGAAGTGCGCTTGAGGCCTACCGGATGCCCGCCGATAAAATGAAGGATCTGGAAATTCTGAACGGCATTGACCTGAAAGATCAGGTTACGCGCGGCATGTTGATCAAAACGCTCAGCCGCTAAGTCAGGGTAGTTCAAAGAAAGGTCAAAGCCGTCCCGCATTACGCGGGGCGGCTAATTTTTTTGGCGGTACTGCTCGATGATTTTGTACAGGGCCTTTTGCTTTTCCAAATCGGGGAAAAAGTCAAAAAGCTGCTCGTGCGCGTCGTAGTCTAGTGTGAGAGCGATTTCCAGATTTAACAACGCTTCGCGATAGTCTCCGGCGTGGATAAGGTAAATGCAAAGGCGGTAGTACAGGTCGGCTTCCTCCGGCAACTCATCGACCGCCGCGTGGAGCAAATCGCAGGCGCGGGCGTAATTGCCCTGGTCAAACAGCACGAACGACCATTTGAGCCAAACCTCGGGTATCGCGGGCTCGATCTCGGCCGATTTCTCGAAGGCCTCGAACGACGACACCACATTGCCCAGGCGGTACTCGGCTTCGGCCAGCGCCAGCCAGTAGTCGGGATTGAGCTCAGTGATTTTGATGGCCCGGCGCAGGAAGCCAACGGCCTCGTGCCAGCGGTTGAGTTCGCTCATGCAAATTCCCAACCCAAACCAGCCGTCGTCCCATTCGCTGTCGAGCTTGACGGCATCGCGGTAGTGGGTGACGGCTATTTCAAATTGTTCCAGCTTTTCGTAACAAGCGCCCAGACAGCAACAGGTTTCGGGTTGCTTACCTTCCAACTCGATGGCCTTGTAATAATTGAATTTCGCGCTTTCATAGTCTTCCGTGTTCATGAAAGAATTGCCGAGGTTGAAATAAGCCGAGGCAAAATCTTCCTTGACCAGCGTGGCGTATTCGTAGGCGTTGATAGCTTCCTCGAAGCGTTCCAGCTTGCTGAACGCAATGCCCAGATTGTACCAGGCATGATGCGAGAAAGGATCGCGGTCGACCAGTTCGTTGTAAAAGTCGAGGTGACTTTCCAGCAGTCCCAGCAGATCGAGGCAGTACGCCAGTTCGTAAAGCGCGTGTTCATTGTTGAGGTTGCCCGCAATCGACCTTTTGTAGTTTTCGATGGCCTCCTCGTATTTGCCCCAATTCTGGTAGCTCTGCCCAATTTGGTAGTAAATGTCATCCTGCTCCTCGGCGGTGTCCAACATACCCTCCAAAATATTGATCGACAGTTCGTACTCGCCCATGAGGTTGTAGATCGCGCCCTGCATGAACACAACTTCGGAGTCGCCGGGATGGAAAAGCGCGGCTTTTTCGAGCAATTCCAGCGCGTGCTCAAACTGGCCGCGATTGGCCATGAGTTGGGCCTGGCTCAACATCAAGTCCAGTGAGTAGGGATAGTTCTCCAAACCCAACTCACAAGCCCTGGTGGCTTTTTCCCAATCGCCATGGTCGAGGTAATGCTCCGCAACCTGCTCGTAGGCGTCGAGGTCGAAAAACTCCCGCTCCTCGGTTTTCAACATGCGCTCGAAGCGGCGCAGGGTTTCCTGAATGTAATTTTTCTGTTCGTCGAAATCTTGCTCCATTTCACGCATTGGGTTATTGTCGCAGGTACCGGCGGAGCGGGTAAGGCGCAACCGGGCTTTTCAATAAAAGAAAGTTAGTAATAAATATTGTTCCCCCGCCAATCTGCTACGAAAAACTTTTGCAGATCCGCGCCACGCTGTCGGCAAGCGGCTGGAACTCAAAGTCAAGCGTCCGTCTGATCTTGTTATGGTCGAAAACGTAGTGGTGCGTGGCCGACCGCGCCGTATCCTTCGTGATGAGCGGGCGGCTGCCCGTTAGCCACGAGCGCACCGCCTCGGCCCGCCAGATGACGCCCGCCAGCCCGCTGCCGACCCTAATGTGCGGCGGTTTCTTGCCAAAACCTGCCGCGATAGCCGCGAAAAGTTGCTGGTAGGTGGTGGTACCAGCGCTCAGAATGTAGCGCTCGTTGTGCGCGTCGGCCATAACCAGCCCGTAAATCGCTTCCGCGATGTCCCGCACGTCGACGTAGTTGACCGTACCTTCGGTGTAGAAAGGCTTACCATCGTGAACGTACTTGAAAAGTTGGGTGCTGCTTTTTTGCCAGTCCCCCTCGCCCAGAATCAGCGCCGGATTCACGATCACGGCCCGCAGGCCTTCCGCCATGCCGCGCCAAACCTCCACCTCGGCCAGGTACTTGGTTTTGGCGTAGGCCGAGTTATTGGGCGAATCCTCCCAACGTTGGGTTTCGTCGATGACAACCGGCTCGTTGGTTTCCACCTCCCCGGCTTTGGGCCGACCCAGCGCCGCAACGCTGCTCACGTGGCAGAGCTTGGCGATATTTTTTTTCACACACGCATTCACGACGTTAGCCGTACCTTCCACGTTGACCTTGTACATAGCGTCCTGGTCGCGCGGCACAAAAGACACCACCGCCGCCGCGTGGACGACGCAGTCGATGTTTTCCAGGGCCCGTTCCATTGCTGATACGTCCAAAATGTCGCCCTCGATCCACTGAATTTGCGGCTCGACATCACGCAGCAGCGAGCGGTCGGAATCGGGGCGGTGCAGGGCCGCAACCGTGTGACCGTCGGTCAAAAAGCGCCGGGCGGTGGCGCTGCCGACCAGGCCGGTAGCACCCGTAATGAGAATTTGCATGGGTTATAGAACGACGGGGAGCGGGGCAAAGTTCGGCTGATTTACGGCCCCAATGTAGCGGCTATTTTTGAATTGACGGGCGTTCTCTCGTTCTTTGATTTATGAAAAAAATCTTTACCAATTTAACCTTCTGGGTACTGACCGCCATTGCGGCCGGCGCGTTGCTCGGCCATTTCTATCCCGATACGGCCCAGCAAATGCGCCCCCTCGGTACGGGGTTCATCGACATCGTTAAGCTGTTTATTAATCCCATTATTTTCCTGACGATTTCATTAGGGATCAGTGGGATGGGGGATTTGAAAAAAGTCGGGAAAGTAGGCGGTAAAGCGTTAATATACTTCGAGGTCGTCACGACTTTTGCCCTCATCATCGGCGTATCGGTGGCCTACCTCATCCGCCCCGGCGACGGCGTGGTGACCGCCGCTGTATCGAACGCCGCGACGGCCACCGGAGAAGTCTCGAAATTTGCGCAGGAAGCGGAGAAGGGATTCAGCATGTGGGAATTCTTCAAAAATAACCTCACGATTCAGGTACTGCTTTTCTCCATTTTGTTCGGAATTTTTCTGAGCAAATATAACGGCAGGCAGCGCATCCTGGATATTCTGAACTATTGCTCGAAATACGTTTTCAAAGCCCTACATTTCGTGATGCTCTTTGCACCGATCGGAGCATTTGGCGGGATGGCATTCACCATTGGCAAGTATGGCATCAAGACCCTGCTGCCACTCGCTAAACTCATGCTGACGGTCTACACCACGATGGGGCTCTTTGTTTTTGTGGTGCTTTATTTTATTCTCAGGCACTACAAGGTAAGCCTCATCAAATTCCTTAACTACATCCGCGAGGAATTACTGATCGTACTGGGTACCTCCTCCTCCGAGGCCGGGTTGCCCTCACTCATGGAAAAACTCGAACGCATGGGCTGCTCCAAACCGATCGTCGGGCTCGTGGTTCCGGCGGGTTACTCCTTCAACCTCGACGGCACCACGATCTACCTCTCGATGGCGACGATTTTTCTGGCTCAGGTATACGGCGTGGAATTGACGCTGGCGCAGATGTTCACGATCATCGGTATTCTGATGGTAACCTCCAAGGGCGCGGCGGGCGTCACGGGCAGCGGCTTCGTGGTACTGGCCTCCACGCTCACGGCCATTAAAGTCATTCCCCTCGAAGGCTTGGCGCTGCTGCTCGGCGTGGACCGCTTCATGTCCGAAGCACGAGCCATCACCAACTTCATCGGCAACGGCGTAGCCACCATCTGGATTTCCAACAACGAAGGCGATTTCGACCGCACGAAGATGAATTACGCCTTCGGGCATTTGGAGGAGACTGAGGATATTGTGACGGATAATTTGCTTTTTAAAGGAGGAAAGGCGATCGGGGGAAGGGAGGGGCAAAGGCACAAAGGCACAAAGGAGTAAAGTTGAAAAATGTGCTCGGCCTGACTTGCAATCAGGGCGTTGTCTTTTCGCGTTTGCAACGCGATCCGTGCCTGAGCGTTTTGCGTTGCAAACGCGATGATGATGCAACAGTAGCGGCGAACCGTACCGATTAAAAATAAGTGTTAGCGAGAGGAGGCTTTGGTCGGACCAGGCGCCAGACGAGATGCCCGCACTTGTGACAAACCACACTATTTGACATTCATGAAGAAAGGGTACCTTTCCATAAGTCTGGGGCGTATGGCTCATCCCTTTGAAACCTGGTCATGATGAGGGGCTCGGAAGAAACCCAAAATTGAGAATATGGATAAAACGGTCAACTGCTTTATCCCAGTAGGGGAAGTACTAAAAGAAAAGTGCTTCCCTGCCCTTCCAAAGACTCGACCTCCAGCGTCCCGCCATGCCCTTTGGTGACGAGGTCATAAGCTAGCGACAGGCCCAGCCCGGTTCCCTGCCCGGTAGGCTTAGTAGTAAAAAACGGCTGAAAAATCTTGTCTTTGATTTCTTCGGGAATACCATTACCATTATCCGCAATACGTAGTTCCACGGCGTCGGGTAGTCTTTTCGTCGTTACCGTCACCTTGGGTTCGTATACTTCCGCCTCCAACTGGCTTCGCTTGGAACAGGCCTGAAAAGCATTATTGATGATGTTCAACAGCACCCGGCCCATGTCCTGCGGGATGACTTCCACCAGGGGCAGATCCTTGTCGAAGTCGGTGATGAATTCAGCCTGAAACTGAGGGTACTTGGCCGGATCGCCGGACCGTCGCAGCCCGTAGTAGGCTAGCCGTAGGTATTCGTCGGCCAAGGCGTTGAGGTTGGTCGGTTCTTTGGTGCCGCTGCCGCGACGGCTATGTTGCAGCATCCCGCGCACGATGGCATCGGCGCGTTTTCCGTGGTGCAATATCTTCGCCTCATTCTCACTCAAATCTTGTATTAAACTTGACATCAACCCTTCCTCCCTTTCTCCTTCCTCCTTTCTTCCTTCCAAAAACAATTCTTCCAACAACTCCACATTGACCTCTGCGTAGTTGTTGACAAAGTTTAGCGGATTCTGGATCTCGTGAGCGATGCCGGCAGTGAGCTCGCCCAGACTCGCCATTTTCTCGGATTGGATGAGTTGAGCCTGCGTGGCTTTCAATTTAATGAGTGCTTTTTCTGTTTCTTCTTTTTGGCTTTTAATTTCCGCATTCAACTTGGCAAGCTCTTCATTCTTTGCCCGGAATTTTTCCGTTTCTTTTTCTGATGCTTCTGCACGCTGAGAAACTTCAAAATTCAATACTTTTTGGTTTACAGCATCTTTGTGTAATTTCTTTTCAATGCTGTCATATATTTCAAGGTGTGTGAGCGCATGCTCATGCTCTTGTGCACCTTTATAATATTTATACATGGCCCAATGAGCCTTGCCTGAAAGATCAGCGGCCTTAATTTCATCAGAAATATTTAATGCTTTGCGCAGAAAATCCAATTCACTATTTCCAATTGATTGCGCTGTAGATTTCTTTAATTCGGCGAATAGTAAAAGAATTTCTGATTCCCCTTTTCTATCGCCCATTTCACGCCGTATATGCAAACTTTTACCTGATAAAAAATTTGCATGATCCCAATTATTTTGTTGCTTATAAATTTCTGCCAAGTGAAATAACGAATTTCCCTGGCCTCTTCTATCATCGGTACTTTCGCTGATAGTAAGGCTTCTTTCACAATATTCTAACGCCTTTTCCCAATCCTCTAATTTCAAATAAACCGATCCGATATTGTCTAGGCTGCCTGCTTCGCCCCATTTATCGCCCGAAAGTTGCCTGATAGCGAGCCCCTGCTGGTAATAATGTAACGCCTCTCCATAATTTTGAATTTCAAAATAAACAGCACCGATCACATTAATAGCGTATGCCTCCATTAGCGTAAACCCGGCAGACCGCATTAAGTAAAGACATTGGTGATAATAGTCCAAAGCCTGTTCATAATTCCCGAGGTACTTGTAGGTAACTCCCGTTTGATAGAGCGTTGTACCTTCCGCTTCCACAAATCCGGTTTGCCTGCTCAGCTCGAGCGCTTTTTTTAGGAGGATTAAAGAGTTTGAAAAATTGCCCCAGTTTCTTTGTACTATTCCCAGGTATTCGTACACAACCGACAGACCATTGACATCTTCGAGAGATTCAAAAATTGAAAGCGCTTCATTCAAATACTTAAGCGCCTCTTCATTTTTTGAAAGACGGACAAGAGCAAAACCATAGCATTTGAGCGCGTCTGCTTTCCCTTTTGGATAATCCACATCTCTGAGCAGCTCCAACGCCTGCCCGCTCAATTTAAAAGACTCGGGAGAGTCATTGACCCTGTTATCCCAGGCTAATTGATTAAGTTCCTCAATTTTTGCTCTAATACCCTGATCATTATTGTTCATGAAAGGCTATTCGATAGATGACAGTAGAAGATATTATGCCATATAAAACTCCCATTGAATACGATCAGGATCTTTAAAAGCAATATACAGCTTTTGCAAGGTTTCATCAAACTTTACGCCTGTATTCTCAACACCGGCTTCGCTTAATTCTTTTGCAACACGCTGTAGTTCCTCATCGGACTCGCAAGCCAAAGCAATATGGTCGAGCCCAATGTTAAAAGGTGTAAACACAGCAGCGCCTTTCTGTGCATTCGCCTTCTTAAAGGCCAAAATGAAATTTCCAGCCAGAAACCCTATAATTTCGGGGCTGTCCAGCGCAAGTGTAAAACCCATTACATCTCTGTAAAATTTTTTGGTTACATCCATGTCAGTGCAGCGTAGAGCGATGTGGTGTATGCCTTTTGTTGTTGGATTGATGGCCATGACAATAATTTATTAATTGATGAGAAAAAATGATTAAGAAAGGTAATACAACCACAATTGAAAAAGAAATATCTACAGGAAAAAATATTAAAGAGAGGATAGCACTTTTAATTTGAACTTCTGTCAGCTTGGAGGCAGTATAATCGAGACTGTAACCTAGACTGTGTCAACTCGCATTCAGTTAAAAGTAACTTATTGATAGGCGAATTAAGTCATATAGTTTTTAAATTGCGGTTATGAGCGTAAATACAAACCATCGGATTTAGAACTGCTACGCCGCTGCGGCCCACAGGAACCCGCCAAGAAGGCCCGCTAGCAGAACGAGTAGAAAACCAGCAGTGGCGGGAGGAGACGGTGCCGGATTTAAAAAAAGCCGAGGATGAGAAACAAGTCATCGTATACGTCAACGGCCAGAATAAGGCTTACAATGGCGAGGGATGAGTCGACTTTTTGGAGTATTTGTGCCGCATATACCGTCGCAGGAACCTGATAGTCGTGTGGGGCGGGGCGATCAGGTGACCCCGTCGAACTGCTGTGGAGCCAGCCGCGTCGGCGGTTCGATGAAAAGGGAGTTGAAAAACACAGTATTCCTCTTCACATCTCCACTACTACCAGCAGCCCCGGCAACCCATCCTCGCCCGCTAGTTCCAACGTTTCTCCCCCCCGCACGATTTCAATCGTTCCGTCGGCACGGTAAATGTGCGCAGCCTTGCCTTGTCGGTCGAAGAGCCAGCCCAAACGACAGCCGTTCGCGCGGTATTCTTCCATTTTGGCTTTCAAATCCTTCAAACGGTCGCTCTCGGAGCAGATTTCTACGGCAAAGTCGGGGTACGTGTGGGTAAAAACCTTTCGGTCGCCTTCGGAGATTGCTTCCTAACGCGCTTTGGCGATCCAGGAAACATCCGGCGAGAGTACCGCACCGTTGGGTAGCGTGTAGCCCGAAGACGAGTCGAAGACATAGCCTAATTTGGCCTCCCGGTTCCAAAGCCAAATCTGACCGCCAAATTCGGCGTTAAAATTACCGGTACTCATTCCTGTGGGTGACATGACGATGATGTTTCCGTGTTGATCGCGCTCCATGCGCAACTCCGAGTTGGCCTAGCAGAGGTCGAAGAACATTTCTTCGGACATGCCATCCACCGTTTTTATCAAAAATCCGTTTTCCAGTACCATCGCAAGTGCATTTTTTTGTTAAGTTAGCAAATCCAAGTCTATTTTAACAATTTGATAAAATTCCTAACATTCTTTGGCTCTTTGACTTATTTAAATAACCCGCTTTCCATGAAAATAACGCAACTCTTGTTTCTATCTATTTCTACTCTGATTTTGAGCCCCGGAAAAGCGCAAAAAGCCACTTTTTCCAATCCCTTACCCGTGGAATTTGGTGATCCTTATATTTTGCAGACCAAAGGCATGTACTACATGTACGGAACGGGCGGAGGAGCGGATAAGGGCTTCATGACCTATTCGTCCCCGGATATGGTGAACTGGAAGGCCGAAGGACAAGTGTATTTTCACGACAACAAAAACGGCTGGAGCGATCCGAAAGCCGCTTGGGACGGAGCCTACTGGGCTCCCGAAGTGTACGAAGTGAAGGGGAAGTACTACCTGTTTTACAGCGCCCAATGGAAGGTGAATCCAACCCGCGAGGTAGAAAATTTCCGTATCGGCGTGGCAGTGGCTGATAAGCCCACTGGCCCGTTCGTCGATCTGGCCGACCAGCCGCTTTTCGATCCCGGCTATCCCATTATCGATGCCAACGTGTTTTTTGATACCGACGGTAAGATGTACCTCTACTATTCGCGCTGCTGCTATAAACATGCGGTCGAAAGCGAAGTAGCTGATTTGGCGCGGGAAAAGGGCTGGTTTAAGGAAATTGAAGAAAGCTGGGTGTATGGCGTGGAGCTGAAACCCGATTTTTCCGGCGTAATTGGCGAGCCCGTTCTGATCCTAAGACCGCCCGTTTCGCTCAGCGACAAGCAGGCCGAATGGGAAAGCCGCTCGGTGACGGCCCAGGAAGTGAACCGCCGCTGGACGGAGGGGTCAGTAACCTTCAAGAAAGACGGTACCTACTACATCATGTATTCGGCCAACCATTTCGGCGGCAAGTACTACGCCGTTGGTTATGCCACGGCAAAGTCGCCGCTCGGACCGTTCAAGAAAGCATCAAACAATCCAATCTTGCAACAAAACGTCGCACAAGGCGGCTCCGTGACGGGCACGGGTCACAACAGCATTGCCTACTCGCCGGATGGCAAGGAAATGTTCTGCGTCTACCACGCGCGCACCGCCAAAACGGGCGACGAACGCGTCGTGTGCATCGATCGGATGGAAGTGAAAAACGGTACCATTAAAATTTTGGGACCCACTACTACGCCCCAGAAGATGCCTTCCGGGGCCGTGGGCAAGGGTGAGTAAGGCCAACTTAACCTAATCCCCTTCTTCCAGTTCAAAAATTTCGTCCGCTGTTTTAGAAAAAACGCGGGCGATTTTCAGTCCTAAAGTTAATGAGGGTGAGTACTTCTCCGCTTCGATGGCATTGATCGTTTGGCGCGATACCTGCACGCGCTCGGCAAGTTCGGCCTGGGTAATGTTGAGGATGGCGCGCTCGATTCTGATTCGGTTCTTCATAGTGCCATGATTTTACCCTCCGGCGCACCCGCCACTTTTGATTCTTTGTATAATAGCCAATGAAAACGCAGCACGAAAATCAGTAGCGGCGTGAACATATTGAAGATCATCACATCCAAAAAATCCAGGCCGTATATGAAGATTACGCACAAGATTAGTATCAAGGTGTTTCCATAAATAGCCCACTGCAAGGATTCCAGGCGCATTTGGGCGGTTCGTTCATCCTCGTTCTTAATTCTGGAAAATCCCACGATCAATAGCCCGGCAATTACACATAATGACGATAATTCGTCCATCAATTGCAGGGTGATCGTGCCATCCTTGCTGTATTCAAATCCTTGAAAGACACTCAACAGTCCCGCCTCTTTAGCCTCAAAAGGCCAGGGAATGGTTGCCGTCCAGTCAAAGAGTGGTTGGCCTTCGTTCAATAGTGCCGATACCAAAAGTATGGAGGCGGCAGATAGTAAAGCCCATCCAAATGGCTTCCAGCGATTGGGCAATAGATTTTTTGTTTTCATGGCTAACAGATTTTAAGTGATGTTTATAAAAACAAATATAAAGTACATTTGACAATATTGTCAAGTATAATTTACAAAAAATCAAAAATACTTTACTATAAGTCCTAGATTTATCATTTGCACGCTACACGACCACTTTTCACTAATTTTGCGGCATTAGACTTTGTTTCACAGCAAATACCGATTTCACTATTTTCCTTACTATGTCTTTGACCAATCCCCAACGCTACACCGTCACCGCCGCCCTCATTTACGCCAACGGGCCCATCCACATCGGGCACTTGGCGGGATGCTATATTCCGGCAGATATTTACGTAAGATATTTAAGATCGAAGGGTGAGGACGTCGCCTTCGTCAGTGGTACCGATGAGCACGGCGTGCCGATTACGATTCGAGCCAAGAAGGAGGGCGTTACGCCGCAGGAAATTGTGGACAAGTACTACGCCCAAATTGCCGCCTCCTTCGCCGAATTGGGTGTTTCATTCGATGTCTATTCCCGGACCAGCAAGCCCGTTCACCACGAAACCTCGCAGGAAATCTTCAAGGACCTCTATGAAAAGGACGTATTCGTGGAAGACACCACTGAGCAGTACTACGACGAAACTGCCCAGCAATTCCTGGCCGATCGCTACATCGTGGGTACTTGTCCGGTCTGTGGTAACACCAACGCCTACGGCGACCAATGCGAGCGCTGCGGCTCTACGCTGAGCCCCACGGAATTGATCGATCCGCGCTCCACGCTATCGGATACCGCGCCCGTGCTGCGCGCCACGACTAACTGGTTCTTGCCGTTAGACAAGATGCAGCCACAAATTCAGCAATACATCGACAGTCACCCCGAGTGGAAAGCCAACGTGCAGGGCCAGTGCCAATCGTGGTTAAAAGAGGGCCTGAAACCCCGCGCCATGACCCGAGATCTGGATTGGGGCATCGCCGTGCCGCTGCCCGATACTGAGGGCAAGGTGCTGTACGTCTGGTTCGAGGCTCCGATCGGCTATATCTCGGCCACCAAAGATTGGCTCAACCAAAAAAATGGCAGCGATGCGGGTTGGGAAACCTGGTGGAAAGAAGACAACACCAAGCTGGTCCATTTCATCGGGAAGGACAATATCGTGTTCCACTGCCTCATTTTCCCGGCGACACTCATGGCGGAAGGGGGCTATATTTTGCCCGACCAGGTACCGGCCAATGAATTCATGAATTTGGAGGGCGACAAGATTTCGACTTCGCGCAACTGGGCCGTGTGGCTGCACGAATACCTGGAAGATTTTCCCGGCAAGCAGGATGTACTGCGCTACGTGCTCACGGCCAACGCTCCCGAAACCAAGGACAGCGAATTCACCTGGAAGGACTTCCAGACCCGCAACAACAGCGAACTGGTAGGCATTTTTGGCAACTTCGTCAACCGGGCGATGATCCTGACGCAGAAATTTTGTGAGGGTAAAGTTCCGACGGTGAGCGAATTGCTGCCTATTGATGATGAAACTCTAATTGGCCTTCGTGATTTTCCCGATCGCATCGCCAACGCGCTGGAAAACTACCGCTTCCGCGAAGGCCTAACGCTCGTGATGGATCTGGCAAGATTGGGCAACAAGTACCTAGCCGAGACGCAGCCTTGGCACGCCATCAAAACCGATACCGATGGCGGCACCCACCGCCGCGTCGACACGATCATGAACATCGCGTTGCAAATCACGGCTTCGCTGGCGATCGTGGTCGAGCCCTTCCTGCCCTTCACGGCGGCGAAAATCAATACGCAGCTAGGGTTTGAAAAACAGCCCTGGGCCGAAGCCGGACGGGCCAATCTGCTGCCCGACGGCCACGCGCTGGGCGAGTCCAGTTTATTATTTGAGAAAATAGAAGACGAGGCCATTCAAAAGCAAATCGAAAAACTTCACGAAGCCAAGCGTATGAACGAGCTCGAAAGCAAGCAGGTGCCCGCCGTGCGGGAAGAGATTCAATTCGATGATTTCACCAAAATGGACATCCGCGTCGCAACCGTCCTGGAAGCAGAGGCGGTACCGAAAAGTAAGAAACTCCTGAAAATAAAACTGGACATTGGCTTGGAAGAGCGTACCGTGCTGAGTGGCATCGCCGAGCATTTCAAGCCCGAAGAAATCGTTGGGCGGCAGGTACTGTACCTGGCCAACCTCGCCCCGCGCAAGATGATGGGCATGGAATCGAAGGGCATGATTCTGATGGCCGAGGACCGCGACGGCAGCTTGTCGTTCATTCAACCCGGCAAAGAAATCTGGAACGGCGCCACGGTTAGCTAGTCTTGCAGATTCGACAACGCTCAAAGCGTTGTCGAATCTTGCCAAAGCGTTGCCAATCTTTTAAAAGCCGATGCGCTCATTTCTGCGGAAACTTTGCATCGGCTTTAATTTTGCGAATCTGGCGCAAATGCCGATCCACGTGGCCATACTGGATGATGTACATCTGGGCCAGATTACGGTTCTGGCCTTCTTTGCCCAACCGGATGAATGTCCGCAGATCGCCCCCGTTGGCTTCGATGCCCTGGATGATTTCATCGCATTTGAGGTTAAATATTTTCAGATTATTCACGTCGGGAATCAGTCCGGTAGGGACCGTGAAATCGGGCGACACATGGGCTCCCTCTTCATAGATGAAGGAAGCATTGACGCTATCGGACGGAACGGACTGGACGAGTTCAGGATGGGGCCCGAGGTAGAGCGTGTACCGGACGTTTTCGAGCGTGACGAGTTGCCACATATTCAGGTGTTCCAGCACCTGCCCAACGTTCCAGCGTTCGGGTGTCTCGCGAAAATTCCATTGCGCCCCGCTCAGGTTAGCCGTCTCGTCGTTGACCTCCTTTTGCGTCCGGCGGTACTGATCCAGTACGGTTTGTTTGTCGACGTAAGCCCAGCGGGCGGGTTGCCCAAAAACGAGATTGATGCTGCAAAGCAGCAGGGATGCGATCACAAATGTCTTCATAGGTTTACTGTTTTTCCAGGATGGTCAAAGCTTTCTTGCCCGCTTCGTTCTCAGGATTGAGATCCAGCGATTTCTTGTAGTTTTTTATGGCCGACTTTTTGTCTCCCGCCAGGGCGTAGCCTTCGCCCAGGCTGTCGTAGGCATTCCAGGAGGTCGGGTTGAGCTTGACGTTGACGGCAAACACGTCGATGGCCTCGCTCACGAACTTTTCTTTGAGCAAATCATAGCCAATGGTGTTCAATTCGTACTCGCGGTTGGGAGCATTGACGGCGTACGTGTCAGTTCCCACTCGAATCTGGTTGGCTGTTTTCCATGTGCCGTTTTCCTGCATCAGTACCGTGTAGACATGTACATTCCAAACAATTGAATCATTCTTTGACCACCGATAACGTTCGTCGGCCTCGACAAAAGCCATGTTGCCCGACGACCGGATATGGACATTGTCGAAAGTCACTGTAATAGCAATTTGACCGGTTTTTTCGCTATCCTTTCTGAGTTTAGCGATCAAATCCTACCAACCTACCTGCCCGGAATAGTCGAACTTATCGACTACCGAACGGCTGCTATGCGCATCCTTAATCCAGTACTTTTGCCATGTATCAGTATCAGCCGCAAAGTAGGCTTGCGATTTGGCCTGCATCACGTTCAGGAGTTCGGTTTCCAAAGAGCCCTGGGCGAGGGAAGTAGGAGCGGAAAGTACCGACACACCTAGTATTATGAGTAGGGTTATTATTACTTTCATGATTTTCTAGTTTAAAAAGTTCCTGGTAACACGGTGAAATATAGTGGCCTTCTACGCTGTTTCAATCAATTTCCACCCCAAATTTAGCGAGCGGTAGGTTGGGGATAGAAACCTACCGCTCGCCTTTCATTTACCAGTAGTCAATACTACCGTCCGCTTTGAGGTTTTTGTGTTCAGGCTGAGATTGAGTTGACTGGCCAGGTCCGCCTCAAGTTCATTGAATTTGAAGTAAGATTAGAGGCTGCCGTAAGGGCTGAGTATTTTGAACTGGATAAAGCCTGAAACACAAGGAGCGGCCAGAATGAAGTCCAGGGTTCTACTAGAGTTCCCATTACTCGTAAGGTACACACGCACGTTCATCTGGCTGGCGTTCTTGTAGGTCACTTCCACGGGCCGTGATTTTTCTGCCACTCCACAGTTTTGATCGTCAGGGAGCGCATGGCGTTGCCCATCATGCCCTCAATTCTTCGCTGCAATGCATCTTGCGACAGCGTGCGTTCTGGAATATACAATGTTTTGTTAGTGGCAAATGACCAGGCACTTCCGCGCAAATTATCTCAGGTAACGCTGGGCTTATACCCGTCGTCACCGTCGATGGTAAAGGGATTGGCTTCCATGTTGTTATAATAAATTTGGTAGCCATTCACTTTAATGGAGACGAAAGCAATGGCCCAGGCGTCGGTCCTCTCCTTTTCCAGCCGGAGGTACTTCAAATCGCGGATGGTTTTTATTTTATCATCCACAATGTTATAAACTTCGGTCTGGCCCTTCTCCCGATCGTCTTTGAACAAATCGAGATAGTATTTGCCCATAGCGTCATTGAACTTGACCGTCACCCGGTCGTCGGTATTGGCATCGGAAGTCTTGGCGGTCTGTACGATCAGTTCCAGGCTATAAATCCGCATATCCTCAAAACTTGCGGGTTTAGTAAACGTAGGAAATGCCTCCGTAGTCGGTAGCGGTACCACCGTGCCCTGATATCAAAAGCGGTGGAAGTTTTGGTAAGACGGGGCGCCTGCGCGGTATCCGCTTTGTCTTCTTTGCAGGCTGTCGGAATCAGTATCAACGACAACCCAAGGGTGAGCATGAGCAAGTTTTTCATAATCCGGAATTTTGCGTGTGAGGTTAAGGATTGGAACAGCACAAATTTCCGCAATACGCCAGCCGACTGAAATAGCGAATTCTCGCTAACCGCTATGGCATAAAAAAGCCCCGCTTCTTACGAAAAAAGGGCTAAAAAAATCATGAAAATAGCAGGTTAGGAATTGACTAGTTTCTGGCACAGCGCCAGACTAATCGCCTCCTGAGAGGAGTTCACGTGCAGCTTCTCATAAATATTTCGCAAATGCGCGTTGACGGTGTTGTAACTAATTGAGCAGACATCAGCGATCATTTTGTAGCTATGACCGTCGACAAGGTATTTCAGGATTTCCTTTTCCCGTTTCGAGAGATCGTAGAACTGCGTCTGCGGGGTTTGGTGGGCCTGAAAAAACGTCAGTACCTTGCGGGCGATACTTGGGCTCATGGGCGAGCCACCCGTGTAAACCTCCGCGATGGCTTCCAGCACCTTGGCGGGCGGGGTACCTTTGAGGATGTAGCCCGACGCCCCAGCGCAGAGGGCAGCGAATACCTTATCGTCGTCTTCGAATACCGTTTGCATTAAAATCTGAATAGTCGGATGCACCATCTTGATCGCCAGCACCGCCTCAATGCCCGACACCTCGGGCATTTTGATATCCATAATGATAACGTCGGGCCGGGCCCTGGCTACCTTGCGCAGCACATCGAGCGCATTGGGGTAGGCACCCGTCAGCAGGAAGTCTGCGCTATCCTGCAGCAGCAGTTCCATGCTGCTCATCAGGGCTTTGTTGTCGTCGAAGAGGGCTACGCGAATCATGGCGTGAAGTGGTTTGGGCTAATCGTGGGCGATTTACTGGACGGTCAGGTGCCAAAGCACCTCAGTTTCGAAGGCATCCGAATCGGCGGTGGCAGGGTTGGTGGCTTTCACCAGCAGCGTGTGGTTCCCCGGCGGAAGTTTCAAGAGTATGTCATAGCCCTCACTGTATCCTTTGGCCGTTTTGACGCTGTAATCGCAATCGGGATAGTCGAAGTCCTTGTGCGGTTTGAAGGGGAATACCTCGGTCTCCGTGAAGAAATCAGCTCGGTTGGCATTGCTAAGCAGTTCTTTCCCGTTCAACGTCACCGATAGCTTACTATTCGTTTTAATGTCCATAAAAGTCTCTTTAAGAAAATCCAGTGCACTCTGGTCGGGGGCGGGATGGTAGTCCGGGTCACAGGGATCGACGTCGTAATACCAGTTGGCGGAAGTATAGACATTTGCGAAAATGTACCGGTCTCGGGGAATAACCAAGCTGCGTTCGGCCTTTCCTCCAAAGGTACCGACCAGGAACACGACATCAGTGCGGGGCTGCTTGGCAATGCTGTGTCGCGAGCCGTCCTCGTCCGCGGCCGGCCCATCGTCCGGCGATTGCACAAAAACCCAATTTATCTGGTCGCGGTGCAAATCGGCGTACTTAAGCTTGGCGGCTTCCTACCCGACTTTGAATACCTGAACCGCCTCGGCCACATCGTGGTCTTGGCAGGAAAGGAGGGTAATGGACAGCAGCAATGCGGCGGCCAGGTTGGCAATCAGTTGCTTTTTCACAGGAGAAATAATTTAGTTGAATGTTTCCCCAAATATCTGGCGGCATTCTGCGGAAAAGAATAGCGAATTCTAGTGATATTATTTGGTTCAGAACGGCACCATCAGCTTCACCACCACGCCCCTTCCATCCGCTGTTTCCAGTTCGAGCTTGCCCGCCAGGACAGCGATTCTTTTTTCGAGATTCCGCAGGCCGTTGCCGTCTGCCACCTGGCTGGGGTCGAAGCCCCGCCCGTTGTCGGCCATACGCGCCCAGAGCCAGCCCTCGTGTTCCTTAAAAGTGAGGGTAGCGTGGGTGGCCTCCGAGTGCTTGGCGCAATTGTGGATAAGTTCTTTTAGGATCAAGAAAAGACCGCGTTGCTGCTCGACGCTCAGCGTGCGCTCGGGGCTGAGCTTGTTCTTGAAGCGCAGCTCGATGTGACGGCTACCGGGCATGGTGTCGGCAAACGCCCGGATTTTCTCCACGAAGTCGATGGCGCGGTCGTTGTCGGGGTTAATTGTCCAGACCATCCCGCGCAGCGTTTGGATCATTTCCTGCGAATCGTTCAGGATTTTTTCCAGGATGGGCAGTACCGCTGCCGGGTCCTTAGCGTACTTCATCCTGGCCAGCTCGGTCAGGAAATTGATGTTGCCCAGGGTGCTGCCCACGTCGTCGTGCAGGTCGGCGGCGATTTCGTTGCGGACTTCCTGCAACCGAAGTTGTGCACGCAGTCGGTAGATGCGAACAAAGTACAGCACGATGCCCAACAGCAGCAAGCCGTAGGCCACAAGCATTGGAACGAACCAATCTTTTTGCCAAAACGCTTCTTCCAGATGAAATTTCAGCGTCGCCACCCGATCGGGGTAGTTCAGATTCTTGACCTGTAGTTCGTAATCGCCGCCAAAAAGATTGACGTAGGTGACCGACTCGCCCCGACCGTTGGATCGCCAGTTGCGCTCTAAACCCAACAAGCGACATGCGTAGGTTGCCCGCGCCGCATCGCTCAGGTCGCGAAAGTTCACCACGATGTGCGTTTGGCGGTAGTCCAGCACAATGGGTTTTCGCAAGTCGTAGGTGGAGTCGCGGAATTCGTCGGTGGTGAGCAGCGACAGAATGCGGATGTTCTGTGCGGCGAGTGGCCCAGCCGATAAACAGGCGATATAGAGCAGGGCCGCGCTTTTCATACTTCCAGCTCCGGAATTTGGGCAAAGCTCTCCCGCTGCCTTCGGGTGAGGAAAAAGGCATAGGTGATGAGTCCGACGTGGACGAGATTAATCAAAGGATTGATATTCAGCCAAAAAATCTCCTGCCATTTATTGGATAAGTATAGGGCAAGCGATTCGCTGACCTGCGTGATGGCCAAATCGTATAAGCCGCTTGTAACCAAACTCAGCAGTAACCAAAAATGGGTTTTCGGGTAATGTTTGCCTCGCTGCGGACCACTTTATTGAAAAGTAATAACGAAAGCAGCAAGCCTGACAGATCGAGAAAAGTGAAAAGTTTCAGGTTGAAAAACTGCACCCCATGCTGCCAGAAATCGTAGAAAATATAGCCTACGTACAATGCGTAGGCGATGAGTACGCTCCATTTCAGCAGTCGGTTTTGGATCAATTCAAAATAAAACCACCCAAAAAATACGCCCATATTTGCGGCCATGATGGGGTAAATGAAGTGATTGTCGATGCCCTTACTGGCAGTGATGGTCGAGATAATTCCCAGAATGGTATTGATAACAGTCAACCCCCAAAATATTTTGAAGGCTTTGGGTAGATAGCGCCAGTTTACTACCCCCAAAACGCTCGGAATCAGGCACGAATAAATGGACAGGTCTATGAGGAAGTATTTTAGGTTCATGGCTAACGGCAGTTCCCATGCGGCGGGTAGGGGAATGTACAGGTAGCCCCCCTTATTACAGGCCCTGGCGGTG
This sequence comes from Cytophagales bacterium, assembly GCA_038242095.1. Taxonomy (GTDB): domain Bacteria; phylum Bacteroidota; class Bacteroidia; order Cytophagales; family Spirosomataceae; genus Persicitalea. The sequence continues at coordinate 35,656 of JBBSSJ010000004.1, forward strand.
GGGGCGGGGGTGGGTTATTTGGATTTATTTGGATCTATCTCCACGGCAATCCGCTGACGGTATTGGGTGCGATAGAGTCCTAAATCAATAGATGGACTGAGGGGAGGCAGGGTAATTTTTCCTTCCAATTCAAAAGTTGGGCTGGCGGGTTCGGTCACCCACATTTTCTTAAAAGATGGGCCTTGGCTGATTTTTTGGTATGCCCCAGAATTCGGGACATCCACTCCATTCATAATCAGTTGCAGGTTATAGACAGCTTTGGCATCATAGAGCGTATTGATGCCGATATGTACCTGGAGTCCAGCCCAAAAGCCGCCGCCCTTTTTAAGAGCTTTTTTCAAGCACTCGTCACCAATGTAGTAGCCACACCGAACATAGGTGTTGCTATTTAAAACCGACTTATTGGTCTTGTAATCTCTGTTAGCATTAGGATAAAAAGTGTTCAGAAACTTATCAGTGAATATCTTTGTATTCGCCCGGGCAATAGAAGTCCAGCTGAAATTGTTGGCGGAGCTACCCAAATAGTAAGCAGCGTCTAAGTCTTCAAAATTAGGATCCTGTGCCTGTGGGTCTATGATTTTCACTCTCTTCAAAATAATAGCGAGCGCTCCGGCATCATCAATGCCAAAAAAAATGCCCATAAAATGGCAGTTATTTACAAAGATATCGCTGTCCAAGAAACTTTTGGAAAGATAAAAAGAGTACACCGCCGGGGCCGAAATTTCGGCGGGGAGATTTGGGCGAAAATTCAGTATTTGCTGCTTGATGAGGTAGTTATAGAGCAGCGGCGTTACTTTGATTGGTTCGAGACCTAGTTCTTCGGGAGTCATGCGTAAGCTGGTTAGATGTAAAGGTTTTGACGACACAAAAAAATGAGCTCCTTCCTTGGCTGCCATAGCGAATTATTGCTACCGCCGAAGATCGCTTCTCCCGATCTCTTACCTGACGAATTTCAGGTAAGGTAATGTATATGAAGTACTTTGATGTCTCTTGGTAATTGAATTTTATCAAACGGTATTTCTCCGGGTTCGCTGTTTTACAAAAAATTGGGAAATCAGGCAGGAAGTAGCCAACTAACTTTTTTTGTTGATCATGCCTTGATCAACAAAAATCCCCCGGTCCAAGTGGGCCGGAGGATTAAGCAATAGAATAAACAATTTAAAGAGTCTCTTACCAGCGCTCGATTTCGACGCGGCGGCGGAAACCGCTTTGGCCTTCGTCGGCGGGCAAGTGAAGTCGCAGGCAGTGCCGATCCTCGTCGTAGCGGGCCGAGATGCTTTCTAAGTCCACATCGGCGGGGATTTTCATTTTAGCCAGGAATCGAATCGATCGTATTTCACTTTCATCGCCTTCTGCCTTGGTAAAAATAGGCAGTAGGTGGTATACCATTAATTTATCCTTCATGACCTCAACTTGCAGGTCGTCCGGCGCGATACCGGGTGCTTTGACGGTCACTTCGTAGCCGCCTTCTTTATTTTCTATATTGAGGTTGGGCTCGCTCATGCCACCATTCGTGGTGTTCATGTAGTCGATGCTCATCAGCATTTCTTCCGGGAGATTCAGTTTAGTTTTCATCGCTGTCTGGATTTTCTGTACAGCTTTAAGAGTTAAAAAGGACGTACCAGTTTAAAGGAGTGCTTTAAATGCTGGACACTGGACTTTGGACCTTGGATTTTATTGTCTATGTAATTTATTGTAAATCAGTATTATATAGACTTTCAGATAGGGCAACGATAGAATTGCGCGATTGAATAGCTAGATCCTCTCTGACAGAACTACCGACCTCAAAGTGCTTTCAGCCATTTTGGCGCGAAAAATCTAACTTATCTACCTTTATCGATTGGTCGCTGATTTCAAATCGTGAGTTGTTCAATTCAAGAATCACATCTAAAATCCAGTATCCAGCATCCTATGTCTACCCTACATACAACTTCCCGATCTCGCGCTGATTTGCGCCTTTCCGGTTGGTGAGGCCGACATTCAGGTCAGCGCGGGCTGTTACCGTGGAGGTATGGTCGTACGCACTCGAAACAGCCAGGCGGTTAGGGCAGCAACCCGTCAGGAGCGGCTCATGAAGCGTGATTTAATAAGTTTCATTTAATAAAAGCGTACTTGCGATAGAATCTCATTCAATCACTTAGCAATCTTTACACGACAACCATGAAATACCAAGTAAAAATAAACAGCATAACCTCCATCGACGAAGTAGAGGGCGCTTGGACCAAGGCAGATTACGCGGCACTGTTGAGCCAGTTCGGATTTTCCGATCCTGCCGATTACAAAGGCGAGGATCCGCGCGAATTCCTGATGATGGCGATTGCTGACAATGAACCGGGCGAGGCCGCCGAAGTTCTGCTGACATATAAGCTTTCGGATGATCTGAACGAAGGCCAGATCAGCCAGATTTCGTCCGACATGCAGATCGATAAAATATCGGAAGAGTATCCCGAAATCAATCTCCATTACCCGCTTTTCAATATTAACCAGTTGCTGTACAAGTCCTTCAACGGTAAATTCCCGCACGCCAAGGCGAGCTTGATCGACTTCGAGATAAAGCCCATTGGCGACGCTGATGCAGAAGTGAGTAAAGAGATGGCATTGAAAGCCTTCGCGGCGGGATTGACCGAGCGTAGCATTTTAAACCGACTGTTGTCGGACCAACTGGCGGGTACTGTGGAATTTAAGGAGGCCGACAACATTGTGTGGGAAATGAACAGCAAAGGCGATAGTAAGTACACGCTCATCACCTCAGAGTACTGGCTAAGTCAGGAAGATTTCGGTCAATCAGAGTTTGAGGGCGAAGTCGTGGCCTTTGAAGGCGAGGATGAAGAGTAAAAGTGTAACAGTATGAATCTATCGACCGTAAAAGTGGGCGTGGTGCAAGCCGCGCCCGTCTTTTTTGACCTGGCCCGAAGTATCGAAAAAGCCGTCGACTGGATAGAGCGGGGCCACGCGGCGGGTTGCCAATTGCTGCTTTTCCCCGAGACGTTCCTGCCCGGCTACCCGCGCGGGCTACGCTTCGACGCGACGGTGGGGCGCCGTTCGGACGCCAGCCGCGCCACCTGGCTCGACTACTGGCAAAACAGCGTGGACATAACCGATGCAGCCACGATGCAACCGCTTCACGAAGCCATCCGGACATCGGGTATGTTCGTGGCGCTAGGCGTGACCGAACGCGCGGCGGTAGTTGGTTCGCTGTACTGTTCGCTGCTATACTTCTCGCCCGATGGCACCTTACTCGGCAGCCACCGCAAGCTCAAACCCACCGGGCTGGAACGCTACTTTTGGGCCGAGAGCGACGGCCGCACCCTCCATACCTACGACACGCCACTGGGCCGGATCGGTGGGTTGATTTGTTGGGAAAATTACATGCCGCTGGCCCGCACGGCCCTCTACCAAAAAGGCGTGGAAATCTACCTCGCACCCACCGCCGACGCTCGTCCGTCGTGGCAGGCCACCATGCAGCACATTGCGCTCGAGGGCCGCTGCTTCGTGCTTTCGGCGAACCAATTTGTGCGGAAATCCGACTATCCCGACCGCTACCAGAACGAAATCTGTGACGAGCCGAACGTGTTATCGGCGGGGGGCAGCGTCATCGTTTCGCCGCTGGGCGAGGTGCTGGCCGGACCGCTCTGGAATGAGGAAGGACTCCTCACCGCCGAGCTCGATTTTTCGGTTCTGGCCCAAAGCAAACTAGACTTCGACGTCGTAGGGCATTACGCCCGGCCCGATGTGTTCAAGTACCAGGCAGTCGATCAGCCTGATACGGTGAAAGTTGTTTTTGAAAAATACTTAACAAAAAATCCCGGTCGGAAAATCTTACTTTTCCGACCGGGATTTTTTTGTTTGAAACGCTTGCTACTCGTCGTCGTTGGCGCTGGTGGTCGTGCCCTGGGTGCGGTCGGTTTGCTTGTCGAGCTCTTCCCAGCCTTTCAGGGTACTTCGGTTTTCTTCCTGGGCTACCTTGCCATCGTTTTCGGTGGGGCCGTATCCCTTCTCAGCCAGTTTAGAACCGCTGGTTTTCTGGTCTTTCTGATCGTCTGCCATTTTTAGTTTTGATTAGTTGATTGAGAAAACACTTATGACCTGAGATCCTAAAAATATTGAGCCAGTCGTTCTGGTACAAAACATGGAAGAGCGTCTGTCCTTAGGACATAAATTGCTAAAAAAAGTATCTTGTGGAAGGTTGGCAGAGGTATTTTTTTTATCCTAAACCTTGAAGTTACGAAAACCAGAATCAAACTGCTGGCTATCCTTGCGGCGGGCCTTGCCATGAGCGCATGTTCTACATTGAACATACGCGAAATCAGAAATCTTGACCGCGTGGCCTTCGCGCCCCTCCGGCTCGATCCCGACGTGGAACCAACCGATTTGCGGGTAGAGGTACTCCGTCAGACCAGACGAGAGACGACTACGAATGGCACAACTTACGTTGATGTACCCAATGACCCGCTGGGTTCCAACCTGGGTAACGGGCTTTTTTACGACATGAACGAAAACTTTTCCTTTCGCCTCGATCGCTTGCTGGGCTTCGCCCATGATGAAAGCTTCATACTGAAAAAAGCCACGACCAGTTCTTTCCTCAATAATGGCCTGGAAGTATACGCCTACGCCAATGATTCGCTGGCGCTGGTGCGGCCCAATCGAACGCGGTCCCGCCCGCAGTACCACACCGAAGGTCCGGCGGATAGTCTGACGTATTTACGTAAAAATAATTTTAAGTATGCCGTTGTGGAGCGTGATTCGGCGCTGGTGTATCGTAACAAAAGGAAGGTAAAGGAAGCGATTTATACACAAGATGAAAACCGCTATTACTTGCAGCGCCGACGAAAGAAAATTGACTTTTCACAACAAGGCAACGAAATAAACCTGCAGGAAAACTACCTGGTCGCTTTGAGCAACGTCGACAAAACCATGACGATCTACGAATTGCGCCGTCGCGGTCGCCGGGTGCCGTGCCTGACCATCGAGCGAAGCCAAAATAAGGTGTTTGTCTACGATCAAAAGTACCGGGGCCGGAAGCTGGAATTCACTGAAAATACGCTGACGATTTACGAAAACAAAAAGCCCGTAGCCCGCTACGAACTTGAAATTCCAAAAAAGGCAGGCAGTACCCGCGCGACTCCTTAACTTTGCGGACGGATTTTACCCCCAAGTCAACCCCTAGTTATGCTCATTGATCTACGCTCCGATACCGTCACGCGGCCTACGGTTGCCATGCGCGACGCTATGTGGTCGGCCCCCGTCGGCGACGACGTGCTGGGCGACGACCCAACCGTCAACGCTCTAGAAGAAAAAGCCGCCCAAATGTTTGGTA
>JBBSSJ010000005.1:0-39515 GCA_038242095.1 Cytophagales bacterium
AGGAACTCACGTAGGCACCCTGCCAGATGTCCTCGATGTTGTCAACATCCTTACCGTTACAGAATTCGTCGAGGTAGGTGTTGACAGCGGGCAGTACCACAGCGGCGCGTTGCGTGAAGGTCGCACATCCCAAACCGTACAGCCCCGGCTCGGAAGTCTCGACCTTGACCACGATGAGGTTGGAACCCTGCGGGGCCGTGGCAATGGCCCGCACCTTGGTGATCTTGACGGGTTTCATACCCGCTGCGTAGGCGGGCGTCCCGGCCTTTTCCCGCGCTTCGGCGGTAGAAATCCCGCCGAACAAACTCAGGAGGCCCACCGCTTTTATGGTATCTCTTCTTTTCATAATTAATTTTGAATAAGGGAATGAGTGATTATTTCTTGTCCCACCACACCCGCGTGTCCAAATCGTTCGGTCCCTGGCGGCTGATGGCTTCGTTGACGTTGGCGACGTTCACGATCAGTTCGCCGTCGGGATAGGGCAGGCGGCGGATGAAGTCGCCTTTGATTTCAGAGCCTGGATAAGGGTTCTTCTTCAAAGCGGGGAAGCCGCTGCGGCGGAAATTGGCCCAGGCTTCGCTGCCGTCGAGAAAGGCGGCCACCCAATACTGGGTGTTGATTTCCTCCAATTCTTTGCCGCTGTCCAACTGGTGGGCGTCGAGGTAGGACTTTATAGCGGTTTCGGGAATGGCGGCATTTGCGCCGTAGGCGGCCATTTGCTCCATATTGGCCCGAATGCCTTTGGCAAAATACTCGGCGGCACTACCAGTAGCCGACGTGCCCGCCAGCCAGCCCCGGAAGGCAGCTTCGGCCAGCAGCAACTGCACCTGCGCGTAAGTAACGTGGAATTCGGGTGCGTCCAGTTTCAGCACGGTGCTGAGGTTGACCTGGGAGTAATCCCACAAGCTGGCCACGCCGGTCGTGGCGAAGGTCGAAGTGATCGTCACGTCGTTGTAGCCCACGGGCATCCCGATTTGCAATGACGGATCGGACGAGGCCCGCGCGGCGACTTGCTCCGGCCCGCCCTTGGCCCCCACGTAGCGCACCGCAAATACGGGCAGACGCGGATCCTTGTTAGTTTTCAAGTAATTGACAAAGGGTTCTGTGAGATAAAAGTTGGTCTTCTCGCGGGCCGCCAGGTGGTTGGCGATGTAGTTGTTGTAAATGGCCGTGTGCCTAATGACCGAGTTGTCGGCATTGGATTGTAAAAGCCCGCCCGCGACGGCTTTCTTCACATAAGTTTGCGCCGTGGCGGCGTCCACTTTGCTCAGGCGCATGGCGGCGCGGAGCATGAAGGAATAACCCAGCTTCTTCCAACTGTTCACGTTGCCACCGTAGAGAATATCCGTCGTTACGGCGGCTTGGGCAGTGGTCAGAGCGGCGGAAGCCTCGTCGAGTTCTTTCAGAATGTCCTTGTAGATTTTTTCCTGCGGATCATATTTAGGGCTGATAATTTCCGTCGTGTAACCCTGTCCTGCTTCAAAGTAAGGAATGTCGCCGTAGGTATCGGTCAGGATCATGAACGCGTAGGCTTTCCAAATGCGGGCCTCGTTGTAGGTGTTGGACTGCAGGGGTTCGGCCTTGGTCTGATCCAGCACGGCGATCAACTGCTTCACCACGTTGCGGTAGAAGTTGTTCCAAACGGCGGTGGCATTGCCGTTGTTGAGTTGGTTGTAATTCCCGCCCGACAGCGAACTTCCGTAGGGCGTAATGATCTGCTGCACAATCGGAAAGTTGTACGTGAGCATCCCGAGCGTGGAGCCGCCGTCGAGGTAGGTGGTGCTGATGATAACCTTGTTCAGCACCAGCGAGGGAGCCAGCGAAGTTGGGTTCACCCGGTTGGTATTGATTTCGTCAAAACCCTCGTCGCAGGAAGTAGCGAACAGGCAGATAGCAAGGAGTGTAGTTAGCTTTTTCATGTTTTTATCTTTAAAATCTCACATTTAAGTTAAAACCCACGCTCCTCGTCGGCGGCAGGCCGGGCCAGAAGTCCAGGCCCACGGCGTTGTCCGAGGAATTGAGCGCTTCTTCGGGGTCCATATTCTCGGTCCACTTCTTAATGATGAGGACGTTGTTGGCCACGGCGTTCAGCTTCAGACCTGTGATGAAGGAGCGCTCGCCAAGTAACTTGGTGAAATCGTAGCCTAGCGAAATCTGTCGCAACTTCCAGAATCCGGCGTTAAAGACGAAGTCTTCGTTGATACCCAACGGGTTGATCGACTCGTAGAAGGGCTGCACCGCCGTTTTGGTTTGGTTGATTTCGCCGTTGGGATTCACGCCTTCGCCGATTACGTAACCCAGGTCGCGACCCGGCAGGGTCCGCTTCGACAGGCCGTGGCGCACGTAGTTGATGTTGCGCCCAGCGATCATCTTATGGCCCAGTTTGAAGTCGATCAGCGTAGAAAGCGATAGGCCCCGGTACGTAAAGGTGTTGGTAATGCCGCCGAAGTATTTGGGCAGGGCCGAGCCGAAATTCTGCTGCACGTTGTTGCGCAGGGGCAGCCCACTCTTGGCGTCGAACACCTTCCGGCCCTGGGCGTCGCGCAGGTACGTGAAGGTGTAAATTTGGCTGAGTGGCTTGCCTACGACCTGGTTCAACGTCCGACCGCCCCCGCTGTTGACGGTAATGACCGTGTCGTTATCCGACAAGCCCAGTTTCAAGACTCTGGACGTATTATAGGAAGCGTTCGCGCTCAAGTCCCAGCGGAAATCCTTGGTCACGACGGGCGCAAAGGTCAGCAGCATTTCCAGGCCCTGGTTCACGCTGCGGCCCACGTTGATAAGCTTGCTGGTGTACGATGAGGCATCGGAAATCTGCGCCGCCAGGATCTGGTCGTCGGTGGTTTTGTGGTAATAGGTGAAATCAAAGCCGATTTTGTTGTCGAACAGCTTCAACTCAATCCCCGCCTCAGCCTCCTGAATCCGCAGCGGACGCAGGTTTTTGTTGGGAACCGTTCCCGTGTTGATGCCGCCCACCGGCACCAACTGGCCCGAAGGGTTGGGGAACGAGTTGTTATCCACGGCGTAATACAGCGCGTTGGAGTAGGGATTCACGTTGTCGGAACCCACCTGAGCGTAAGCCGCCCGCAACTTGCCGAAACTAAGCCAGGTCGGCAGGTTTTCGAAGGCCTGCGAGAACACGAAGCTACCCGTCGCGGACGGGTACAGGATGCTGCGGTTGGCGGGGGCCAGCGTCGAGAACCAGTCGTTGCGGGCCGTCACGCTCAGATACAGGAATTCCTTATATGAGAGGGTGGCCGCGCCGTAAAGCGAGTTGATTTTTTTCTCCGAAAGCGCGTAAAGCGGGTCTTTGATTCGTCCGTTCATCACCGTGTAAAGGCCCGGCTGCACGAAATCCTGCACCGTCACGCTATTGTAGTCATTGCGGGCGTAGCGCTGGTTGCCACCCAAGGTCACATCAATTCCTATGTCGCCAAAAACTTTATTGATCCCTAGCAGGAAATCTAGGTTTCGCTCAACGTTCTGGCGCACATCCTGCGTGTACGAACCGTTCACGAAACCGACGGGAGCCCTAGGGATGGGCGCGTAACCGTTGGGAATGTTGTAGTCCTGGTTGCGAACGTAGGAATCCTGCGCAATACGCCCCTGTAAGTATAGCCAGTCGGTAAACTGGTACTTCAAAGCCACGTTGCCGAAGAGGCGGTCGCGGTCGATGTTCCCAAACTTGTGGCTCATGGAATAGTACGGGTTATTCCGTACTAGGAATCTTGCAAACACGAATTCATCGCCGTTTTCCAGCGTCTGGTTTTGTTGCAATGCTTCGAAAGGCATAGTATTGGCCAACGTGAAGATTACCGTGGACACTGACACATCCTGCGTATTCAACTGCGGGGGATTCACGTTTTTTTCCTTCGAGTAATTGATGTTCCCCGTGGCGGTCAGTTTGCTTGTGATGTTCTGCGTAAAGCCCAGGTTGACGACCTTGCGGTTAAAGGTGTTGTTGGGCATAACGCCCTTATTGTCCGTGTTGCCCAGCGACAGGCTGAACCCGCCGTTCTGCCCGTTGTTGGACACCGTTACGGTATTGGTAAAGTTGGTTCCCATGCGGTAAAACTGGCTCACCCGGTTGCGGACGGCCTCGTAAGGCCAGGTTTCGTTGTCGAACAGCGTCTGCGTCATGCCCGGCACGATCTTCTCGCCAAAGCTCCACACGCCCGAGGTCGGATTAGCTGAGGTAGGCCGCTTGCCGCCCTCACCCTGACCGTACTCATACTGGTAATCAGTAAAGTCCAGCGGCGTATCGGTGGTGAAGTTTGTATTGTGGGTCACGCCGAAGCCCTTGCCCGTTCCCCGGTTTTTGGTGGTAATCATCACCACGCCGTCCTTGGCCCGTGATCCGTAAAGGGCGGCCGCCGTGGCACCTTTCAGCACGGTCATGGTCTCGATGTCGTCGGGGTTGATACTGCTCAATCCGTCTCCGCCATCCGAGCTGTTGGAGGACCGGGAGCCAAAGTCTCCGCCCAAAGCATAGTTGGAATTGTCGATCGGCACGCCGTTGACCACGATCAGCGGCGAGTTGTTGCCGCTGAACGACGACTGCCCGCGAATACGGATTTTGGACGTTCCCGCCGGCCCTGTTCCCATCGAAGTGATATTCACGCCCGCCATCTTGCCCTGCAAGCCGCTTACGAAGTTAGGCGTACGGTTGGTCGAAATCTGGTCGGCGTTGACGGTCGCCGTGGCGTAGCCCAGCGTTTTGGCCTCGCGCTTGATGCCCAGGGCGGTGACAATCACCTCAGTTAGGTTCTTAGATTGCTCCGTGAGTTGCACGTCCATTACCGAGCGAGAACCCACCGCAATCGTCTGGGTCTCGTAGCCGATGTACGAGAAAATCAGCATCGCATCCGCAGCGGCTGCAATCGTGAAATTGCCATTGGCGTCAGTGGTGGTACCGCGGTTGGTACCGCTCACCAGAATGTTCACGCCCGGCAGGCCATTACTGGCCTGATCGGTCACCTTACCCGTGACGCTGGGTGCCTGGCCGAAGGCCAGCCCCTGGCCCAGCATCAATAGCATGAGAAAAATTGAAGTAAGCGTTTTTTTCATGTGAGTAAGTCGGTTAATAGAGATGTTAAATTTTATAATTTAAGGGTTTAGAAATTGCTTTAACGATTAAGTTTTTCAAGATACAGGGATTGTCTACTGCTGATTTCAGGTTTCACTGATATAATTTATGACGGAATAGAGCAAAATAATCATTAAGCAAATTTGGAGGATGAAAAGGGGATAAATTAATAAGCTCTTATCTTATAGATGATTATAAAGATAACTTAAATAATTTTTGCGTCCCTGGAAGAAATGAGGACTAAGAAGTGAAAACCATACTGCCAATCTGTTACTTAAGGTGTGGCTAATAGATTCGGTACTATCGCGTGAAAATATATCATTCTAATGGAGTAGGCTAAAAGTATGCTTAACCGATTAAACAACCAAAAACTTCTTCCTTTTTTGGGAAAATTTTCTTCAAATTGGTCGAAACAGTATATCCTTCCACCATTTGAGCTATCAATAGTGATAAGTAATATTGAATAAAAACAATTTAACAAACGTAGGTTGGGACGAAGTTATACTTTCCGGGCTCAATGCCTTAGTACTTGCCGACGATTAGGTGCAGGTGAAGATCGCGATGCTACCTTATGATCCGCTGTTTATAATTTTTACAGCCTACTTATTCTGATACTGTCGGGTCAAATTTGCCAATTCAACCTCAAGCGAAGCGATAACGCTTTTTATTTCCTTTCGACCGTACCGGTTATCTTTATTCCAAAGTTTAGAAAGGGTGCACCTTTTTCATCCCTTGCTCGGTGAGGGAGTGAGTGATTCATTATCATAGCCTTTCAAAGCTACCAGCGTAACGACCGCCGACAACAATAGGGACCCCGACATAAACAGATACGAAGCGCCGAACCCGCCCGTGGTACCATTGAGGTACCCCACGATATATGACCCCACGAATGAGCCCAGCGCGCCGAAGCTATTGATGAGCGCCATCGCCCCGCCCGCTACATTCTTAGGAAGTACCTCGGGAATAATGGCAAAAAAGGGCCCATAGGGTGCGTACATGGCACCGCCTGCTAACACCAGCAGCGCAAACGATAGCCAGAAATGGTCGGTTCCCAGCAAATATGAACCATAAAAAGCTACGGCTCCCAAAAGCAGAAACGGCCAGACAAAAAGTTTACGATTCAGGGTTTTATCCGAAAAATACGAAGCCGCCAGCATCCCGATAATCGCCAGCAGGTAGGGTACCGCCGACAACCAGCCGGTCTTGATAATGTCCATGTCGGGCGCGGCGTTGAGCATGGAGGGCAGCCACATCACGAAGCCATACACCCCAATGCTCCACAGGGCGTATTGCAGACTCAGCAAAATAACGATGTGGGAACGGAAGGCGGCAAGGTAGTTTTTTACGGGTTTGATGCCCTGTTGTTCGCGTTGTTGTTCAGCTTCCAGGTCCCACTTTTCTTTCGCATCCAACCAGTTCGCTTCCTGGGGTTTGTCCTGCACCAATCGCCACCAGAAAAATGCCCAGATGATCGCCGGAACTCCTTCCATAATGAACATCCACCGCCAGCCCACGGCATTGATTAGATAGCCCGAAAGGACCGACATCCACAAAATCGTGACGGGATTGCCCAGAATCAGAAAGGTATTGGCCCGCGAACGCTCCGACTTGGTAAACCAGCGACTCAGGAAAAGTAGCATGGCGGGCATCACCGCGCTTTCCACCACGCCCAGCATGAAACGAATAATAATCAGACCGCTAAGATTGCTGACGATGCCGGTCGCCATTGCCAACCCGCCCCACAGAATCAGCGACCAGAAAATAAGTTTTTTGGCGCTCCGTTTTTCGGCGTAGATCGCACCGGGTACCTGAAAGAAGAAGTACCCCAGAAAAAACAAAGACCCCAGCAACGACGACATCGCGGGCGTAATTTCCAAATCCTTCGCCATGCCTCCGGCGGCCCCGAAGCCAAAATTGGCGCGGTCGAGGTAGGCCAGGCTGTACGTGATGAAGGCAATGGGAATGAGGCGGTACCAGCGCGCCGGAGCAAGGGCTTTTTCCATGAGTGGTTTTAGGGTACTAGGTTGAGGGACTTCTAAAAATAGATTAGAAAGGGTACACCTTTTTCGGTTTAGAAAACGGACTTAGTTTTTTGAAATGTCGGAAAAGAGATAAATGGAGGGAAAATTTGTGTTTCTCACGCAAAAACCTCCCCTCCTATGCGCCAAAGCGCCCATAAAGATATTCTTAATTTCTTGCACGAGGTTATCCCTGGCGCTTCACGGGGTCAGTTTGGCCGCCGGATCTGTCTGATGGCCTTCTTAATCCAGTCTTGTGTGCGGAACGGCCACTGCCGATTGGAGAGTCTGAGTGAAGCCACCCAGGCCTACCAGACAGAGAAAAAATCCAGTCTGTTGCAACAGGCCAAACGTTGGGTGAGCAACAAGTGGGTGGACTGGCAGGGGTTTTACTTGCCTTTCGCACGGTATTTTCTGGCGGGCTTGGCCGCCAAGGGCGAGATCGTGTTGGTCATCGACGGCAGTCAGACAGGCCATGCCACTACCACGTGGGTACTAAGCTTCTTTTCCGAGATTTCAAAGAACTTCGGCTGGGTGTTTACCTGAAAATAGGTATACCCTTTCTAAACTTTGGAATAAAAAGGCGATATTGACTGGGTCATTACAAATGACCTTGACCACGCTGTAATCCTGTTTGTCGCTGAGATCAAGAACGAGAACAAATGGAGCGGGGCGCCCATGGTGAATTCATAGGTCTTCAAGCAGTTGACGGGTTCGGAAAAGTGCCAGTGCCGCAAGGCTCCAGCCGCAACCATCTGGCCTGCTGTTACCACGCATGGGTTTCTTTAAAGGTCAAAGTCAAGTAATAAATAAAGACTGCGGTCTATCAGGTCAGGTAAGGTATGTTCATCAACTAATTGGTTCAACAATTGATGAATACTACTGTCCATCCTTTTTAAGTGAAAGTCCTAATTTGAAGGCTTTTACAGTGTGTCGATGATCATGTCGTTTGAGAGCATGATTTGGGGCGGTTCGGCAGTGGGCTTTTGGCTGGTAAGTATGAGGAGCCAGAAAAGAAGTGATGTGGCCATGACAGTTATCTAAATCATTCCGACGACGGACTAGTCCGTCGTCGGAATGATTTAGATAACTAATTCAAATTCGGATTGATCGACGTGTCCGTGTATGGCAGCGGAAACCAGTAGTCTGCCTTTGTGATAGGCTTAATGGGCTGCAAATCTTCGGAACTTTTGGCCGCATTGGCGGCTTCGACACGCTCCAGCCGAATTAAATCGAACCAGCGCGTGCGCTCGCAGGCAAACTCCCACGCCCGCTCCTGCACTACCGCATCGGCAAACTGGGTAGCCGAAAGCCCGTCAGCGGGCGAGAGGGCCTTTGTCCCGGCAGGTAAGCCGCGCAGCCGAATCTGATTGAGCGCGTCGTAGGCAGCCTGGTCGGGGCCGCCCGTTCCCCGCGCTTTGGCTTCGGCATAAACGGTCAGCACGTGGGGGAAGCGCATCATCACCGAAGGCAGCGAACTGCTGGATGTTACCACGTTCCCCTTAATGTACCATTTCTTGTAGTATGGATGCCGCGTCAGGCTTTGCTGCCAGGGAATTTTAGTGGCCCCTAAGCCAAACTCCGTGCGGAAGGTCGCGTCTTTGCGGGGGCCTTCGGGGAAGTTTTTGAAGAAATTAAGCTCCGAAAACATATCATCCCAGCCCCCCTCTTCGCCGGGCATGGTCGTGTTGCCGTAGGTGGCGTTGGCCGTGCCGCTGCCGCCCGCAAACCCACTAATCTGGAAAACGGCTTCGGGCGTACCCGACACGGTTGGGTCGTTCTCGAAAACAGCCGCAAACGTGGGAAGCAACTGAAAGCCGTATTTGGCACTGTTGTCAATGACCTCTTTGGCTTTGGCCGCTGCCAGGTCGTACTTGTCGGTTTGCTTAAGGGGCCAACCCGCCATCGTCAGGTACACATCTGCCAGAAACGCTTTAGCCGCTCCAGCATTAGGTCGACCCGGATCGCGCTTGATGTTGGGCAGCATGGTTTCGGCCTGCTTCAAATCGGCCACAATCAAGTTATAGACCTGTTCAGGTGTCGATTTTTTGATGGTCAGCAAACTATCCGAATACTCCCCTGACAGTACCAACGGAATATTGCCGTAAAAACGCGTCAGCCAGTAGTAGGAAAAGCCTCGGAGAAAATACGCTTCGCCCGCTATGATGTCGATGGTGGCTTTGGTACCAACGGTCTTTGAATAGTTGTTAATCACATTGTTGGCACCCTGAATGGCCTTGTAGCAGCCATTGTACACCGCCCCCGACCGCTGGTTAGTGGTCGATACGTTGAACTGGTCGAACTCGCGCCAGTCGGCTTTGTTACTGGCGGGGTGCGTGGTTACGTCGTCGGCACCCAGCACGGCACCATTGGCCGAAGGATGAAGGAAGCCCGTCGACCATTGCGCAGCCAGCCCTTTGTAAGAACCCGTCAGGGCCGATTCCAGACCGGCCTGTGTAGATAGCACGTTGGGACCATACAGAAGCCCGTTGGTGTCTTCTTCGAGGTAGCCTTTGCAACCTGCTACTATCATAACGGCTAGGAAAGTTATCGATATCTTTTTCATGTCTTTGACGTTTTTGGGAGTTAGAAGCCTAAATTCAGACCGAGAGTGTAATTTTTGGAGTTCGGGTACGAGCCGTAATCAATGCCAATGGCAGTATCCCGGTCGGAGCCGACGTTGCTCGACTCCGGGTCGGGGCCTTTGTAATTCGTAAAGGTCAGCAGGTTGGTCGCGCTGAAAAACACCCGGATTGTGCCTTTATTTTTGATAAAAGCTGTGGGGAGGTTATAAGAAAGACTCACGTTTTTCAACCGGACAAAACTGCCATTCTCAATAAATCGGCTGGACTGGGTGAAGGGTTGATAAGTCCTGGTGAACGCGGGAATATCCGACGTCTCGTTGCCGGGACGGTAGTAATCCCGGATTTCGGACAAGATGAACTGCCGAGCATCGCCCGAACCCGATAGGGCAGCCGCTCGCGTATAGTTCAGCTTATCGACCCCAAATACGGCGTTGAAAAACACGTTCAGCGTAAGCCCTTTGTAGGTAAAGGTGTTGTTCCAGCCCCCGGTCAGTTTGGGGAACGCCCGGCCGATTATCTGAAAATCGTCTGTCGTAATGGAGTTGTTACCGTTGAGGTCCTCGTAGCGCGGATCGCCGGGCACGCGGCCAAGTTTAGCGGCTAAGTCGGCTTCGTCGGGTTTAAACGTACCGAGATAGTTCAGGCCCCAATACGAGCCGAGCGGTTCGCCGGGCATGAGCATAAATTCGTTGGTGGTCGACATACCCGCACCCACGCCTGTACCCGTTCCCAGCCGGGACAGACCGCCCAAACTGATGACTTTATTTTTCAGGGTAGACAGGTTCAGGTTGGTTTCCCACTGGAAATCGGTGCCACGCACCGGCATACCCCCCAGCGTAAACTCGAACCCTTTATTCTCAATTGCGCCAATATTTCGGGTTTGCGTGCCACCACCGGCGTAGCTCGGCAGGGCCGCATTTAGCAGCAAATCACTGGTGTTTTTGTAGAAGTAGTCAGCTTCAATGTGAATCCGGCCGTTCAGGAATTCCATTTCAAGGCCCACGTCGGTTTGGCGGGTGGTTTCCCATTTCAGGTTTCGGTTACCCTGGTTACCCTGATTCACACCCGCCACAGCTGCTGTATTGTTGAAGGCCACGAACACTGTGTTGTAGGGTGACAGTGTGGCATAAGGACCGATTGCCTGACTGCCCGTTATGCCCCAGCTACCCCGCAGTTTGAGCGAGCTGAAGATATTAAGGTCTTTGATAAACGTCTCTTCCGACAACCGCCAGCCGAGGGCCACAGATGGGAACACGCTGTACCTGTTATCCGGCCCGAACTTGGAGGACCCGTCCCGCCGAACGGCTGCCGTAACCAAATACTTGTCTTTGAAGGCGTAGTTGACCCGGCCCAGCAGTGAGAACAGGGTCCATTTCTGATAACCCGATGCGACCGAAGCCGCCGAGTTACCGCCGATATTGTCGAAACCCAACTGCGGGAACCGCAGACCGGTGGCCGTAGCGGTGAAGTTCCGGTTTGTGAACTGCTGCGTTTCCAGAACGCCCACCGCCGTAATAGAATGATCGCGAGCGCTCAGGTTGTAGGTCAGGTTGTTGGTATTTTGCAGCGTTACCAAATCAGCCGAGTAGCGGTTGGCGTTGGGATTATTGTTCGAGAGCCGTGGCCCGCTGAAGTTCAGGTTCTGGACATTCTGGTAGTTGACGGCGTATTGCACATCGAAGGCCAGCCCTTTAATGGGGAGTTTATAGTTCAGTCCGCCAATCACGTTAAACGTAGCCCGTTCCGCATTAACAGATTGGTCATATAGGTGATCCAGTGGGTTACGGGCCACTGAACCGATGGGATCCCTAAAGGTGGGTTGGCCGTCGTCCCCGTAGGCGGGGGTAGTGGGTGCCCATGCCAGCGCCTGAATCAGGGCACCGCCCCCGTTGGTGTTGTGATTTTGGGTTTTTGTCCCCGACAGATTCAGTCTCATGCTTAGTTTGTCGTTAAGTTGCGTTGTCAGATTGGTACGGAGAATGTACCGTTTGAAGTCGCTGTTTTCGACGATACCCTTCTGCCCTACGTAGTTCCCTGAAATCAGGAATGTCGATTTATCACCACCGCCCGAGACCGTTACCTGATGCTGCTGACCGCTGCCTCTCCTATATACCAAATCCTGCCAGTCGGTGCCACCGTTTTGCTTATAATCGGCTATCTGATCAGCCGTAAAGGGCGCGGTTGAACCGGTAGCCGTGGCACGGGCATTTACAATCTCGGCAAACTCCCCGGCGGGCAGCACGTCGTATCGTTTGATAACGCTAGATATGCTGGCCTGTCCTTCGTACATCACTTTAATGCCCTTCGCCCCACGTTTTGTTGTGATAATGACCACGCCATTGGCACCCCGGCTTCCGTAAATAGAGGTTGAAGCCGCATCCTTCAGCACTTGAATGGTAGCAATGTCACTGGGATTTATGAAGTTGAAATCGGCCCCTACGTATCCGTCGATCACGTAAAGTGGGTTGTTGTCGCCCAGCACGGAGTTGGCCCCCCGCACCCGGATACGGGCATCGCCCCCCGGTGCGCCGTTGGCCTGGGTCACCTGAACACCGGCCGCCCGGCCCTGCAATACCTGGTCTAAACGCGTGATGGGCTGCTGCGCAAATTCTCTGGTTGAGATGGATGTCAGCGCGCCCGTAACGTCGGTTTTGCGCTGCGTTCCGTAGCCGACCACAACGACCTCGTTGAGCGTTCTTAGATCTTCCGCTAGCTGCACATTCACAACCGTTCGACCGTTGACAGGCACGGTTTGACCGGTGTAGCCAATGTAGGAGAAGATCAGCGAAGCCGTACCCGGAGCATTCAGCATAAAGCCGCCCGTGGCATCGGTGGCGGTTCCTGTGGTTGTCCCTAGCACCTGCACGTTTACGCCGGGCAGCCCCACATTGTTGGCGTCGGTTACTTTTCCGGTAATGCGACTGCTTTGCGCAAAAGCGATGCTCTGGCCCAGAAGCAGGAGCAGGACGAAAAGCTTTAAAGTGTTTTTCATAATAGACGGGAGTTATTTTTGTTAAAAAAAATTAAAATTTGTAAGCGTTGCCGGGAATCAATCATAGGCAGTTCATTTAGTCATCAAAAATCACTCACTACGCTGTCGCCAGCCGTCATCTGCTGTATACTAGATTATAAGCTCCTCACTCAGCACGTTTTACATTTAAAGGAAATAGCTGGAACGATGGTAGAACTACCAGAATGGGGCAGAAACAAACGGAGTGGTCTCACCTGTTTCATGCTGGTTTTTGAATCTATACGATTAATAAGGGTAAAGTTGAGACTTCGTGATGGTAGGGTAGTGATGCCTGCGCACCTATACGGGTAACAGAAATGGATGCCGCTATGCAGGCGGATGCCACGGCCTCGAACAGGTTCTGTCCTTCGGCCAGGGCCACCGTTAGTGCCCCGTGAAAACAGTCACCGGCGGCCGTCATGTCAACCGCCGTTACGGGCAAGGCCATCACTAATCTGGTTTCCGTCCCGACTGCTGCCGACACGTACGCTCCGCTCGAGCCAAGGGTGATAACAACGTTGGGCACGCCTTCCTCGTGCAGGGATTGGGCAGCCTGCCAAGCGGTGGTTTGGTCGGTCACCCGAATGCCGGTGATCAGTTCGGCCTCCGTTTCATTGGGCGTGATGGCATACAGGCAGGCCAGGACGGCGCGGTCGATGGGTTGCGCCGGAGCCGGGTTCAACACCACCCGCATTCCCTTATCCTTGCATACCCGGATGGCGTAGGCCACGATGAGCATGGGCAATTCCAATTGAAGCAGCACCACCGTGTTACCGGGTTCGGTAATTAAAGCCAGGGTGACGGCTACCTGCTACTGACTGAGCCAGGCGTTTGCGCCAGAGGCTACCATGATGCAGTTATCGTCCGTGCTGTCTACGCCAATCAAGGCCACGCCGGAGGGTTCGCCGGCATCGGTCGTCACGAAATCACCCCGAATGCCCTCGCGCTGGAACTGCTGACGGGCCTGCCGACCAAATACATCGTTACCCACGTTCGCCACAAACGTTACTGAGGTGGTCTTCTGAACCCCAAACCCGGGAAGCACAGCCGCCAGCCGGGTTGCGGCCACGGCCTTATTGGCTCCCTTGCCGCCAAGATTCATCAGAAAGGTGCCCCCGATCACCGTTTCGCCGGGAGCAGGCAATTTGTCAGCTTTGATTATCATGTCGGTATTGGAGCTACCAATTACGCATGCCATAGCGGCCATACATCAGCATGATTAGTTTTGCACAAACTTAGAAAAAATCGACATTTATTTAAGATTTTGTTTTGGAAACTAATTCGGTCAGCCTGTTGAGGAACAGGGTTGCGTATGCTATTCGGAGCATTGCCTCAGAAGATTCTACGGTTTTCTTATATTTTTTTGCCAGCCGACGCTGAACCGGGTTGCCGGAGCGATTTAGCCAACCGAAGGACTTTTCGACCTGCCAGCGGTTTTTCTGGGGACGAAACCCTGCGCTGATTCTGGTTTTTGTGCAATCGCTTCGATTTCTATGGTCTATGTAAGCTTTGGAATATAATTTTTACCATATTTCTCCCCCGTTTCTACGGCTGCATATATTCTGTAGATGATTTTGTTGATTTCCGCGTTCAACATTAGCATTTTGTTTTTGCCCTCTGCTACCTTGCCGCACCGGCACCCCGGCAGGTAATAATCCTGCAGCTCCCCCTTTCTCCTGATGGCCGACATGGCTCCGAGCCGGGCGCCTGGAGGCGTGGAAAAGGAATTTCAGGCGCTTCCGGGCCTGGTAGCTGACGCGGGGACTCCCCCGGATGCAAGTACCCGATCGGTACTCGAATGGAGCCACACCTGCGTGGCAATCAGACGGATTTTTATGTTCCTCTAGTTGCATGAATCATAGAAATCCGTCCGATCAAGTGTTCCTTTACCCGCCTTATGTTCGATGATAGGAGTCTTCCCTCTCGGCGCCCAGGTACGGCACGTGAAGGAACTGTTAAAACCCTGATCCATAGATATATAGGATGACACGGCTTTCACTATCGGCTTTTTTTAAATCCGGCACCGTCTCTGCCCGCCATTACTGAACCTTCCGCTTGTTCTGCTGGCGGGCCGTGGATATGGTAGGGAAAGGGCCAACAAGTCAGGTCCATTGAAGGTACCCTCTTATTATGCTGGCCCTACTTGTTGGCCCCTATTTTCGGAGGAGTTTTCAAAGGAAACCCAATCTGCTTTCGGGGTTCAGAAAGGTATGGCTTTTTGACCCATTCCGAGAGCTGGTTCAAGACAATTTATAAAAGCAGGAAAACGGGCTGTATAGGTAAAAGTCTACCAAAAGTACAGCCTCCCGCATGACTTACAACGTCAGTTCTTAACGCAATCTGCCGGACGCATTATCGCTGCCCGCCGTGAAGCCTGCGGTATTCTAAATTTGGGTACCGTATTCATACCCCATACTCTCCCATCTTTTTCTTTAGCGTATTAACTGATCTATACCCCAGTGCCTTACAAGCTTTGCTCTGGTTTCCGTGGTAGAACTTCAGAGCTCGGACGATCAGACTTTTTTCAACGTCTTTCCAGTTCAAGGAACCGGCGCTTTGATTCGACTTTTGGGATAGTCGCCGTGGGACATCATCAGCAGTTACCTCGCCTTCACAGAAAACGTGCAGATTGGTGACCACGTTTTCCAATTCGCGAATATTCCCTCCGAATGGATAGTCGAGCAGAATCTGCATGGCTTCGTTTTTTAAAGTCAACCGTTGGGGTTTGCCCAGATCTTTCTTTATTTTCTTTAAGAAGAACTCAATCAGCGCCTTTTTCTCATCAATGCCCCGCTCTTGCAGGGTGGGCAACGTAAGCTCAACCACCGCCAGGCGGTAATATAAATCCCAGCGAAAAGAACCTTCCTCGCACATTTGTTCCAGATTGCGGTGGGTAGCGGCAACGATCCTAACGTCAATCTTACGGGCCTGAGTTGAGCCGACGGGCAAGATTTCGGCACTTTGGAGCACTCTCAATAAAGCCTGTTGCATGTATGGCGATATATCGCCGATTTCGTCCAAAAAAACGACGCCCCTATCGGCTTCCTCCAAGATCCCTTCTTTGTTCTCGTGGGCACCGGTGAACGCGCCTTTTATATGGCCAAAAAGCCGCGATTCTAGCAAATCATCCCTCAGGGCAGAGCAGTTGATTGCCACGAAGGGTTGCGTCGCACGACTACTTTGCTGATGCAGAAACTTTGCCAAATGCTCCTTTCCCGTACCACTCGCGCCCCGGATCAGACAGGTTACTTTGTCGGTTTGGGCAATCAACCGGGCTTTTTCGTACACGGGTGCTATACTGTCTCCAATGAGGTAGTCCGTGGTAGAAGCTGCTTTTTGTTGTTTCTGCTCCGATAGAATGATCGAGCGGGGAATACTCGACTGCTCTACTTTCAGTTCGATCAGGTCAGGTTCTTTTTTGCCCGTATGTTTTCCTTCGCGGGTTTGTAGCAAACGGGTTTTCAGGCCCAACGACTGGTGGCACGCATACCAAGACACTTGCATCACCGATGTGCCGGGGGAGAAGAATATATCAATTTCATCATCTTTATATTCCAGCAGCAGCGCTTCGACTTTTGTTTTTATTTGTTTGAAATCAATGACATCACTCACGTTCAGATAGCGTTTCTCCACTATGTGATCCTTATGCGCCCGCTCAATCGCTCGCGTAAGCTGGTCCAGGAAAGGATCGCGGTTTTCCTCTGTACGGGCACTCAATAATACGTGCCGATCGTAGTCCTTATAAAAGTACTTGTGGAATTGCAGGGTAGGTCCCTGCGGGTTTATCTCCTTTTCGCCTTTTGGCTCTTCCGCATCCATAGGACGGAAATCATTGTTCGTAGCGTACCAAGATACAAGTATTTTCATATCAATTTTTGATTCATAAAATCAAATAATGACACAATAAAGGATCAATAATCCTTTAAAACAAGGTATTTGTTACTTGGTACGACCTTTTTCCATTTCCTGGCATCTGTAAACCGTAAACTTTCCTACATTATGTCAAACCAAGTACAATGCCCCAAGTGCCGCCATGAGATTAATATTGAAGACGTTCTGGCCGAACGCATCGCTAATGAGCAAAACGCCAAACTGGCCGCTCGTCTGCAAGAACTCGAAACGCGGGAATCGAGTCTCATCCGACAACGGGGTGAATTGAAAAGCGAACTGGCTACGCAATTGGAAGCTCGGATAGCTGAGGAGAAAGTCACACTCACCCGGCAGCTAAAATCGGCGATCCAGGCCGAAAAGGAAGTCGAGTTCCAGTCACTGCAAACCGAACTCAACCAGAAAAGCGGTCAGGTGGTTGAGCTACGTAGGAAGGAAGGTGAAGTGCTGAAGCAAATGCGCCAATTGGAAGAAACTAAGGCAGGCATCGAGGCCGAAGTCGAAACCCGCATTGCCGCCGAGCATTCGCTTCTCTCGACGCAGTTACGGGATAAGCTGGCAATTGAAAATGCGGTGGAAGCCAAGAAAAAGGACCACCTCATTGAGCAGTTGAACGACCGCCTCAAAGACATGCAACGCAAAGTGGAGCAGGGTTCCATGCAGGCGCAGGGCGAAGCCCAGGAACTGGTGCTGGAAGATGTGTTGCGGGCCACGCATCCGTTCGACGTCTTGGAAGAAATCGGGAAGGGCGAATGCGGGGCCGACCTGATGCAGTACGTACGCAACCCGGCGGGCCAGAACTGCGGCAGCATTCTGTACGAAAGTAAAAACACCAAGGCATTCAGTGATGACTGGGTAACGAAGCTGAAAGCCGATATGCTGCTCAAAAAGGCCGACCTGGGTATGATTGTGACGCGTACGCTCCCCAAGGGCGTGAGCTGCTTCCAGCAAGTGGAGCCGAACCTCTGGATTTGTTCGCAGGAGCATTTCAAACAGCTTACCTTTGTACTGCGGGCGATATTGCTAAGTGTGCACGACGTGCGGGTGGTGCAGACCAATCAGGGCGAGAAGTCGCGGATGCTCTATGATTACCTGATGAGTACAGAGTTCAGAAATAATCTAAAATCGGTGCACGATACCTTTGCCCGGATGCATGGTTCGCTCATAAAAGAGAAAAAGGCCCAACTGGCTAATTTCAAAAAGCGGGAGAAGGAAATCGATTGCGTCCTGATCAACTTTTCATCTATCGTGGGCAGCATCAACGGTATCTCCGGGCAAACCGTGGCCGAATTCGCTGAGTTTGAAGTAGTGGACGAGGAACCCGCGCTTTTGGAGTAACGTAGCCAACTTTCCGAAAGCTCGTAGTTTTCGGAAAGTTTAAATTTTTAGCAATCATTTGAATCAGAAGTAGATGAGTTGGAAAAAAGTTAAACTTGGGAATATTTGTACTAGGGTTATTACTGGCAAAACTCCCCCAACGTCGGTAGCAGAATATTTTGGCGGTCCTATTAAATGGATTACTCCATCAGATTTTGACAAAAAAGAGATAAGCTCCTCAAACAGAACTATTACTCAAAAGGCAATCGATGAAAATAAAGCTCCCTTATTTTCTCCAAACAGTATACTCATAAATTGTATTGGAAATATAGGTAAAGTTGGAATTTTACGAACAAAAGGTTCTAGTAATCAGCAAATTACAGCTATTGGATTGG
Organism: Cytophagales bacterium; assembly: GCA_038242095.1. Lineage (GTDB taxonomy): Bacteria > Bacteroidota > Bacteroidia > Cytophagales > Spirosomataceae > Persicitalea. Next base: position 18,300 of record JBBSSJ010000005.1, read on the forward strand.
TGAAAGATATTTATGCTGATTTTTTTTACTACCAGTTATTACTTAAAAAAGATCAGCTTATAAATCTTGGCAATAAATCAGTTGTCCCGATACTTAACTCTACCAGTTTAAAAAGATTAGAGGTAAGCTTCCCCCACCTCCCCACCCAGCACCACATCGCCGCCGTGCTGGACAAAGCCGATGCCCTGCGCCAGCAAAACCAGCAACTCCTGGCCCACTACGACGAACTGCTGCAAAGTACCTTCATCGCGCTTTTCGGCGATCCGGTGATGAATGAGAAAGGATGGGAGGTAAAGAAGTTGGGAGAAGTAACTCAGTTTCTAACTAGCGGATCAAGGGGATGGGCTGAATATTACTCTGATTCAGGTAGCAAATTCCTGAGAATTCAGAATGTGGGGTATAACAAATTAAAAATGGATGAAATTGCGTATGTCATAGCACCCAATACAGCTGAAGCCAAAAGAACAAGGGTTCAAGCTAATGATATATTGCTATCAATAACCGCAGATTTGGGAAGGACTGCGGTTATCCCAGAAAATTTTGGAGAGGCTTACATTAGTCAGCACTTGGCTTTATTAAGACTAAAAGGTGGAATAAATAGCACTTTTATTTCAGAATTGTTAGCGTCGGAATACTGCCAAAGACAATTTAGCAGCGCAAATAAGGGCGGAGTAAAAGCAGGTCTGAACTTCAATGATATCAAATCTGTAAATTTACTCTTTCCACCCCTACCTCTCCAAAACCACTTCGCCGAAATCGTAGAAAAGATCGAAGCGCAAAAGGAGCAAACGCGAACTGCCCTGGCCGAAAGCGAAGCCCTGTTCGAGGGGCTGCTGGCGGGGTACTTCGGGGAGGACCAGATTCACCCGAAAGGTTCGAATCCTGGCCCGCCAAAGTCTCAACTCAAGCTATTTTAAAGCGATTAGGTATATTTGAAATCAACGACTTACTCGGATAACTATGGAAACGACCGCTATCAAGCTGCTTTACGGCGGGGCCAAAACGCCCTACCATCTTATGAGCGCCGCCGAAAAAGAACAGGCCGCTACCGAAATCGTGCAACGGGCCAAAGAAAAGGCATTCAGCCGGGGCCTACCCATCTATTATGCGCTGGGTGAGCGCGTCATTGCCGAGTTTGCGGATGGTAGGCGTTTCGTGGTCGAGGATCAAGAACTGGCCCGGCCCTACGATGGAGAATGAGCCTTTTGTTTACGTGGTAGCGGGGCCAAACGGCATCGGGAAGTCGACGAGTGCCTACTCGGTGCTGCCGATCAACATTCCCATCATCAACGCCGACGATATTGCCAAACAGCTCCGCGAAGAACTGCTCAACCTCAATGTCCAGGAATTGGCCAACGCGGAGGCCGTTCAGCGCATGAACAAGTACCTGGCGCGTAAGGAATCATTTGGGTTCGAGACCAATCTGGCTGACAACGACACCTGGGAGTTTTTGAAACGCATGAACCTGATCGGCTACAAGGTTATCATTCAGTTCTTTTGCACCGACAACATCAATCTGTGCATCAACCGCGTACTCAGCCGCACCAGCGAGGGCGGGCATTTTGTGCGGGAAGATATTATCCGGGGCCGCTACTACAACGCCATTCGGCTTCTGAAACATTACAAAAAAGTACCCAACCAGTTATTACTAACCGACAACTCGACCGTCCCCGTCGATATCTGCCGAATCGTCCACGGCGACATCTCCTTTGAGGACGTACCCACTCCGCAGTGGGTCATTGAAATACTGACAGACGCTACCGTCAGCCGACCCAAAGACGAAACCATTGAGGAGATTCGAGAACGGTACAGGCGTGAGAAGAGCGAGTAGAAGTCAAAATTTATAATTAAACAGAACCAGCGTATAAGGTATGAATTTCCAAGAAGCCATCGAATTAGTATTAGCAAGTTCCCCTGAGGCAATGACAGCGGCAAAAATAGCTGATGTCATTAATGAGAGGAAACTGTATCTCGATTGGACAGGTCAATAAACGAGCCCAGACTGGTTCCGTTTTTAAAAAGGGCAGTCTCAAAGTGTTCGCAGAAGTGGTGGATTCAAGCCCTGTGCACCAGTTTGCTTTGGAGGTATACATCGTTCAACCCGGTGTTTCAATACAAAAATTATCCCCTAAATCATCTAATTTACTGGCTACCGCCAGCCGTGGACTCCTCGCCCACGGCTGTGAACGGTTACGCGTCATGTGTTCAGCTTAGTATCTATTTTTCTCTCATAAAATGATGAAAACAAAACCAGATTTTCGCTCTCAAACTTTTGTACTGATACTCGTTTTAGTTGTGGCATTTTACCTCTGGTCCCAGCACCAGGAGGTAAAACGACTGCGACAGGCTGCAAATCAACAGAACCAGTCTTATTGGTATTTGCAATCAGTTACGTATCAGTCTAATAGGGCGTTCAAGCAACAGACCAAACTAGTCAATGAATTGGTAAGAAGGACTCCGCAAATAGATCCATCGATTGTTCTCGTCATCGAAAAGCTCGACAGACTCGCTGAACTATATACACCGCTATTGCCCAAAGTGGCGATAGAAATTGATTCGGCTTGTAAGCTGCTTCGCGCGGATCAGGCTATCCATTCTGTAGCCACAATGGCCAAGATTCTGGAAAATGTCTTAAAGACTTGGTTGGTCAAAGATGACGAGTTCCGGAAGCGATATGAGAAGAAGCCCTCAATAAATTTTGGCAATCTCATTGCGTATGCGGCCGATAAAAAACTATGTACGGTCAAAGAGGTTGCTTTTCTCAAAGAATTAAAAGAAATACGAAACGAATCGGTTCATGAAGTGGCCGTTCAGAAACCGAAAGTCTACCTCATTTCGTGTCAAGAGAAATGCGTTGATTTCATGAAGCGTATCATCCCCCGACTCACCATGGCCTAGCGACGTCATGCAATAGTTTTATGAAACAAGGAACACTCTCAGTCTGGTCACATGGGCGAACGGTCCGCAGCTGAAGCATCTCCTCTCGCCAAATTAGTTTGAAGTTGTTTTAGATTATCAAGCTGATCGTTGAATAATTCGTCAATTTTAGCCAGAATCATACTTTGTCTTTCCTCAATCGTAAGAACCTTTGTTTTACCCATTACCAAAACAACTCGATCAGGAAGCAGTAAACCTCCATGCAGCAGAGCGTCAATATTTTCTACCACTTCAAGTTCCTCATCGGTTATGAATTCGCCGTACTGCTCAGCCCATTTCTTTTCTTTCATCAATATTTCCTCGTTGACCGAACCGGCTACGCAATACAGGACGGCACGATCAACCGTTTGGCGCAGACTTTGTATGAAATCGGCCCATGGATAGTCGGTATTTCGGGTATCGTACCGCCAGTACAAATTCTCTTCCTCCTGACCGTTGGCAGCTTTCAATACGGCAATGGCCGATTTAAGCGATGCGCCGGGCTGTGCACCATGGAGGGCAGTCTCTCGGTGATCCCACAGCTTGAGAATAGTTTCAAAACAGACCTGTTGGGCTGCTGTGCGCTCCTCTGAGGTGGCTGCCAACTCGGCTTGCTGTATAAGTTCGGCAGTATAGTGCGCCATCCAGCGACCGAGCGTATCGACACTGTCAGACAAATTCAGTTCATCGACTATCTTTTTGCCCAAAGCCAATATGGCTTCAGGCTGTTGGGGTACTGATGGTTCCATCGGCGTGAAGTAAAAATAAGGTTGGTTTGGTGGGTTGATGCTCTCCTGAGGAGTCGTCTCGCGGTTTGCTTTCGCGTTTAATGTGGCACTCGATCAATAGACAGAAATCATGAGCTGCCAGATACCGGCACAGTATATCCCTGTTGACTGAAAATCGCATTCCGGCACCACCCACTTGCTGATGCCGTGACTTATGAACGTTGGACCAGTTTTCGAAATGAGCAATCGTGCTTTGGTTTGTTTTGGTCAGTCGGAAATCAGCACTTAGGACACCTCCGCTCCACGCGGTAAAGGCATCGCCAAGCTGTACGAAATGACTGGGCAGATCGTTAGCAAAATCGTCATGCTTCTCTAACGCTCGGTAGTTTTCCGAGTAAACAAGTTTCACAAAACCCGTGAACGTAAAACCTGGGACATCGTATTCGTGTTCCGAATCCTCCGTTGGAACAGCGTAATTATAATAATCACTCACCATATATAACGCCCTGAGCAAGGCCGGGGCTGTTTTGGCGGACACCATCGCCGAGCGAAGCGTTAGGTTCTCGCTGGCATTGTCGAAATCGTTCGACCACCCTGCATAGACAGTAATACCCTCGTCCACTTCATTCGATTCCCTGAAAACAATCCGCTTGGCCAGATCGGCCAGATCCACCGCCAGCCACTCGTCCAGTGGGTCTATCGAACGGGAATTGTTGACCGGCTCATTGTTGGGCGGTGGGTCGCGGAGGTCGGCCTGCCATATGTCTGGCCAATACGTACTCCACTGAGCCAGCCAATCATCGAACGAATCATCGTACTCCTCTCTCGCTATCAGTGGAAGAATTTTGAGAAGCCTTCCAGCCGCGTAAAACATGGCATGGTACTCGTAATAGCTTCTCAAATCCTCCACTTCCGGCAGTTCACCGTGTTTGTTCGACGTGCTGTAGTACTCCTCGGAACGGACGTGGTTTTCCTGCCGGGCATCACCCACAAAACCAAGTTCGTCGCGGATGACCTCGTCGGCCAGTTGTGCAACCTCATGCGAACTGACGCCAAATAGACGGCCCAATGAATTATACCAGTAAGGTAAGGTATCGATCGGATCAAAGTAGAAAGCTAATTCTCGGTCTGGCTCATCCACCACCGCATTTCGTTTTACTGAAGTCGAATCTTCAACCGGCAGCAAATGACTTGTTAAAGTATTCTCAACTAGCTGTCGGTTACTGGCTGTGAACGCCGATGGATCATTTTGCAGCAGCCGAAGTGCAGTTCGGCGGATAAAAAACTGGATAAGCGCGTGGCCCTGCTCTTGGTCTAATTCAGTCAGCATCTGTGGTAAAAAGCGCCTAACCGTTTGGGGTGCATCGATGGCTAATCGATCAATCGTTGCCCACAGCCAGAGTTTGGCCGAGAGCCAGTAAAAAGTATAGGTTGGATGTTGGAATGGTGTGCAATGGCGCTTATTGGTCTTTTCGACCAAGTGCCGCAGCACCTCCCGCTGGCCGTAATCGCTCAACCGGCGCAGCGCGTGAGCAGCCCGGCCGCGCAGGTTTCTGGCAGGGTGGCCCATCAGATACCGCAGCACGTCGGCCACCGCCTCATCCTTATTGCCCGAAAGCCGGAAACGTTCCTGCCAAGGGCCGTCACCCATTTCGGCGGGGACAGCCTGGTTCCATCGATCCAAAGTCCAAGTCAGTAAAGCTTCAATTTCAGAACCCAGCAAAGGCAGCCGGGTGTACTCGACTAATTCGTACAGATCATTCGCCTTCAATTGATGGATAAAGCCGGGGATAATGCGGGAAACGAGTTTCGATAGCTCGGCTTCCGATAGGTCGAGCAAGCGACCCAAGGCATACATATAGTTGTGTTGAAGGCTACCAAAGTTGCGGAACGCCAAGAACCAGTGTTCAAAAACCTTCTCGGCATTGTCCGATTTCCATTGGATAACGGTTGGTAACGTGCGCCAGGCCAATAACGGCACTTCCAACAAGTCGAGAAAGTGATTGACTGGCAATAGCTTCGTATCGATCAAAGCGAAGGCCGTAAGGTGCTCAGCGTATTGACCTGGGGAGCAACGCTGGGTCAATAATTCCCAAAAAGCTTTTCCTTCTTTGTGATAGAAAAAGTTGAACTTCTTTTTGGTCAATTGGCGTATGGCTTCTTCCAGACTGGCCGTGCTGAACGGATCGACTGTCTGTGCCAATTCCCGCCACTGGGGTGAGCCTTCCTCTTCATCATTCGGCCTCGGCGATTCGTACTGATAATTTGATTCACTCCGCTTGCTGTATTGATCCAGCACGGTCTGAAAGTAGTGTTTCAACCTTCTGCGAATATTAGCGTTGAGGTATGTTCCTCCCGGTAGGTCGGAGAGTCTATTGATAATTTTGTGACTTGCATCGCCTCTGTACCGTGTCGAGAGATCGTAAAGCATATCTTCAACAAAACGAACCTTTTGTGGGGCATCGCCTTGCTGATCGTAGCGCTCAACCAGCGAGGCCAGCAATTCGTCGACCCGGTCGTAATAATTGCCTAGCAGCGGCAACAGTCCGCTGACCGTGGTATGTGGTAGCCATCCTTTTTCCAGTCCAATGATGAGAGCCGTAACCAGTTGGTCGGTAAACGGGAGTACGTTCCGATGATCCCATCGGCAGAGTTGAGCCAACGCGGAGGAATGGTCGAGTAGCGATAAGGTTGCAACGATTGACGCCCAGGGGAAATGATCGTACCCCCTGAGTTGCTCATAACAGTACTCGGCGTAGCGGCCAAACGCGTGCGTTAGCTCGGGGTTCGGCTGTGGGATTCCCTGTGAGGCTAGCCGTTCCAGGCACAGCAGTTGCTCGTGCGCATCCACGTCGATGTGCGAAGCAGCGTCGATAAGTCGGTCGAAACACGCTTTGCCGATGGTATAATCTATGCGCTGACCAATGAGTGTGATCTCGGCAAACGAATCGATTCGAGTTTCGCCCACCTCGTGGCCATCGTTCAGCCAATCCGTCACCTCGTCGAGCAGTGGCAACGCCAGCGGACGAGTAGCCGGGTTGGTCGTCAATCGGTCGGACATTACCAGCCGTAATCGAATAGCGTTTTGTGGTTTCTCCAGGAATATGTCCAGTAGCTGACCGACTAATTCTCCAGGTTTGCTGTATTGGGGAATTACATCAAGGATGGCATAAGCTAGGAATGTCATGTAATGCCCAAACTCCATTCGCCGATAGTGCCTGATTTCCCAATCGGCTTTTAATTTGTTTGCGGCCTCGGAAAATCCAACATTGAACTGCTGTTCATTAATGATACCGGTCAGAAAGTGCGCTCGTATCTGAAAGAAAGTCAGTATGTGTGGATAGAGGTGGTCGTACCGTCGCTTTTGATCTATGAGCCTATCATTTTCGTATTTGTCCTTTTTCTCCTTGTCCTGCTTCGCCAAATGAGCCTGCAACTCCTCTGGATAGAAATGCCGGATTTCTAACGCCGTCTCCATCAGCGCCGATCGCAGCACCTCGCCCCGGACGTATAGATTGAGAATAACCTGTGATTGCTGCTCCGGAGTCTCGTTGAAATAGAAGGTTTTTACTTCCGGTTTGCTCGGTTGGAACAAGTCCAACAGGTGCAACACTGTACCTGACGAGTTCCCCTTCCGCGTTAGGCTCTCGCACAAGCTCAGTCCTGCTCGCTGAATGTGTGTGGACAGCTCACGCTTTTTCATACTCAGTCGCTGCAACGGCTTTACAATTGCCGGGATAGGGGGCCAATCCTGCTTGCCGTAAGTTCTCAGCGCATCCCAAACGATAAGAGCCGCACCAGCCCGTAGCGTTATTTCGGCCAGCCAAATTTGAACTTGACTGTATGGATAATGAATCAGCAGGTTTTCGGCAAGGTTTCGTAAAATGGATGCCTTGTACTCACCTGTCTTCCAAGTCCTGAACCAACGTACGGCATCGGAAACACCCCGGAGCACGACGTATGCTTCAAGTCCGGCAATTATGTCGAGAATATCAAAAAACCCTTTCCGCGAACCTTCCGGCCTACCGCGCACCCATTGTCGCCAGGCATCAGCCTGCTTCAATTGAGCTTCGGCCAACTGACGGCGAGCGGGATCACGGGCATATACCACTGCGCTTTGATAACAAAGTGATCCAAAATGACGCTGTGGCGACCTTCCATTTTCATAGTCATCACCACTGTGATCGTTCTCCTCCGGCTCCACGTAGAGTTTTTGAATGGAGCCTACATCACCATACCGCACTGTTAGCTGCGGATATTCACGTAAGGTTTTTTTCAGGACATTATCAGTTTTGGTGGCCTCGGCTGCCACCATCTGCAATTTCAAAAATGTCGATTGGTCGGTCGCGGTAGCCAGCGCAGCCTGCATGGCCAATCGGGTTCGTTGCAAAAACACCTCCCGGTTCTGAATAGGGTCGGCGGGTTGTTGAAGCAAATCCTTATCCAATACGAGTTGTTGGAGTTGCTCGGCTTTTCCTGCCGACAGCAAGAAGTTGCCGAGGTGCTGACTGGCATAAGCGTCAGTATCTGCCTTCTTCCAAAAAAGATCCGCAATAGCGATGTAATCATCTTCTTTAGGAGGATAATTATCGCTTAGGTATGTTCCGTAATCCTCATCCCGAAAATATAGCTGCCCGTATTGATAGGCCAGTCCATGCCACAAATCGGTCGCCAAATCAGTCAATACGGTAACCTTCGTATTGGCTAATTCTGCCACGTAAATGATTGGCACAGGTCTGGGGAGCAGGATGAGTAGACGCAATAGCGTAGTCACCAAAGACGCATCGCCAAGCCTGTCTATTGCGGTTTTGATTTCCATTTGAATCAAATCTTCGACCTGCTTGCCACCTGGGCGCAGCGGATTTAGAATGGCTTCCATGCTAGTTTGGCCCGCTAATGCATACGCCTGCGCTCTGGGCACACCGTGGGTAAGTTCATGAAATTCAGACACCTGCTTATTTGTCGCGTCTGGTAGATGGGCAAGCAAATGGCATCGGGTTTCCTCGACCTTAAAAGCTTCCAACTCAATGGGAATGTGCTGTGGAGGCAATTCCAGTTGATCTTGCCGATGCGTCCGGGCCGTGACAACAAGCTTGAACCCATCAGGCCATTTCTCCTTAACTAAATCAATGACGACACTTCGCATGTGAGCGCTTTCCGCAGCCACGACGCTGTTATCGGCAGCATCAAACACCAAGCAGACTACGGCTGACGGATTAACTGTCCTGACAATGTCAATTGCCACCTCTACTCGCTGTTTTAGTTCTCTGAGGTACACGACTGGCCTTTCATTGTGCAAAAGCAATAGTGGCGAACCCACCATGATAGCCAATTCATTAGCAATTTGCAGGATAGCCCACTCATGTTCGTGTCTTTGATCCGACGGGTCGAGGTAGGTACCGCCACCGTAAGCGTCGAAGACGACCGTTGCCGAGCCAGCAGGCAGATGTTTGCTTAAAGAACGAGCGATTGTCGATTTACCGAATCCGGCTCCACCATGCATACACACGACCTTAACGACGTCTGACGCCATGATTTTTTTGACGATACTCTTCAACTGCGATCGTTCGATAAGGTGTTCGATGGAATCAAAGCGGGCTGGCGCTGGCAGCAGTGAGTCAATGCTGCCGAACCCGAACGCCGCCAGAATATCCTCCCTGACGATCTTATTATACTGCCGATTTTCTGGCAGGGTCTTGACATGAATAGCTCGATGCAACTGTGAGAATTGCCTATTGGGGTTTGCTCGTGTAATCTTATCAATCCCCAAGATAATCGACTGTTCCTGAAAAAATCGGGACTGTGTACCGCAATCTGATACATCGAGTAGGCTGATGAAATCGACTAACTCACCGGATTGCAGTTTTGAGGCATGAGACAATCGGTCTAATCCATCAATCAGTTGCGGTGCCTCGTCAGAATATTCAATGCCAAAGAACTGCCTCAATTTATGCTTAGTCAATCCATCAGGGCTATTCCGTAAGGCGGCTTTCGTACAGCCAACTAGGTAGGATAATGCCGCATCAGCGGGCCGATTACTTACTATTTTTATTGTTAATTTGGATATAACCAATTCCCGGCCGTAGCCGTCGAGGTAGGTCTTGAAGCTGGAAGACAAACGGCCGATGATAGACTTCCGGCTATCATTCTTCTTTCCTTGACAGACTCGGGCAATTGTCCAGGGTACTTCGGGATTACGGGTACTGTATTTGAGTTGGGAGAAAATTACTCGGTCAGCTTGATCAAAACTGTCATGCCCGAAATATTCGGCAATGTCGATACCCAATAGATTGCCTCCGGTTGGGTCAAGATCGTCGGCCTCCTCAGTCAACGGCCCTTCTATCGTGATGGCTTTGAGACCCGACTCGTCAAATTTGAGTAAATCGAATGAGCGTCGGATTGTCCAAAGTATATGAAAATCATCACCCGCATTGGATTCCGGGGCTTCAGGTATGCGTTTAGAATTCATGTAAGCGGTAAAAGTTGACACCCTTCACGATTCGATTATGGATTCATCTGATTATCGTGCGCGCAAATAAACCTGTTGGATGTGTTCAATTAAGTCTGTCAAGTTATGATTTGCTGACTTGTCAAGCAAGTGGAAAGTTGAGAGATGAAATGAGTGACACTTAGGGTTTCGACTAGAACTGTCGATTGTTGGGATAAGGTAAGTTGGCACTCACTAACAAGAGACGTGATAAAAACTTTTTGCTCACATCTGAAAATCGAATAGCAGGGAAAGAAAATCAACAAAAGTTCTCCTGGCTTGTCATGTCCTATAATTAAAGCTTATCGGATGTAATAACTTTTGATAAAGCGTCACTCACCTTTACTCCGCAAGCTTCCCAGTCCATGTTCCTTATTACAAAGTTCACCAAAGCATCAGCCGTGCTTGCACCTGAATGGAGTCAGGTCATGCGCCGACCTGGGACATTGGCAGTCCCAGCCGCAGATCGGGGCACCGCCTACGCCGACGGGTCTACTAGTGCACGTAGCTGCCTGTGGGCTTAACTATGTGGGTAGATGATGCGCTGGTGAGCGGTTTTCCATATCTGCCCCAAACTTGCAACCGACGAACCAATAGGCTAGGAAAATTCATTTTTGGTGCTAGACTACTTTGTGCATTAGCCGCCGCCAAGTGCATATAACATACAGGGTGCAGTATGGCAGTTAAAAAATAATGGCATTATTAGAAAATAAAATTGAAGGATTTTTAGGGATTTGATGCCTAAGTGGAACCTTTATCAAGAAACACAACCCCTTGAATGATGAACCTTTCTAATCTTGCCGACGAAGAATTGGTTTTACTACTCAAAGAAGGCAATTCTGCGGCTTTCGGAGCAGTCTACCGCCGGTACTTCCGACCGATCTTCGGTTTCGTATTTCAGCAGTTGGGCACTAGGGAAGATGCAGAGGAAATCATCCACGACCTGATGCTCAGTATCTGGCAGAACCGTAAGAGTGCATCAATCCAAAATCTCAAGGTGTATTTATTCATCGCTGCGCGGAACTTAACCAATAAGTCCCTTAAGGCTCGTATCAATTTACGTAAATACCAGGAGCACCTGCTCATGAGTAAGGTTTTCGAGAATTTTCAAATGGACGAAAACACCAGCTCCACTGAGCTGTCCCAAGCGGTGGAGCAGGTATTAAACCAAATGCCTGAAAAAACGGCCAGGATTTTCAGAATGAGCAAAATGGAGGAGTTGCCGGTTAAAATCATCGCCTCAAAAATGGACCTTACTGAGAAAGCTGTGGAGTACCACATAACCAAATCGCTGAAGATGATTCGGCATCAGCTGCAAAATTTCCACTCCGATAACTGACCGCAGAACTCATGACTGTATACGAATTCGATAAGCTGACCGAAAAATACCTGTTGGGAGAATGTTCCCCCGAGGAAATGGCGCTTTTATCAACCTGGGCCGACCAGTCCCACAGCCAAAGTTTGGAGTTAGAAGGATTTTTGGATGAATCCGAGGAAGATGATACAGAAAAAAGGATCTGGAACCGACTGGAACGCAGAATTTCTAATCCGGTTCACCGGGTATTTAGGAAAATAAAAGTACTGCCCGTTTGGATGCGCGTCGCGGCGGCGGCCTGTGTCATTTTCGTGGCTGTGTATGCCCTCAACTTCCCAAAGGCACCTAGTGAGATGGCCCAAACGCTCCCTCAACACGGGATCGAAACCCGGAATACGGCAAGCTCAAAACAGAAAATCTATCTGGCTGATGGCAGTTCTGTTCTGCTCGAGAGAAACGCAAGCATTGTTGTGGCCGAAGATTTCGGCCACAAAACGCGCACCGTTTTCCTGACCGGAAGTGCCTTTTTTGACATCCACCGAAATGTAAAAGTACCCTTTCTGGTTCATTCCGGGGGTATCGTTACCGAAGTACTCGGTACCAGTTTTCAGATCCAGCCTTCGCCCGATGGCAAATCCATTGAGGTGGCGGTAAAGAAGGGGAAAGTATCCGTCTACGCCACCCGGTCCCGCCGAAGCGGTGAGCTTGACGGCGTCATACTCACCCCCAACCAAAAAGCGTCATTCGATACGGAACTGCACACCATTCGTACGGGGATCGTGGATTCTCCCCAAATCCTGGTGCCACCCCTGCAGGAGGCGGGCTTCGTCTTTCAGGAAGAGCGCATAGGGAAAATAATCGATCGGATCCGCGATGCGTACGGGGTGGAAATTGTCATGTCGGGCTTCGACCTGAGAGAGTGTCACTTTACGGGCGATCTGAAGGGGCTGCCCATGTATGCGCAGTTGAAGTTCATTTGCGAAGCGGTGGGTGCCAAACTTGAAACCCGCGGCACAACCATCTTTATTCTCGGTGATGGCTGTCAATGACTCCCTTTCAGCACTAAACATCTAAACCCTTACCTAATTCGACATGAAACATTATGATCAATCCCCCCCTGACTAGATAGACTATTCGCGGATTAAGGCACTCTCGAAAAATGACCCATTTGGGTCTGGATAAAAACCAGGTTATCACCTAAATTAATCCAGAAAAATGCGAAAAAATATACAAATACCCAACAGGGTTTGGCTGACATTAAAAATATCCCTACAGCAGATGGCACTCGGCATCCTGCTGTGCGGGTTCTGCTTTGCCCACAAGAGCTCCGGGCAGGACATTCTCTATAAGACTATCTCGCTGGACGTGGAGAACGCCGAATTAAAGGAAGTCCTTACTCTCATTGAAAAACAGGCCGATGTGCATTTCCTGTACAGTTCAAGCGCGATCGGCAATGGGCATAAAGTCACGATGAAGGTCAGCAACAAAAAATTGGAATGGGTGCTGGATGAACTGGTTCGTCCGCTTTCCATTACCTATGTGGTGTCCGAAAACCGAATCCTTCTCAAGAACCAAAAAAAAGAAACCGGCGGCCTGTCCGCGCCCGTTGACGTGGACATGGCAAAAACTGTCGACCGAATCCTAACCGGTAAAGTCAGCGGCGAGGAGGGGGAGGGCCTGCCGGGGGTGAGCATTCTGGTGAAGGGTACCCAGAAAGGGACCACAACCGACCAGGACGGAAACTACCGGCTTTCCCTAGACGATGACCAGCCGGTGCTGGTATTTAGCTTTGTGGGGTACCTGGCCCGGGAAATTCCCGTTGGTAACCAAACGACCCTGAATGTCACGCTGGCCACGGATACCAAAGCCCTCAGCGAAGTAGTGGTGGTGGGCTATGGCACCCAGAAGAAAAGTGATGTGACTGGAGCGGTGGGCTCGGTAAAAATGGATCAGGAAATCAACAGCCGACCGGTGGTCGAAATTGGTCAGGCCCTGTACGGCAAAATTCCCGGCGTTCAGGTACTGGCCAGCAACGGACGCCCCGGCACCTCGTCCTCCATCCAGATCCGGGGTATTAATTCCGTTTCCGCCAGCAGTAGCCCCCTCATTGTCGTCGATGGGATGCCCCTGCCTACCTATGACATGAACATATTGAACAGTACGGACGTCGAATCCATCGAAATCCTTAAGGATGCCTCGTCCGCCGCCATATACGGTTCACGGGGTGCCAATGGCGTCATACTGATCACCACCAAAAGCGGAAAAGAAGGGAAGACGAAGTTCAACCTGAACTACACCTATGGAGCTCAGAAAGTGATTGATAAAATCGATGTCATGAACTCCGCCCAGTATGCCCAGGCCTCCATCGATGCGGCTCAGAATGGCTGGATTGAATCCGGAGGAGACCCCAACGCCCCCAATACCATTGCGGCCCGCAAGCAGTACAAGTATACCTGGCCGACCCAGTTTGAGACTCCGGGTCAGTTGATCGATACAGACTGGCAGGACGTCATCTTCCAGGCGGCCCCCATGCAAAAAATAGACCTCAACGCCAGCGGTGGAAACGCCAAAACCAACTTCACTTTATCGGGTGGGTATGTCAACCAGCAGGGGGTCGTCATTAGCTCCGCGTACCAGAAGTACACGTTCAGCGTGAAAGCCGTGACCAAGGTGCGGGACTGGCTGGAGGTAGGGGGTACCCTCAGCCTGAGTTATGACAAGGAAAATGAGCCGTATAACCGGATCGTGGAGTGGGCGGTGCAGTACCCTTCTGTTTTCCCTGTATTCGGCACCAATGGGTACCTCGGCGGCCCCGCCACTACGCCCGGCTTCGAGAAGTATGATGCCATTCTGTTCCGGCCCAAGAACGGACATCCCCTGTACCGCATCAACGACGACATCCAGCACAAACGCTTCAACTCCCTGGGCAACGTCCATACCGCAATTGATATCCTACCTGGGCTGCGGTTCCGAACCGCGCTGAATTTTTATTACAGACGGGTGGATGACAGTGATTATTTTGCCGTCGATCCCAACATGGGCCCTACCTATTACAATGAGGGTTCCATGACCGTCGGTCAGGATCGGATTCTGAACTATACTTCCCAAAATCTGCTGACCTACGACAAAAGCTTTGGAAATCATACGCTTTCCGTCCTGGGCGGGATGGAGTACAACAACAACGACTTTTACTCCACGACCCAGCAGAGAAGAGGGTACGACAATGACCTGATCCATGCGTTAAGTGCGGGCCGCACCGTATTTCAGGCGACGGACGAAATCAATAAGAGCGTTCTGATTTCCTATTTTTCCCGAGTCAACTACAACTTCAAGGGAAAGTACCTCCTCTCAACCAGTATCCGCCGCGATGGATCGTCGCGCTTTGGGCCCAACAATAAGTGGGGAGTTTTCCCTTCCATTTCGGGTGGTTGGATTATTTCGGATGAAGCTTTTATGAAAAGCCGGGTAATCAATAATCTAAAGCTACGGGCCAGCTACGGCTTCACCGGCAACGACCGGTTCGCCGATTACCGCTGGATAGGTACCATGGCGCAGGGGCGGATCAGCCGGGGCAGTGGCCTGTCCACTACCTACTATCCCGGCAGTATCACCAATCCTGACCTGGAATGGGAGCGTACCCAGCAGGTAAACCTGGGCTTCGACCTCGGGCTACTCAATAACCGTATTTCATTGGAGGCGGATTACTATATCTCCAAATCCGACGGTCTGTTGCTGGACGTGCCCGTTCCAACCGTGACCGGATTCACGAGTGTATTCAAAAACATCGGCAAGCTTCAGAACAAGGGACTGGAACTCAACCTGACCACCTATAACCTGTCGGGCCGACGACTGTCCTGGTCCACCCAATTCAACTACTCGCACAACCGCAACAAACTACTTGCGCTGGGAGTAGGTGACGCACCCATGATCTACCAGCCGGGATTCGGAATGGAGTCGATCAATAAAATCGGTGAGCCCATCTTCAGCTTCTTCGGGTTCAGGTACCTTGGGGTGTATATGAATCAGGCCGAAATAGACAGCGATGCTGCTCGTTACAAATCAGCCACTCCCGGCGATGGCCGCTACGCCGACATCAACGGCGACGGCGTGCTGAATGCCGACGACCGGACCATCATCGGCAACAACTCGCCGGATTTCATCTGGGGTGTTACCAATAACCTTAAATACGGCGGGTTCGATTTCAGCTTTCTGGTGCAGGGGGTACAGGGCAACGACGTGTACGATAACAATATTCACCGCTCCATGCTCTACCACGAAGGAAGAAATTACTACGGTGAAGCGGTCAACCGCTGGCGGTCGGAGGCTGAGCCGGGTGATGGGTACCACTACAAGCTGACCGTAAACCTGGACGGGTACGAAAAAACGGCATCGAGCTACTGGATCGTCGACGGGTCATATTTCCGCTTGAAGAGCATCACGGCGGGCTACACCTTTACACCGGCCATACTCTCTAAGTTGAAGCTGCAATCGCTTCGGGTTTACGCCAATGGGTTGAATCTGCTCACGAAGAAAAACAGTCCGCTTTTCGATCCGGAAAACTTTAACGGGGGTGTCACTCAGGCGGCGCAACGGGGTGTAACCCACTCGCCTTACCCCACTGCCAAGGTACTCTCGTTCGGTATTAATATTGGTTTCTAATATAACCCCCATACAGTGATGAAAACGAATCGATCATATAGTCTATATTTCCTGATACTCCTGTCTTTGGTTTCCTGTAACCAGGATCAGCTGGATCTTTACCCCGAAACCAAGCTTACTCAGGGGAATTTTTACAATAATGAAAGTCAGCTCGTCCAGGCTGTCGACGATGTCTACCGTCAGCTCAACCGGGTCTACGATGCCCGGGGTATCGTGGATCTCTACGGTGAGTTGTATTCCGACAATACCTACATCGAGTTCACGGGGGGATCGACCACCTTCGAGGAAGACATTATTGGATATCGGATTCAGACCAATAACGGCAGAATCCAGACGGCCTGGGAAACTTGCTACAACGCGCTCTTCATTTGTAATAACATCATCGAACAACTGCAAAAAACGGAGGTGACTTTCAGTAAACCCGAAATGAAGAATCGGCTGGTTGCCGAAGCCACCTTCGTCCGTTCGCTGATTTTATTCAATATGGTCCGGGTATGGGGTGACATTCCGATGCCTTTGAAAGTGGTGACGGCAGGAGAAAGTTACGACTACATTCGTGAGAGCGAAGCGATTATTTACCAGCAGATTATCAAGGATCTTACTGAGAGCAAGAAAAACTTGCCTGCCTTCTACACGGGGAGCGACATCGGGAGGGCTACCAAACACGCTGCCGCCGCCGTGCTGGCCAAGGTGTACCTCACCCAGGGCGACAAAGCCAATGCCGGGAAAGAACTCAAGGAAATTATCGATAGCAACCTGTACTCTCTGGACGCCAACCGGGATGGGAAAGTCAACAAGGACGATTATGTATTCCTATTCCAACCGGCGACCAAGAACTCGAAGTCATCGATTCTCGAATTACAGTTTCTGGCGGGTCAAAATGCGGTGAACAGCACCTACCAGCAGATATACACGCCCTATCATTGGGCCTTTCACCTGCCGGGCATAAACGAAACCTTCCGGGGCGAGGGTATGAATACGCCCACGGCCGACCTGATCAATGAATTTGAAAAGGCGGACTCCACCCGGAAGAACATCACGGTGTATCCTGGCTACGTGAATCTCGAAACCAAGCAGTTCATCAACTACCCCTTTACCATGAAGTTCTTCGACCCCAACTGGCGCTACGCCGGACAGAACGTGGAAATCATCCGGTACGCGGACATCCTGCTCCTGTATTCGGAAGTTACGGGCGATCCGACTTACCTCAATCAGGTTCGGGCGCGCGTGGGTTTGCCAGGCTACGGGGAACCGGGGTACCCTACCCAATACAGCACCCTGGCCCGAGCCATCGAACACGAACGCAGGATGGAACTGAGTTTCGAGTTTCACCGCTTTTTCGATCTCGTGCGCACCGGCCGGGCGGTGGAAGTCCTGAAATCCAAAGGCCTGGCCATCACGGATAAAAAACTTCATTTCCCGATCCCGCAGAATGCGATCGACGTCAATCCGAAGCTAACTCAAAACGACTATAATTAGGTACTAATGCTAGTGCAACGTCTATTATTCCTCTTGGTGATTACTGGGCCGGGCTGCTTTCCCTGTCTGGGACATGCAGCCCGGCCCCAGCCCAATGTGTTACTAATACTCGTTGACGACCTGGGCTGGAATAATGTGTCCTGTTATGGAAACGCCTACCTCAAAACGCCAAATATTGATCGTCTGGCCAATGAGGGAATCAAATTTACCCAGGCCTACGTAACCCCACAGTGTACTCCCACTCGGGCCACCTTGCTGACGGGCCAGCACACCGCCCGGCTCCACATGTGGCACGTGATCCCGAAGTACGAATTCCCCTACGCCTACATGAAGGAGCCGGCTTACTCCGAGCATCTGTCTGACGACATCCCGACTCTGGGAGATGCCATGCAGCGGGCAGGCTATCGCACTGCCCTTTTTGGGAAATGGCACCTGACTATTACTTCGTCGGGGGCGGGTGATTATTTAGGACTAAATGCTCCCTATGCGAAGGCCTATGGATTCGATGCAGTAGCCCCTGTTACCGAACCTCCGGGGTACCACCAAAGGGGCGAGAAAGGTGTCGACTTCCTCACCGATCAGACTATTCATTTTATCGAAAAATCCCCGGATCGGCCTTTCTTTGTCCTGCTGTCGCACCATACTGTACACGGCCCGGTACTGGCCCCGTCAGCCCTGGTAGAAAAGTACCTACGCAAAGGCTTTCCTGAAAAGGGCCAGCAGAATGCTACGTACCTGGCTGCCCTCGAACACCTTGACACCAGCGTCGGTCGGCTGCTCGAATTTCTGGACAAAGCTGATCTGACAAAGAACACCGTAGTCATTTTTATGTCCGACAACGGGGGGGTGGACGCCCAGTTCAACAATGCCCCCTTGCGGGCTGGTAAGGGGTCACTTTACGAGGGTGGCATCCGCACACCACTGCTCATTCGCTACCCCGGTGAAATCAGTCCAGGCAGTGAGAGTATCAACCTTGTCCAAGCTACAGACCTGCTCCCTACCCTCCGGGATCTGGTCGGGCAGGCCCCTACCCTCAGCCAAACGGATGGTATTTCTTTTCGGCCCTTATTCAAGGGTAACAACCTACCGGATCGGTCTCTTTACTGGTATGCTCCTCTCTACGATATCCAGTGGGGAGCCACACCCGGAGCAGCCATTCGAAAAGGGCGCTACAAGCTGATCGAGCATTTCGGCGATTACATCGATCTTGATAATGGGGGTATCTACCATACCGAAGCACTGACTGAACTCTACGATATAGAAGCCGATGAAACAGAATCCAAAGACCTGGCGATCCTAAGGCCCGAAATCACCCGCGAATTACGAACAGAGCTTTTCGGTTGGATAAAAGAAATGAATCTTGAATTGCCTGTAAAAAACCCTAACTACGAAAAAGAAAATGCCCTGGTGCGTGGCAACCGGTAGCTTTTTTTTCTTGAATCCTGGGCTTACTTAATTTTAAATTTTGGTCAAATCCTGTACAAAAATGATACTACGCTCATTTCTGGTTCTACTTTCTACCCTTTCCTTTGCCATCGGGCCTAGCATCGCAACTTCCCTGGCCGATCCCCCCCCCAACATCATCTTCATCATCGGGGACGACATCTCGGCCGAGGACATCGGCTGCTACGGCAATGCCCGTATCCGCACGCCCAACATCGACCGCATGGCCAAGGAGGGTATCAAATTTACCAACTTCTACCTTACGGCCAGCTCGTGCAGCCCCAGCCGTACCAGTATCCTCACGGGACGGTACCCCCACAATACAGGGGCGGCCGAACTGCACACGCCCCTGCCCGCCCACCTCGACTATTTCCCCGAATTGATGAAAAAGGCTGGCTACCATACGGCCCATTCGGGCAAGTTTCACGAAGGACCCAATACCCGCCGTGCCTACGATGTTATGGTGAATGATCGGAAATTAGTGGGGGAAGGCGGCGAACAGCAGTGGGTACCCCTTCTGCAATCCCGTCCCAGGGACAAACCCTTCTTCTTCTGGTTCGCGGCCTTCGATGCGCACCGGCCCTGGTCGGAGGCGGACAGCTTTCCGCAGCCGCATAACCCCGCCACGGATATCACGATTCCCCCTACCCTGCTGGATACCAGAAACACCCGCACCGATCTGGCGGACTATTACAATGAAATCGGTCGTATCGACCGCTATGTGGGCGAACTGGAGCGTGAACTGGAACGGCAGGGCATCGCTGATAACACGATCATCATCTTCATGGCTGACAATGGGCGTCCTTTCTCGGGTAGCAAGACCCGCGTGTACGACACGGGCATGCGTACCCCGTTCGTCATTAAATGGCCTGCTGGTATCAAGAAAACGGGAGCCGTTTGTGAGAGTATGGTCAGCAGCATTGACCTGGCCCCCACGTTACTGCAGGCAGCTAAAGCCGGGACGTCGGCAACTGTACAGGGAGTTAGTTTTTTTGAGCTATTGAAAAATCCGCAGAAGAAATTCAGGAGCTACGTATTCTCCGAACACAACTGGCACGACTATGCCGCCTATGAGCGGGCGGTACGTACGAAGGACTACCTCTATCTGATCAACCGGCGGCCTGAACTCACCAACGAAGGCCCTATCGACGCCACCCAAAGCCCATCGGCCCTGGATCTGAAAGCGGCCCGCCAGAAAGGAGCATTGACGCCCATTCAGGAAGATGTATTCCACACACCGCGCCCCCCCGAAGAGTTCTTTGACGTTCGTGCCGATTTGATTCAGGAAAAGAATTTAGTTAATGAGCCAACCTACGCACAAAAAGTAGGAGCACTGCGAAAGGTGCTTAAACAATGGCAGGACGAAACGGGAGACACCGTACCCGAAAACATCACGCCTGACTGGTACCACCGGGATACGGGTAAGCCCCTGCCGGCCAACGGCCAGCGGGGCGAGATGCCCGGGGCAGCCAAAAATGCAGATCGGATTAATAAAAAAGGAACTTTTTAAAACCGGAGACATGAAATATCAATTAATACCTAGGAGAGTTTGTAAAATTGCCTACGCAATTTTACTGTTTGTCTCCCCGCTTGTGGCAGAAGCGCAAACCACTGACAAGCAACGGCTGAGCCCCGCAGCGGCGGACCGACCCAACATTCTGTGGATTGTGAGCGAGGACAATAGCCCGTTGATTGGGGCCTATGGCGATAGGTTTGCCACCACGCCTAACATTGACAAGTTGGCCACGCAGGGGGTACTTTACACCCATGCCTTCGCCACCGCACCCGTGTGTGCCCCCTCCCGCTCTACCCTCATCACGGGCATGTACCCGCCCGCACTGGGCACCGAGAATATGCGCAGCACCTACCCCGTCCCGGATTTTGTAAAATTCTACCCGAAGTACCTGCGCGAGGCGGGGTACTACACCAGTAATAATGTCAAGAAAGACTACAATGTGGACAAGGACCAGGAAGACGCCTGGGACGAGTCGAGCCATACTGCCACGTATCAGAAGCGCAAGCCCGGCCAACCCTTTTTTGCCATTTTCAACACCACGATTTCCCACGAAAGTTGTCTGCACAAGTCCATCCCCACCGACCAGCTCCGCCACAGTCCGGCCAGGGTACCCCTGCCCCCCTACCACCCCGACACCCCCGAGATGCGCCACGACTGGGCGCAGTACTACGAC
>JBBSSJ010000006.1:0-39365 GCA_038242095.1 Cytophagales bacterium
AAGCAGTTTTCTAAAACGACTCTCATCATATCCAGTCACAGAACGCCACTTTCTTTCCGTTGTTAAACTCGTAGTTGAAATATTCATAGCACCAAAAATACATTTATATTCCTATTGCAACAAGTCTAGTTAGTTGACGATTAGTTTAAGCATTTCAAGAATAGCCGAATTGAAGGAGGATTCAATCAAATGGCCCTACCTAGGTATCGAATGCGCAAACAGCAGGACGACCGGCCGGGCGAATTTGATTTAAAATCAAGATGTGGATAGGAAATAGTTCGTCGGTGCCAGGCCAGAAGCGGCTTACTCACCTTCCACTCTTGATTTCGTATTTCCCCGACCCAACCGATAAGACGACACGGCCCACTTCGGACGCGCCCACCTTCACATCGGGCGACGAACCCGCCTTTTCCCCATTGACCATTACCTGACCCGCCGAAGCTGCGGGTACGAAGATCTCCGCCGTGGTGTTGACCGGAACGGTTACGCTCATCACTAACCCATCATTCGTTTTCCGCCATGAAGATTCGATCAACCCGGCGATGCTGTGGTAGCTGGCGTTCAGGCGATTCATGCGGTCGGGGCCAGACTTAGAGTCGATTTCGGGACGAATCCTGAAATGTCGGAAGCCGGGATCGACCTCTTGAATACCCGCCGCGTTACCGAACATCCACTCGCACACTGCCCCGAAGGAATAGTGGTTAAAGGAGTTCATGGCAGCATTGTACCGGAAGCCGTCCTCTTTGGTGAAGCTGTCCCAGCGTTCCCAAATCGTAGTGGAACCATTGGCGACCTCAAAGCCCCAGGAAGGAAACTCAGTACTAAGAAACAGATCATAGGCCAAATCGGAATACCCCGTGGCCGACAGCGCGGGTAACAGCGGCTTGGTCCCCAGAAAACCCGTGGCTAGTTTTGTGTCATTCTGCCGGATGAGCCCAGCCAGATAATCGCCCATTTGCGGCATGACTTTGGGCGGTACGATGTCCATGTAAATAGCATTAGCGTAGGCCGTTTGGGTATGGGCCATGAAACCGAGCGCCCCGTCCACGTAGCCTTCCCCGTCGCCGTAGGGTAGCGTATCGGTTTTGAAGCGGCCATTAGCGGTTTGGTAGTGATCCAGTAGCGCCTTGCGAACTTTTTGACCCATTTCCTGAAAACGCTTTTGGTCGTCCGGCTTATTAATCGCCCCGGCCATATCGGCCATCATATCGGCGCAGTAGGCGAAGTAGAACGACGCCAGCATGTCGGGCGGCGTTTTTTTGCCAAACGACAACCAATCGCCGAAGCCGCCTTTGGGACTAAGGTCTTTGAAAGTAGCTTCGGTGAAAAAGTCTTTGCCGTTGCTACGCTTTTCCAGGAAATCCATGAAATGCACCATGTTCACCCAACCTTCCTCCACCAAACGGGTGTCGCCGTAGCTGCGGTAAATCTGGTAGGGGCAAATAATGCCCGCCTCCATCCAGCCCGGCGAGTAGCTGTCTGTTTTACGCAAGTTGGGACGCGGGGCGTAAAGGGGAAACGCGCCGTTTTCATATTGGGCATCGTTAAGATCGACCGTCCATTTGGTAAAAAAAGCCGACACATCGCGGTTGAAGGTCGCTGACTTGACGTACACGTGGGCATCGGCGGTCCAGCCTATACGCTCATCGCGCTGCGGGCAATCAGTTGGGATGTCGATATAGTTGGAGCGCTGCGTCCACTCGATGTTGCTGTACAACTGGTTGACCATCGCGTTGTCGGTCTCGAAAGAACCTACTTTGGGAAGTTCCGAGCCAATGACCAGCCCCTCGATGGTTTCGGGCGTGGGGGCCGTACGCAATCCGTTGATTTCGATGTATTGAAAGCCCTTGTAGGTGAACTTCGGCACCCATTCTTCGCCTTTTTTATCACCTTTTAAGATATAGGCATCCGTCGCCCGCGCCATGCGCAGATTTTCGGTCATCAGCCGCCCGTCAGGAAAGAGTTTTTCGCCGTAGCGGAGTCGAATCGTATCACCCGCCTGGCCAGTAACGCGCAGCCGGACGGTCCCCGCAAAGTTTTGGCCCATATCCAGGATGTAAGCCCCATCGGGTCGGCGGGTCTGGCTTTTCACGGTGAGTGTGCCCGTAATCTGCACGGGCTGCGCCGGGTAAGTTTGAAGCAGGCGACCGGGGCGGTCAGGATACATCTCTGCCTTTTGCCATTTTTTGTCGTTGAAGCCCGGCTTTTGCCAATTGGGCTCCAGTCGGGCGTCGTAGGTTTCGCCGTGCATCAGGTCCGATTCGAGCAGGGCCCCGAAGCTGGCTTTCCAGTTTTGGTCGGTCGCAAAAGTCTCGGTGTGGCCGTCGGGATAGTCCACTTCGAGTTGGGCTTTCAGCAAAGGTACTTTTCCGTAAAAAGCCCGCACCACCGGGTTCTTGACCAACAGCGCATAACCCAGATAGCCCGCGTACCAACCGTAGGAAAGCTGAGAGCCGAGCACGTTGGTTCCGGACTTAATTTGATCGGTTACGTCGTAGGTTTGGTAATACACCCGGCGGTCGTAGTCGGTCCAGCCGGGCGTCAGGAAGTCTTTGCCAGTTTTGGTGCCGTTGATCGAGAATTCGTACAAACCCAGCGCCGTTACATACAGCCGCGCCTTGCGGAAACCAGGCTTTACCTTGACTTCGTTGCGCAAATACGGCGCGGGTGGCAATTGATAAATCTTGCCCTTGCCGAGCGTGTCGGGGTCGAGACCAATCCACTGCGCCTGCCAGTCTTTTTTGTTCAAGAGTCCCATTTCCCAAAGCGCCGTTTCGCTCCATGCACCCGGCTGGCCATTTTTATCCCAACTCCGCACTTTCCAGTAGCAGCGTTGCCGCGACGCCAGCGGCTTGCCGGCGTAAGCAACTTGCGCCGTGGCACGGCTGTCCACTTTCCCGGAATTCCAAACATCCGCGCTCTGCTCCGAAAGTTTTTCCGGCGAACTGGCTACCAAAATTTGGTAGGCCGACTGAATCTGGTTTCGCGCCAATGAGGTCAGCTCCCAGCTTAGCCGGGGTGCCACCACATCCGTCACCGGGCTAACTTTGTATTCGGTGCGCAGGTAACCGGGCAGTAGATCCTGGGCGCTTGTCCGGTAAGTTGTGAAACCCAGAAAAAGATAAAAGGCGGCGGCTGGTAATAGCTTTTTCAAGAAAAAGGAGCTTTGGGAAGAACTGTTCTGTAAAAAGACGAGAATAGCGCAAACCTAACCTTATCCCCGCAAAGTAAGCGCCTTAAACTTCCGCGTCAAATCGGTTAACGACTGCTCGACGCCCATGCGTTCCAGCGACGAAGCGCCCACGAAACCGTGTAAATCAGTGCGGTCGAGCATCACCCGCACGTCTTCGGGCGTGTTAGTGGGGCCGCCGTGGGCCAGAAAAAAAATGTCAGGATTAATGCTTTTGGCGGCATCCATAATCGCCTGACTCCGCTCGACTGCCTCGTCGATGTCGCAGGTGGCGTTCACGACCCCGATCGAGCCGCCAACCGTCGTGCCCACGTGGGCGATAATGGCGTCAGCCCCAACCTCGGCCATTTGGGCGGCCTCCTCGGGCTTGGCGACATAAACGATAGAAAACAAATCCATCATCGACGCCAGCCGCACCATCTCGACCTCCTTGGCAAAGCCCATGCCGGTCTCTTCCAGTACCTGCCGCAGGTGACCGTCCACGATGCTGTGCGTGGGG
The DNA here is from genome assembly GCA_038242095.1 of Cytophagales bacterium. Taxonomy (GTDB): domain Bacteria; phylum Bacteroidota; class Bacteroidia; order Cytophagales; family Spirosomataceae; genus Persicitalea. The sequence continues at coordinate 3,690 of JBBSSJ010000006.1, forward strand.
AAATTGTTGACGCCCGAGAAGCCCATTTCCTTCACTTTCAGCAGGTGGTGCCACATGCGGCGGCGCGGGTCGGAACCGTGAACGCCGCAGATAACGGGAATTTCCTCCACGACGGGCAGTACCTCAAATTCGCCGATATTCATCGCTTCGGCGTTGGCGTCGCCGTAGGCCATCAGGCCCGCCGACGAGCCGTGTCCCGCCATGCGGAAGCGGCCCGAATTGTAGATAATAATCAGATCCGCGCCGCCTTTCTCGATGAATTTGGCGCTGATCCCCGTCCCCGCTCCGGCGGCGATGATGGCTTTCTTTGCGTCGATGGTTGCTTGTAGTCGATCGCGTACTTCTTGTCTGGTGTAAGGATTCCCCTTACCGGTCCATGGATTGGGCATAGGTTAATTTTGAATGAGTTAATAAAAATATTTTATCCGATTTTTTTCAGCAATGTCTTCACCAAAATCTCTGCAAAAGCTATATCATTGATATGGGCGTTTACTTCCAGTACTTCTAAATGTTTCCCGGCATTTCCTTTGATAGAATCGAATAGGGTTTGGTTTGCCTCCGCATTATAGAAATCATTACCTTCAGCATCGATTTGGGAAATGCCTTTCAGCGGCAAGACGATGGTAGCATTGGTGCCTTCTAGCTTTTGAACAAGTGCTTTACCCAGCATTTGGTTTTCGGCCGCGTTGGTCCGCATGAGCGTGACATTGGGCGCCCAACTGTAAAGGTGGCGTTTTTTAAAGTGATCGGGCACGGTATCGGGTTCCCAGAAATTCACCATGTCCAGGCAGCCGGGCGCGACGACTTGCGGAATACCCATTTCAGCGGCGGCGGTGAGGCGGTCGGCGCCCGCGTCGCATACGCCTAGGCACAAATGATCAGCCAGTTCGGTGGTCGTGAGGTCGAGTACGCCGTCAAAGCAACCCTCCCGGATGAGCGCCTCCATCGTGCGGCCGCCCATCCCGTTGGCGTGGAAGGCCAGGACTTCGTAGCCTTTTTCCTGCAATAGTGTGGTGCAGTGATCAGCGCAGGCTGTGGTATTGCCAAACATACTCAGGGCAATACTGCCCTCTCTCGCGATCTTTGCCTCAGATTTTGTATTAGCCATCGCGCAGATTGCGGCGGCGGCCTGATCGATAATAGGCTCGATAATGCTGTTTAGGCCCGCCACATCCACTATTGAGGGCATCAGCATAATATCTTTGTGGCCCATAGGTCGCGACAAGTCGGCGGCAGCCAGGGTAGTCAGACAGATTTTTGGTACGCCCAGCGGGATTTCCTGCATTGCCGTGAGCGCCATGTAAGTACCACCGCCACCACCCATGCTAATCGCGGCTTTGATCCGGTTCTCCGCTACGAGTGCCCCGATAATTTTGGCCGCACCCCGGCCCATCACCTCGATGGCCTGGCCCCGGTCGCAGGTTTTACGAAGTTGCTCGACGGTAGTTCCTGCTGCCTCGGCCACTACCTCGGCCGCAATGTCGACGGGAAAAAGCTCAGTTACCCCCATCGTTCCGGTATTGAGCGTGATGACTACTTCCCCCAATTCCAGAATTCGGGTACGCAGATGCGCGAATACCTCCGCTTTGGTATCGAAGCACCCCAAGATGAGTATCGCTTTGTCTTTCAATGCACTAGGATTTTGGGATTATTTTGGTAATGACAAGAATGCTTCTTCTTGTCTCAAAAGAAGGCTGGGTTTCGGATTTAACCTCTTTTTGGGCCATTTCATGTCATCATAAGTTATTATTTCAAATTAGCTTCTGATCCGATCATTAAGCCCAAGCGCTTGATCGGCTTAAAATTGAGCGAATTTGAGCCGATTAGCATCAATAATCGGCTCACAGCGAGCAATAAATCACCATAGCTACCAATACGCCAGCCAATATTTTGACGAATCGCTGGAAGAAATGAAATTCATGAAAAAGGCTGTCTTATCCTTTATGTCGTCTATTTTGCCCTACAACTGTTCAATATCGAACCGGATAGAAAGCTTTATGAATCGAAACTGACCAGCTTCTACCGAGGCTATGAAGCAGTGACGCCGCTGTCCAGCGAAGAAAAAAGACTTATCCCTTCCGTGGGTCTGGCAGTCTGGCTGTTTTATCTGGGCGGGCAATCGCGCCGTTTCGACAATTGGTCCAACATTTCCCTGACTGAGAATTACCTGAAACACTACATTAGTTTGATAAAAACCTGGCTCGACTAACACGAATTAATCTTCAATTAGAGCCTGACAGCCATACTTTTATATATAATTTTAGTACTAATAGATACCACCAGGTTCGATCTGCCTGGTGTTTTTTTTATCAATTATTACAAAGTTGCTTGCATTTCTAAAATACTCATTTACCTTTGTAGTGTACTATTATACTAGAACACTACAACATTGCATGGTATGATTCATCTACAAGGCATCTCTTTTGGCTATGGCAAACAAAACCTCTTGTTTGAAAATCTCGACTTGCACCTTGAGCCCGGCCACATTTACGGTTTGCTGGGCAAGAATGGTGCGGGCAAATCGAGTTTATTGCGGTTGATGGTTGGGCTATTATTTCCAAAATTCGGCAGTATCGAAGTCATCGGCCAAATGCCTAAAAATCGCGATCCGGCTTTTTTACAGGATGTGTTCTTTGTCCCAGAGGAGATATATCTGCCGGCCGTTACGGTAGATCAATACGCAGCCATGCTCGCGCCATTCTATCCGCGCTTTGACGAGTCGGAGTTTCTGCGCTACATCGCGGAATTTGAAATCCCAAAGGGCAACAAATTGACGGGCATGTCCTTTGGTCAAAAGAAAAAGGTCCTGATTGCCTTCGCGATGGCCACCAATACCAAAGTCCTCATAATGGATGAGCCGACCAATGGTCTGGATATTCCTTCCAAAAGCCAGTTTCGTCGTATCGTTTCCACCGCCCTGCGCCCCGACCGGCTAATGCTGATTTCGACGCACCAGGTCCGCGACCTCGACAACCTGATCGACCACATCATTATTATGGACGAAAACAAAATCGTGATGCAGCACAGCCTGGAAGCAGTAGCCGAGCGCCTTTACTTTGGCACCAAAAGTCACCTCGAAAATGACGCGAAAGTGCTTTACGCCGAACCCTCGCTCCGCGGGTATAACGCCGTGACGGAAAACGTAGAACACGAGGAAAGCCGCGTGGATCTGGAACAACTCTTCAACGCCGTGATGACGACTCCCGGGAAAATTAGGGAGGTGTTTGAGTAAAGAAGGTCCAAAGGTCCAAAGGTCCAAAGGTCCAAAGGTCCAAATAGGAATCGCAATAGCAACAAGGAAGTTCCGTGAATAGGCTAAACGCCTAAACAAATCAAAAACTAAACAACCTATGAATCAGACTTTCAACTTCCAACGCTTCATGCTGATGCTGAGGCTTGAAATTGCCGAAAAGGGACGTACGCAATTACTTATGGCCGCCCTGTTGGTTGGCGTTATGCTGCTCATGATGCTGCCGATTATGTTCAGCGAAGAATTCAGCGATCCTCTTTTTACCTTACACATCATTGCCTTGTTCATGGTTGTGCTATTTGGTGGAAGCCTTTACACCAATCAAGTATTCGGCCAGTACGATTCTACCAATTCAGCGATCGCAGCCCTCATGGTGCCCGCTTCCCGGTTGGAGAAGTTTCTAAGTACATTGTTACTGAACCTGGCCTTTATCATTCCCTTCTTTTTACTCTTTATCGGCTTGCATATTTGGACAACTAATTTTGCCAATAGTCATCTACTTCCTGGTGAAGGCAAATACAAACCTTTACGAGAGTCAGCATTGTGGGTTACTTTTGGGCTAGCCACTTTAATTCAGGGAGCGTCATTTTTGGGAGCTATATATTTTACAAAAGCCGCTTATATCAAAACGACAGCGGCATTTTTCATCGTCATTATTCTTGGGTCTACGGCCAACTATTTTGTGGCTAAAAGTATGATCCCACTCGCCACTGATTTGACGGCTACTCCATTTTTACAATTGAGAGTACATTTCATTGAAAATAATCAATACTACAATGTTGACCCGCCACAAGTACTCCAATACTTTGTCAACACACTACCCATTTTGGTCTTGCTGGCCTTATGGTATATCGCCTACCTTCGGATGGTGGAAAAAGAAGTTTAATCCTGCATACTAACATGGAATTCAAAGAAAAACAATCGATCTATATTCAAATCGCCGACTATATCTGCGAGCAGATTCTGTTGGGACAATGGCCCCCGGGTGAGCGAATTCCGTCGGTACGCGACTTAGCGACCTCGCTGGAAGTGAACCCTAATACCGTGGTACGAACCTACGAGTACTTGCAAGGCAAAGACATCATATCCAGTCAGCGGGGTATTGGGTACTCGGCGGCAGAAAACTCCTTAGAACTTATCCGAGCGGATCGAAAAGAGCGTTTTATGGAAACGGAACTGCCTGAGTTATTCAAAACGATGTATCTTCTAAACATTGGCCCGGAAGATTTAGGAAAACGTTACGATAAATTTATTGCGATTAACTATCCTTCAAATACCTAAAAAAAACGCTATGAAAAACAGCAATCTGTTGCTACTCGGGCTACTCTCATTCTTGTTTGTTGCAATGATCGGGATAGATTTCTCGCTCAAGAATAAGTTTGAGCAAATTGATCGGAATGACCCTTTTTATGGGTACTCCAAGGATACGTTGAAACCCTTCAAATACGTGAAACTCACCGGGACTAATTTTATCCTGACCCAAATTCAGCCGGGTAAACAGTTTCAAATAAGGAAATCAAAATTTGAGGGTTACGTAGGCAACTCAACGTTAAAATGGGAAGTGGTATCTGATACACTTTTTGTGAGCTACGAAAAGGGAAAAGATTATAATCCCTATTTCGACGTATACCAAGCCCTGAATCAGGGAGTAGGAATTTATATCATAGCCCCTAAACTGTCAGGGGTGAATTCTGATGGAATTGTTTGTAAAGTTAAAGGTTGGTCAAGTGAAGATTTTAGTGTCGTCCAATCCGGTAGCGGAATGCATTTGTCAGACAACAGCTTCGCGAACCTTGACATTTTATCACAGAAGCGAGGATATGTGTCCGTCCTTATCGACAATAACCTCGGCCAAACCAGCGTGCAGGTGCGGGACAGCAGTACTTTTCAAGCGGATAAGAATGTTTTCAAATCGTTTCGAATGCAAGCCGATAGTGCCGCAGCGCTTACCATTCCGGGAAGTCTGCTTCAGAAAAGCATGAATTTGTAGCTGAATCTAGTAGCCAGGAATACGCAACACCCCGCCAAAGTATTGGCGGGGTGTTTTTTGTACCGACTAAATTCAGCTTGAATTAGTAAATTGCCCGTCCGTATTATTTCATCTGCTTCCTGACAACCGAGCTAGCTTCTTTTCCTCAAAACATGAATCTCTCCAACACCGCTAAGATTACGCTGATCATTGTGCTCCTCCTCATTGCCGGCGGCGTGGTGTGGTTTTTTAGCTACAAAAATGATAACGCCGATCCCATCTCAGGTCTTAAACCTCAGCTCGAAGTGGCCGTGGGCCGCGTGAGCGCCATCACCGACAGCACGCTCGACCTCTCCCTCAATTTGCTGCTGCACAACCCGCTACCCGTCGGGCTGGACGTAGCCAGCATGGCGTACACGATCAAGATGGGTGAGACGACGATCATCGAGGATAACTACGCCAGGCCCTTCGTAGTGAAAGCCAGTGACAGCAGTTCGGTGAGCATCGCCACGACACTCAACCTCAAAAATCTCATCGAAGAAATCAACCGGCAGGACCGGATCGGCAACGACAGCGCCGACTACCACATCGAAGGCGTTTTCCATCTGCGGGAGCCCTTTCTGGGCAAGGACACCCTGCGGCTTTCGCTGGACAAGCGGATGTTTGTCTACCACTTGCCCGAGATCGAGGCGGCGGGTTTCGATCTGGACAAATTTAGCCTGGGCCAGTCGGAAGTACTGCTGAAGCTGAAAGTGACCAACAACAACCCATTCTCAATCGAATTCAAAAACCCTACGTACTCGATCGACCTCGGCAAGCAGGGCAACGTACTGGAAGGCACCATGACGGGCGGCACGAAAGTGGACAAGAACAGCAGCGAGACTTTCGAGATACCTTTTGAAGTGGATATGGCTGAGCTTCTGAAAATGGGCGGACAGCTTATTCTTCAAGGTAAAAGTCTACCGTTTCGGCTGGATTTTAACTGTACGCTTGCCTCGGACAATAGCTCGATCGATGGCAGCGCGCTCCACTATATTGTAGAAGGTGATTTGGGCGACCTGCAAAAGCTGGGCGAAATGATCAAGAAAAAATAGGCCTACCCTATGAACCGCTCCTTCTTCATCCGTCTGGGGTACCTGCTGCTCGAAATTCTCACCTTCCTGGGTATCGGCGTGCTTATCATCGTGACGATTGCGTATCCGCTTACGTTGTTGGACCTTTCAGTTTTATTGGAAAGACCTCTTGACCGTTCGGACCCGTATTTCCAAACGCTCATCGAATACATTCCGCAGGACATCGGTTTCATCGCGGCACTTTTGATTATGCGACGCTACATTTTTAAGCGTCCTTTTGCCGAAACGGGTTTAGTCAAAAATCGCGTAGTTCCTGATTTAGGCCTGGGCTTCGGGCAAGCCACGCTTTTGATCGTCGCCGGCTTTCTGATTCTGTGGGCCTTGCAGAAACTTGCGATGCGCACGACACTGTTCGAACCCGAACAATTTAGCGGTCTGCTGATTCTATTTTTCTTTCAAAGCCTGTCAGAGGAAGTAATCACGCGCGGCTTCCTGCTGGCCACGAATGCGCACTACTTTGGGTCATTTTGGGGTTTATTGGTCAGTGCTTCGTTGTTCTCATTGCTCCACTTTTTCAATCCTGATTTCAACTGGATTGCGGGAGCCAATATCTTCCTGGCGGGGCTGGTGATGGGATTGCTTTTTTTGAAGTACCGCAACTTATGGGCCTGCACAGGTTTTCACTGGGGCTGGAATTTCATGCAGGCGGGCTTCTTTGATTTCAACGTAAGCGGTATCAATGTCGAAAGTTATATCCGCTTCACGCCCCTTGCCCCGGTCTGGCTCACGGGCGGTTCTTTCGGCTTTGAGGGGTCGACTTTAGCGGTAATTTTCCTGCTGCTTTTTACAATTTATTTGTGGCGTAAGGTTGATTTTTCGCCGGCTCAATTTGCAGAAAATCCGGTTGCTGGTGCCTTATAATCACCGAAAGCTGAAAGCGCTATTAGCCTTCAGCTTTCGGTAAGTTAACCGCAATCAAACAGCAATCTTTCTTATTCTGTCGTCCTCACACCGCCTTTCCTTATTTCTTCACCCCTTCAAAACTCTGTCCCTGGGCGTCCAGCATCACGCCAGTCACTTTTCCACCGGCATCGCGGGTAAACTTTAAGGTAGCCCGGCCTGCCGCGTCGAATTGGTCAGGCGCCGCCAGTGGCGTCAACTCACCCTCGTCACCCATGGCGTTGATGATCAGTTTGCCATCCGTAGCTTTGATGTCCATCGTCTCGAAGGGCAGGCCTTCCATTTTATATTGTCCGGCGTAAGCGGCCATACTATTAGCGGCTGCCTCACGGGTTCCGGTAAAATCCTGTCCCTGAATGTTTACCTGGATGGTTTCTACCTGGTCAGCAGCATTACGCTTGAATTTCACCATCGCTTGCCCATCGGCGTCGAATTGGTCCTTGTCCTTCATGGGCGTCAGGCTGCCTTCGTTGTCACCGGCCATGTAGTGCAGCTTGCCCGCTTTATCCGTAAGCTCGATGTAGTCGAAGGGCAGGCCGTCCATTTTGTATTTCCCCAGATACGAAGCGACACCCATAGTAGACTTCTCCTTCATTCCGGTAAAATCCTGACCCTGCGCATTCAGACCAATTCCCGTTACTACATTGCTGGCATCGCGAGTAAACTTGACGGTGGCTTGCCCGTTGGCGTCGAACTCGTCTTTAGTAGTTTTAGCGGTCAGATCGCCCTGATACTCGCCCGCCTCGAAGTGGAGTTTTCCGTTTTTATTTGTGAGGTCGATGTAATCAAACGGCATTCCTTCCATTTTGTATTTTCCCACGTACTCGGCGTGCTGGGTGGTATCAGCCCGACTGATCGTTACTGGAATTCCGACCGTTGCAGCGGCATTTACATTATTTTCGAAGGCAATAACGGCCAGCAGGCACGTGATAGTAAGTACTAGCTTTTTCATAAATTACATTTTGGGTTGTTTCCTGTTTAAAGCGACAAAATTATAAAAATTATCCTTAGCCTATGAATATTCCGACAACGAAGCTAGGGTTTGGTCACTAGTGCCTCCCACCATCGCGGGGTTGGCTGTCGCGCCCCGACCGAATATCGGGCACCAATCGTGGGCGTAGCGATGAAAACACCGCTCGCGTTGGCGCGGTTCAGCCGCTCGACGCTTTCCGTCCAGGGATGCACCGCCAAGTCAAAGGCGCCCCAATGGATCGGCATTAACACCTTGCCTTTCAGGTCCAGAAATGCCTGCATAGTTTGCTCAGGCATCAGGTGGATATCTTTCCACTTCACGTTGTACTGTCCGCACTCGACCATTGCCAGATCAAACGGTCCGAAGCGTTGGCCAATTTCCTCGAAGTGCGGCCCGTATCCGCCATCTCCGCTGAAATAGACCGTCTTTTGCCGCCCCTTAACCACCCAGGATGCCCAAAGCGTGCTATTGCGATTGGTGAGGCCGCGGCCCGAGAAATGGCGTTGCGGCGTGGCGGTAAAAGTAAGGCCATCGGCCGAAGCGGATTCCCACCAGTCGAGTTCAGTGATTTTTGCGCGGTCCACGCCCCAGCGCTCGAGGTGCGCGCCTACGCCCAGTGGCACGTAAAAATGGCCAACATGCGGGTTTAATTTCTGGATCGAGCCGTAATCCAGGTGATCGTAGTGGTCGTGCGAAATAATTACCGCGTCAATGTTCACCAACGGCGTAAAGTCAATGGGTTTACGGTAAGCGAAACGTTTGGCAAAAAATGGCACCGGCGATGCCGCCATGCCGAGCATGGGGTCGAGCAGGATGCGCTTGCCCTCAATTTCGAGTAATACCGCCGAATGGCCGAACCAAGTAACGTGCAGCGCCGTGTCCGGCGACGCTTTTTTATTCGCAAAGTCGACGGGTAGTGGCTGGTCGGGACGGGTATTTTTTGCGTTGATGAATTCTTTCAGGGTACTCACGATGGAATCCGCGTTCATATCCATCGAGGTTTGAATGGCATTCATGAACGAACCATCCCGGTACTGCGGCGAAGCCTCGACCCGCGCTAAATCAGCGCCTTCGGAATTAGCCCCAAACTGCGGGGCGAAACTGACGAAAAGAAAAATACCCACCGCGAATATGACAATCAGTAACAGCAGGTATTTGAGAAATTTTTTCAGGAAATTCAAGTGGAGTGTTTTGTAAAAAAGAACTGAATGAAGTTTTATAGTACCTAACAAAAGCACTCGGCAAAATTAAGTTTCATCCCGCGCCTTATCTACGGTGACGGCGGTCGCGATAAAGTTGCATCCTGACTTACGTACAGCGTCTGATTGGGTAAGGCCAAGGCCGTACCACTTCCGGCTATCGCTTCCATAATTTTCAGGTTGATGATTTCCTTAATCTCCAGATATTTGTCGAAATCCCGGACGTTGATGTAAGTAAAAACCTCAATGTTTAGTTTGCTATTTTCCCAACCCAAAAACCTAACCCGAGCTGGTTTAGGGCCAACGTCGGGATTGTCGTTGAGGATAGTGCGAATTTCGGCCAGCAGATTCCGCATTTGGTCGGCGGTAGTGTCGTAGCGTAGCCCCAACGTAGGGTTGTAGAGGATACGGTCGCGGTAGGCGTAATTTTCGATTTTCAGCGCGGCCAATTGACCGTTGGGAATGATCAGCAGGGTACGGTCGTAGGTACGAAGATGGGTGGATCGCATTCCGATTTGCTCCACCGTGCCTGTGCTACCGTCGACCTTACAAAAATCACCGATCCGAAGCGGCTGATCAAAAATAATAGTCAGACTACCGACAAAGTTTTCGACGGTTTTTTGTGCGCCCAGCGCCAGGGCAATACAGCCAATACCCAGCGCGGCCAGTCCGGAAGTAACATTAACCCCAACAAGACTTAGTGCCGAAATAATACCGAAAGCAATCAACAGGAACTTGAGGCCCCGGTGGATGAACAGCACAGCCGATAGCCCGCCCGGCTGCCCACGACTAACCAATCGATACCGGGCGAGGCGTGAAAATACGTCGATCAGTTGCCACAGCAGCAGCAGAAGGGCCACCAAACCCACGATAACGGTAATTTCGCTGAAACTCTGCCGCAAAACGAGCGAAATACCGATGTACCGGTTCACATTGACGAAAAGTAACAGGGCGGCAATAATCCTGATCGGCAACACAAAGGCATGAATGACCCCGGCCGTTTTGGGTTCACGCGCCTTGGCCCAGATACTTTGTCCTAACCGAACCAAAAGGCCGATAAGAAATTGCGCCAGAAAATAAGCAACCACGCCCAACACCAGCGCTGCCAGCCAGTGGCCGATGGGAACATTAGCCCATCTGTTTTTTATCAGGAAAGTAGGCAGGATCCGGTCGATGGTAAACCGCTTAGTTTCTTCATTGGTCAGACTGGGCACCTGCTGCACCGTAACCGATGAGAACAACCATATCGGTCCCCCGGCCGGACCGACCGTTTTCTCGACAAGCACCTCAATTGACTTTCCCTCCACGGTGGCCGTGCCGACCAGATCCAGTTCGGGGGCTAAATTATCGCTAAGCATTCCCACTGAATCGCTGCTGATCAAAGCACGGGGAATAACATTGCCCCCCTGGTCGAGCAGCCGCTGCAGCGCTTCGGCCAATTTAGGTCCGGTCCGGCTGGTGTCCTTTTTGGCCGTTCCTTTCGGGTTCAGGTACAAAGCCGCTCGGGCGTAGTCTCCCCGTCCGGCTGCACTGATAAAGCCCTTCACGGTACCGCGCGGGCTACGCCGATCCAGCGAATCCTTTGGCCAGATGGGGACATTAGCCTGGGTAGTGTCTGTAAAAGCTAGTTGCGCGGTGGCACTACCGGCCACCACTCCTATCAGCAGCAGGCTAGCGAGTAGCACCAGCCGGGTAATTTTGAATCGTGGTTTGCGGGATAACGGCATAAAAGTTTTTCGGCTATTCCAGCTATTCTGATCTTCGGGAACGAAGGAATCAGCCAAAGAAATCAATTATTCTGCCAATCGGCAACCGCAAGGTCAATCTTCTTGCTCAAGTAATCCTGAAATTCGAGCAGTTTCAGGAGCTCTTTATTAAATTCACCCGAAGCCGTTTTCTTGCGATATTCGTACACGCCTTTCAGCATTTCATTAAATACCGAAAAACTCCGGGTGCCTTCGATCAGCCGCTGTAGCCAATGCTCGGTGTCTATTTTGAAGTAGCGTTTTCGGTCGCCGTTGAAAGTCAGATAGCTGACGATGCCTTCGTGTTGTAGCAGTGTGAGGGCGTTGCTGACGGCGCTTTTGCTAGCTCCCAGGAAATTCCTGATTCCGTCGAACGATTGATAGGCGGGTTCGGCAAGCAGCAAAAAGGCGAATATCCGGGCGGCCATGGGCGCGTAGCCCACCTTTTCGAAGGTTACGCCCATATCCTCCACCTTCCGCTTGATATCTTTGGGTAGAGGTATCTGCTGTAATGGAGCGTTGCTGCCTGTTTGGAAATTTTTCATGTCGTCAAGTGTTTTAGGAATAAAGTAATCGGGCATTCACCTGAAACCATTTTTGTAGCGAACTCCCGCGTCGCAAAATTTGTGCTTTACGCATCCAGCCCTACCTTTGAAGAGGTTGAAAAATCCTTTCGACTTTCCCAACCCCTCTTTATCTAATGAATTATCTGCTATTGCACTGAGATCATGAGCAAAACCATCCTTCAAAAAAAACAAGAACAGGTAGAGGCCATGGGCGTCTTCTTTGAAAAATCCGGCTACTCCCCTATGGCGGGCCGGGTCTTTTCCTTTCTGTTACTGGCCGAACCGCCTTACCAGGATTTTTACCAGATCCAGGCGTTTCTCTCGGCCAGCAAAAGTGCCACCAGCAACGCGCTCAACCTGCTCATGAAAGACGGCACCGTCGATTACATCACGTTTAGCGGCGACCGCAAGCGGTACTTCCGGGTTAATTTGGACAGATGGCTTCATTCCGCCTTCCAACGGATCAAGGCGGTAGGGGCTTTGAACCAAATGCTGGAAGATGTACTGGGAGTCCGGGATGAAGCCAAATACGTGGAGTTTAACGAGGATTTGCGGCAGGTGATTAAGTTTAATACATTCATCACCGCCGGCCTCGACAAGCTGATCGAGGAGTGGAAAACGACGCATTAGAGGTAATTGGTTTTCAGTTCTATTTTGGATAAATTTGAAATAAAAAAATCTGTTATGTTAACTTTCATAGAAGGAACTTACGAAAACGGACAGGTTGTACTAAAACATCCTCCTGAAATTCCCACCAAAACCAAGGTAGTTGTCATATTCGAGGAGGCTCTAGTCGAGACGCTGCAACCGAAGGCGAAACGTCCTTTTGGCATTTCGAAAGGCGCATTTACGCTAAGCCCTGATTTTGATGAGCCTCTGGATGATTTGAAAGACTACATGTAACATGAATTATGTCCTTGATACTCATACCCTACTTTGGTTCACTGGCGGCGATAAACGCTTATCCGCTAGATCAAGAGAGTTAATCGAAAACACAGAACATAAGGTCATGGTAAGTGTGGCCAGTCTTTTTGAGATCGCGATCAAGGTTAAAATAGGTAAAATGGTTCTTATCAAACCGTTGGATGGGATCTACCGGGACATCCAAATTGCTGCGATTGAAGTAATACCGATTTCACCCTCACACCTAGGTGAATATCAGAATATTCCCCTTTACGCTGATCATCGAGACCCCTTTGATCGGCTGATCATTGCCTCCGCCATCGTCGAGAAAGCTGATATAATTAGTGTTGATCCAAAATTTCAATACTACACTGATCTGGTGAATATCATTTGGTGAAACCTTGAATCGTCCGAAGTCGTTTGTGCCTCCGGTTCCCCGTGCGGACACGGATTTTGGAACCGGAGGACTTATTTCTTCACAAATCAGGCCGTAGCCAACTCCATTTTCTCTTCCGCCTTCCGCTCTTTTTTAGCGGTACGGCGCTCCTTGATGATATCCACCGAATAATAGGCTACGGGGACAATCAACAGCGTGAAGATCATTGAACTGGTCAGTCCACCGATCAGTACCCAAGCCAGACCGTTTTTCCACTCCGAACCCGCACCACTGGCGATGGCGATAGGAATCATGGCGATCACCATGGCAATCGTGGTCATCAGAATGGGCCGAAAGCGGGCCATGGTGCCTTCCATCAGCGCGTCATAAGAGCTCTTTCCTTCCGCTTTGAGCTGGTTCACAAAGTCCACGATCAAAATCGCGTTCTTGATCACCAATCCGACGAGCATGATCAGCCCCAACATACCGAAGATACTTAGGTTAGTCATCGTGAGCGCCAGGGCCAGGAATGCTCCTGTCATCGCGACCGGAACCGACAGCATTACCACCAGTGGGTAAATATAGTTGTCGTAAAGGGCCACCATAATCAGGTACACCAGCACGACCGAAGCCGCCAGTGCAAGCAGCAGACTACTGAAAGCCTCTCTCTGGTTTTTCACGTCTCCCGCCGGGTCCACGTTGATACCCCTGGGCATGCCCGATTTGTCAAGAGCGGCCTGAATTTCCTGGCCTACCGTACCCACCGGACGACCTACCACCTGCGCCGATACGGTCACGGTTGGGATCTTGTCCTTCCGCTCGAGTCTTGACGGACCGGAGGTCAAAATAACGTTGGCAAACTGGTTGAGCTTGACGAGCTCGCCCCGCGTGTTCTGGAATGTCAGGTTGCGGATATCGTCGGTATTGCGGCGATCGAATTGGTCGAGCTGCACCCGAATCGGGTACTCGTCATCACCCTGCAGTAGTTTGCTTTTATCGTTGCCGGTGAAGGCATTTTGCATGGTGCTACCCACTACGTCGAGCGACAGGCCCAGTTCGGCCAGCTTTTGGCGATCGATCTGAACGGCAATTTCGGGGTTACCGCCTTCCACAGAAGCTTTCACCTCGTCGGTGCCGGGAACGGCCCGAATCATGTCCTGCACTTTATCACTGAACGCCAGCACAGAATCCAGGTTGGCACCCTGCACCTGAAACTGAATGGGTGCCCGGTTGCCCGCTCCCACCATACTGGCCGGAGCAGCGGTAAACTTGGCACCGGGCAGACTGCTCTGCAAGTCTAGTTTCATGCGGGCAGCGTATTGCGAGCTGGACATTGAACGCTGGTCGGCGGGTACCAGCTTAACGTTGATTTCAGTCAAATACGGACTCCCGCCTGCGCTGATGTTGCCGCCGTCCGCCGCACCCACCGTGGTGAACACGTTGGTAACGTTAGGGTCGCTCAGAAGCTTTTGCTCCATTTGTTGGGTCAAAAAGTTGGTTTGCTCCAGCGGCGTATCTTTGGGTAGCTCGGCCTTGATCTGAAACTCGCCGTTATCACCATTGGCTACGAACTCGACCCCGATAAAACCACCACTCAGCAGAAAGAACGAAGCGAAGAAAAGTGCCATGATGGCCGAGAACGTAATACGCTTGTGGCCCAGCGCCCACACCAGAACACCCCTAAAGTATTCTTGCACGGATTTGATCAGATTCTCAAACCAGATTAAGGGACGATCCAGAATTTTGTCCTCGCTCAAATGCGTGAGTTTGGTAAAGCGGCTCGACAGCCAGGGGGTGAGCGTAAAGGACACCAACCAGCTAATGATGGTAGAGGCCACGACGGTGATCGCAAATTGATACAGAAGGTCGGATACGACACCCGATACGAAAGTGATGGGCAGGAACACGGCCACGATCACCAGCGTAATAGAAGTCACCGAGATACCCAATTCTTTCCAGGTCTCGACCGACGCCTGCCAGGCACTCTTGCCTTTTTCCATGTACATGTGAATGTTTTCCAACACCACAATGCTGTCGTCCACCAGGATACCCACCACCAGCGACAGGGCCAGCAGGGTCATCAGGTTGAGTGAGAAGCCCAGTCCCGCCATGACGGCGAAAGTAGCCACGATGGAAATCGGGATAGCAACCATCACGATGAGGGCATTACGAATACTATGCAGGAAAAACAGCATAATGAACGCGACCAATACAATGGCAATCACTAAGTCGTGGATCACGGAATTGGCGGCTTCCAGCGTAAAATCGGCGCTATCGTTCGCGATATTGAACTGCATATTCTCGGCCGCGTACTGCTTTTTCAAATCGTCCAGAGCTACTTTCACCGCGTCGCTAATGCCTACGGTGTTGCCGTCGCTGGTCTTGGTGATGCCGATACCGAGCGAAGTTTTGCCGTTGACACGCGTCAGACTGCTGGCTTCTTCGCTGGTGTCGTAGAGTTCGGCCACGTCGCGGAGGTACACCTGCCCACCGTCGGGGGTGGATGCAACGACCAGGCTCGAAAGCTCATCGAGACTCGTAAACTTGCCGCTCAACCGCACCAGAACATCCTGTTGCTGGTTTTTCAGACTACCGGTAGGGAAGTTTAGGTTAGCACGAGAGATTGCGTTCGATATTTGCAGGATAGAAATATTGTAGTATTTCAGACGGTCATTGTTGACGTTAATCTTGATCTCGCGGTTCTCGCCGCCCACGGCGTTGACCTGCGCTACGCCCTCGATTCGGGCCAGCTCAGGCTGAATGGTTTTTTCAAAAAGATTGGTAAACTCGGTTTCATCCATGTCGGAGGTGGCTCCGATACGCATGATGGGTAGTTCGTCGAACGAGAATTTACCCAGGCTTGGGTCTTTGGCATCCTCGGGTAAGTCGGCACGAATGGCGTTCACTTTACGTTGCGCATCCTGCAAGGCGAAGTCCACGTCGGTACCGTACACGAGTGTGGCGGTTACGATCGATACGCCCTCCTGCGAAATAGCCTGGGTACTTTCCAGGTTTTCCAGCGTGGAAATGGCTTCCTCGATTCGCTTGGAAACGGAGGTTTCTACCTCCGAGGGGCCCGCTCCCGGATAAATCGTGCTGATGGTGAGCACGGGCGAGTTCAGTTTGGGTAGCAATTCGTAGGTGAGCAGGCTGTAACCCAGCCCGCCCAGCAGCACCAGCACGCTGAACAAAACCACGACCAGCGTGGGTCTTTTAACAGATAATTCGGATAATGACATTATTTCTTAGTTGACGGTTGACAGTTATTTAATGACTCTCACTTTCTGGCCATTTTGTAGATTGATCTGGCCGCTGGTAATTACTTTTTCGTTGGCTTTGAGGCCGTCAAGGACCAGGACGTCGTCGCCGGATTGGTTTTGGACGCGAATGTCGCGCGAAACTACGGTACTGTCGCTTTGCAGGATGAAGACTTGAGCCTCCTTGATGCTGCCGACAATGGCGCGACGCGGGATGAAGAGCTTTTCGCCCTTTTCGGTATTCTGAGCATCAAGCATGGCGGTGCCAAACATCCCGGATTTCAACGGAAATTTGCCCGTGTTGTTGACTTCTACCTCTACGTCGTACTTGCGGCCTTCGTCGGCCTGCACGCTAATGAGGGTGATGACACCCTTGAATATTTCGCCGGGATACACGTCCGTTTCGATGGTAACGGGCTGGCCACGGCGGACTTTAATGACATCTTCCTCGGGCACTTTTAGTACCATTTTCAGTCTGGATACGTCCACGACGCTGCCCAGCTGCATGCCCATCGTGGCGAAACTACCCTGCTCCACTTTTACTTCGCCGACGATGCCCAACATGGGTGAATTGACGACGGTATATTTCATTTGTTGCTTGATGTTGGTGACGTTGGCCTGGGCATTTTCCACGTTCAGGGCCACGTCTTCAAACTGCTTCTGACTGATGGCTCCGGCCTCCACAAGACGTTCGTAGCGCTCCCTGTTCTTGATGGCGTTGTTGAGGGAAGCTTCGGCGGACGCCAGGTTGGAACGAATGCTAGTAGGGTCGATGCGGGCGATGACCTGCCCCCGGCTCACGCGCTGACCTTCTTTCACATTTAAATTAATGATCGAACCCTGCGTTTCGGCTACCAGCGGCAATGTTTTGCGGGCCTCGAACGATCCCGTCAGGCGGATTCCGCTATCCAGGTCGCGCAGCTTAGCAGTCGCCACTTTCACGGGCATGGCTCCTACACCTTCGGGCACGGCAGTAGAACGCTTATTGATGACTTCCTTATTCGCATAAAGCCGGAAGCCGATGAAGCTGACAAGCAGAGCCACTATTACGCCAGCTACGATATTGCGGGTTTTCTTTTTATTACTTTTCATGAGTCAATAGATATGAGATATGAGATTTCGTTTTGAACTGTTTATTCGTTTGCGCTGGTCTGAATGAGTTTGCTCAGTTGCCCGCTGTTCTGCATCAGGTCGAGTTCAGCCAGGTTGATTTGCAGCATGGCGGTTAAATACTGCGTCTGCGATTGTTTAAGGGCATTTTCGGCGTTGATCAGCTCCGACAGATTGGTAATTCCCTCCGTATAGGATAGCTTGGCGACGCTGTAAAGTTCTTCGGCCAGTTCCATATTAGCCTCCTGGGCTTCCAATACGCGCTGATTCTGATTCACATTGTTACGGGCATTCACAAACTGATTGCGCACGTTATTGGTCAGATACTGTCGATCCAGGCTCAATTGACGCAACTTGAGCTCACTCTGGGTGATCTGATATTTACGAGCTCGACCATCGAAAATCGGGATATTGAACTGTAAACCGTAAAGGCCGGAGGGAAACCCCTGAGTTGCTGCGTCGTTAAACAGCTTGTTGGTTTGCGCCAGGTAGCCGTAGTTTGCGATCAGAGAAAGCTTAGGCAGATAGCCCGAAATAATGTTTTTGCGATCCAGTTGCTGCAACCGCGCCTGGTAATCCAGAAGCGCTAAGTCAGTATTAGCCGCCAGATCGAGCTGCCGCGATACGGGTACCGCCTCGAATCCCACTTCGGTAATGGCGATCGGCTGGTCGATATCCACGCTCATGAGCGTTTTAAGGTTGTTGAGCAACTGCATCCGGGTATTGCCTGAATTTGAGAGCTCAGTAACCATATTGGTGTAATTGACCTTCAACTGGGTCACATCTACCTTCTTGGCGACGCCCTCCCGAAACTGCGCGTCGGTAATCTCGATCAGTCGCTGCATCCGCTCGATGTTGCCCTCGACGAGTTCTATCTGCTTTTCGGTCATCTGCAACTGCATATAAATGTTCACCACGTTATAAATCAGCTCCTCCTTGCTCTTGAAGGTCTGCAATTGATAAAGTCCCTGGCTTTCTTCGGCAGCTTGAATGCCAATCCGCAACGAAGGGTTGTACAACTGCTGCGAAAGCTGAGCAGTCGCTCCCATCTGGAACCTCGTGCCAAACTTAACGGCGATGGATTCTCCGGGCTTGCCAAACACCTCGCCCGGCAAGATTTGCGATGCCCGCAGAAAGTTGTCGTTGAAGGTAGCGCTGCCCGTAATCTGTGGCAGGGCCGATGCCTTGACTTCCCGTACCCTGGCGCGATTGATTTCCTCGTTGAGCCGGGTACCTTTCAGTTGCAGGTTCTGCCGAACGGCCAGCTCCACGGCTTCTCCCAGCGACAGGCGCAACGTATCGGTCTGCTGCACGTAACCCGCTTCACCCAGGCCGGGATGCCCGGCTTCAATCTGGGCCTGCCCCGCCACAGCAAGTAGCATCAGGGACAGCAGCGAAAGCAGTTTCTTTGTTTTCATTGTGTTTTGGTTTTTATTAAATTAAGTAGTTCTGAATTAAAAGAACCAAATCGTTAAAAACATAAATTACCCTTAATCCGGTTTAGGGTTTTAAACCTGCGGGGTGATTTAGTTGAAAAGAGTATGTCTATGGGCAGGATCGATAGCTTTGAGTACTAGCGATTTTGACCAAAGACAGGGTACTTACCCTGTTTGGGTAGGACAAAGGTAAGAAAGTTTTTTTAGTTCTCGAAATAAAGAACCAAAAAATATGCAAATTATTATTTTACCATCTCCGTCGCAATCTTGGCCGATAGCAAACACAGCGGCACGCCGCCACCGGGATGCACACTGCCGCCCACAAAAAAGAGATTCTCAAACTGCCGCGAAAAATTGGCGTGGCGCAGGAAAGCCGCAAAACGGTTGTTGGAGCTATTCCCGTAGAGCGCCCCCTGCGAACTCGACGTGCGGCTTTCGATTAGCCGCGGGTCAAGCGTATCTTCGGCCTCGATCAGCGTTTCAATGTTTTCGCCGAGTTGACGGCTAAGTTTGGTCAGGATATTTTTACGCGTTTCGGCAATCAAAGCGTCCCAGTTCTGGCCGTCATTGGCGGGCGCGTTGACCATCACGAACCAGTTTTCTCCCCCGGCGGGCGCATCCCCGGGTTCGTACTTCGAAGTAATATTAACGTACACCGTCGGGTCGTCGCCGATGGTTTTTTGCTGGAATATGTGGTTGAATTCCCGGGCGTAATCAGCGCTGAAAAAGATGTTGTGCAAGCCCAGCTCAGGAAAGCGCTTTTTTATTCCCCAATAAAAAATAAGGGCCGAGCTGGACTTCGGCTGCCGCAGAACCCGCTCCGGCTGTCGCGCGTGGGGCAGCAACTTGCGGAAGGTATTAACTACATCCATATTGCTGACGACTACCTCATAAGTCCGTGCTTCGCCGCCTACCTGCACACCCGAAATTCGCTTACCGGTACTAAGCAATTTCTCCACCGGACTATTATAATGAAAGCGCACCCCCAAATCCTCGGCCAGCCGCACCAGACTAGTGGTGATCGAGACCATGCCGCCCTTCGGGAAGAACGCGCCGATATTGTATTCCAGATGCGGAATAATGTTCATCGTCGCGGGCGTCTGGTAAGGATCGGAGCCATTGTAGGTAGCGTAGCGGTTGAATAGCTGCACCACGCGCGGGTCGGTGAAGCGGCTGGCGTTGGCCGCGCTCATACTGCGAAAGGCGTCGAGCTTGTGCAGGTTTCGGTAGCCTTTCAGCGCATCGCGATTGAAATCAGTACTTAACTTGTGCAGCGAGCGGTGCAGAAAAAGTTTTTCGGTCACCTCGTATTTCACCGCGCTATCCCGCAAATGCGCCAACACATTCTCGGCTGGTTCCCCGAGATGCTTCTCGATGGTCAAAGCCAGCTTTTTCGGCTCAGAATCGGCGATAAAGCGGGTACCGTCTTCGTAGAAATAGCGGCAGGTTTCGGGCAGTTTTTGGTATTCGAAATAGTCCGTCGGGTTCTTGCCCGCCAAACGAAAAAGATCGTCCACCAGTGCCGGCAGCGTAAACAGCGACGGACCGGCATCGAAACGGTAGCCGTTGATTTCAAACGAAGAAAGCTTTCCGCCGGGATAAGCGTTCCCCTCAAATACCTCCACCGCGTAGCCCTTCACCGCCAGCCGTATTGCCGAAGCAATACCCGCAATGCCCGCACCAATAATGGCCGCAGAAGGTTGTTTATTTGTTGATCGGTCTGTCGAAGCGGTGTTTATTTGTTTAATTGTGTTATTGATGTTTAGTTGATAAGCGCGATCCTCAGGCTAAATCCAGAGGCAATGGATTTTCCCTATTACCCTTTCCTCCTTTAAACAACCTCCTTCCCGCCCCGAAGTTTTACAATCAACGCTGTTTTCGTGTCAAAAAGTTTTTTTTCTAAACCTACCGGATACGTGTGCGGATTGACGAAGCGCTTGGTACCCCCGTGCAGTTGGGCAAGTTGCTGCTGTACCCGCTGCCGGGTGGCCTCCAACGCCGGAGTCTCGTAGCACAGCTTGCCCAGCCGAAAAATTGGCTGTAACAATTCCTCAAAGGTGTCTTGCGTACCGAACGTGCGCTGTCGCGTAAAGTCATAGGGATCGATCATCGTGGGCCGCTCGCCCGGTCCGTCGACTACATTATAAATCATGTCGGCCACGAAACGGCCGCGGTCCGAGTAGCGGCGAATCTGCTGAATGCCGGGCGTTGAGGTTTTGATGGTCTGCTCCGACAGCTTGACTTTGTATTCCCATGCGCCTGCTTCGTTTTTAAGAGCAGCGAGCTTATACACCCCCCCCAGCGCGGGCTGATCGTAGGCGGTGACCAGCTTGGTACCCACGCCCCAGACGTTAATTTTTGCGCCCTGCTGCTTCAAACTCGCCATAATGTACTCGTCGAGGTCGTTGCTGGCCACGATGGAAGTTTCTTCAAAGCCAGCGGCGTCGAGCAGTTTACGGGCTTCGATGCTAAGGTAGGCCAAATCGCCCGAGTCCAGACGGATACCGCCCAGATCGTAGCCGCGCGAGCGGAGTTGCTGCCCGACGGTGATCGCATTTTTCACGCCCTGAATCGTGTCGTAGGTATCCACCAGCAGCGTTACGTTGTTGGGCATGAAGCGGGCGTAGGTCTCGAAGGCTTCCAGTTCTTCCTCAAACGACATCACCCAGCTGTGGGCGTGTGTACCCTTGACCGGAATGTCATAGAGCTTGCCGGCCAAGACATTAGAGGTGGCATCGAAGCCACCTAGGTAGGCCGCTCGGCTGGCGGTCATGCCGCCATCGGGGCCTTGAGCGCGGCGCAGGCCGAATTCCAGCAGGGCGTCGTCGGGCGCGACCAGCCGCATCCGAGCGGCCTTGGTGGCGATCAGGCTTTCGAAGTTGATGAGATTCAAAAGCGGCGTTTCCAGCAACTGGCACTGCAGAATTGGCCCGGTGATGCGCAAGAGCGGCTCGTTCGGGAATACCGCGGTACCTTCCGGCACGGCCTCAATGTCGCATTTGAAGGCGAGATTTTCCAGATATTCTAAAAATGCTTCCTCGAAAAGCGGCTGGCCGTCGTTGCCCGTCAGGGAGCCCAGGTACTTGAGGTCTTTTTTGGAAAGGCCATACTCATTGAGGTAGCTGACTACGCTGCTCAACCCCGCCGCGATTGTGAAGCCGCCGCCGAAAGGATTTTTCCTGAAATATAAATTAAAGACGGCCTCCTGCTCCGCCTTGCCCGCTTTCCAATAGCCATAGGTCATTGTGAGTTGGTAGAGGTCGGTAAGGAGACTAAGGGAAGTGTCGTAAAGTCGATTGATCAAGATTATGGAATGTTGAGATTGGGTTCAGGCCAAAATTAAATAGCTTTTTTTTCTTCGCACGTGCAACATCGATCGCCGCTTTTGCATCCATTGAGCAGACCAAAGAAATAAAGGTAAACCCAAAATCCGTTTAAACTTTAAAAATACCTTTCGTGTATTAAAAGGTTCTATGCAATGCACAGTACCTACCTTTGAATCATTAAGCCGGGTCGGAAATCCAGCGGGTCGGTAACTTTAACTACTATTAGCCATGAAATTTTTCACTACTCTGGTAGCAGCGATGCTACTCAGCCCGGCACTGCTGTGGGCTCAAAGCAACGCCCGGGGCACGAACGCCCTGGCAACGGTATCCGGCTCGGTTACCGACGAAAAACAGGCCGCCGCGCCTTTTGTCAATGTATTGCTGTTGCAGGCCCGCGATTCCACGCTTGCCAAGGGCATGACGACCGATCCCAACGGTAAATACATCTTTGAAGGCGTAGCAACAGGACGTTATCTGACGCTGGTTTCGATGGTCGGTTACCAAAAAGTATACAGTCCGGCGTTCGTCGTCAACAACACCCCCATCCAACTCTCGCCGGTGCAATTGACCGTCAGCGCGGAACTTCTGCAAGAGGTTAAGGTCGTCGCCCAGAAACCTTTTATCGAACAGCAAATCGACCGCACGGTCGTGAACGTCGAAAACAGCATCGTGTCGGCGGGAGCCACGGCGCTGGAAGTACTCGAACGCGCCCCCGGCGTGGTGGTCGACCAGCAGAACGACGCCCTGAAACTGCGCGGCAAAGACGGCGTATTGGTTCAAATCGACGGCAAGCGGAGTTTTCTTTCCCAAACCGAACTGATGAACCTGCTCCGCAACACGCCGAGCGACAACATCGAGAAGATCGAGCTCATCACCAACCCTTCGGCCAAGTACGACGCGGCGGGTAACTCGGGGATCATCAACATTGTATTCAAGAAAAATAAAAACTTCGGCACCAACGGCACCGTAACCCTTGGGGCGGGCTACACGCCGGATATTTCTACAGGACGCGGCAACGGCTCGCTGTCGCTCAACCATCGGCAGGGAAAAATCAATGTTTTTGGCAACGGCAGCGTCTACACGGGGGGCGGCTTTAATACGAACGAAATCTATCGTAAAATTCCGTTTGAAGATAACGTCACGATTTTCGACCAGCATTCCGTCCGCCGGTCTACCTACCAAAATTACAGTGTGCGGACCGGAATCGATTACAGTATCTCGGACAAAACCACGGTGGGCGTGCTGGCCTCGGCCTTTCTTAATAATTGGGACCAGCCTAACGCCGTGAGCGACTCCCGAATTCTGAACGGTGACCTGAGCTTGCGCCAGACTTTCCAAACCGTGACCCAAGCCACCGAAAAAATGAATAACCTGACCGGTAATTTTAACGTCAAGCACAAGTTCGACGACAAGGGCAAAGAGCTGACGTTCGATGCCGATTACGTGCGCTACGGTGGCAATAATTTGAATAACCTCGACACCCGCTACTACCAGCCCGACGGCAGCATAGCCCGCGAGTCCGAGCTCGTGCGCAATAACATGCCCTCAACGATTAACATTGGAGTCGTGAAGCTGGACTATGCCCAAACGCTGGGCAAAGGCAAGTTGGAAACGGGGCTGAAAAGCAGCTACGTCACCTCGGATAACAACATGACCTTTGAGGTAAAGCTGGACGAATGGACCATCGACCCCAAGCGCACCAACCAGTTCAAATACACCGAAAACATTAATGCGGCCTACCTCAATTACGGCGGAAAGCTGGGCGAGAAAACTACCTACCAACTGGGCTTCCGGGCGGAACACACGCATTCGGTTGGCAACTCGGTCACGCTGAACGACGTGCGGGATCGTAACTACCTCAATCTGTTCCCCAGCGTGTTCATCTCGCGTAATCTGGACAGCAGCAACGTACTGAATCTGTCGTACAGCCGCCGCATCGACCGGCCCGATTACCAGTCGCTGAATCCCTTCGAGTTTTATCTCGACCCGTACACATTCCAGCGCGGGAACCCCAATCTGCGGCCTCAGTACACGCATTCAGTGCAGTTGACGCACGTGTATAAGAGCTTCTTGAACACCAGCCTTTCGTACAGCCGCATCAACGATTTGATTGCCCGGGATGTGCCGCGCCAAATTCCCGCCGAGAACACAACCTACGTTACGACTGAAAATCTCGACAACCAGGATAATCTGAACCTGGCCGTTTCGCTGCCCATTCCAGTGGCCAAGTGGTGGACGCTGCAAGCCAACTTTACGGGTTCGTACAACCGCTACAAAACGTTCTACGCCGACGAACTCTACGAGATCGAGCAGTTCAACTATAACATCTACGCCAGCAACCAATTCACGCTGGGCAAGGAATGGACGGCCGAATTGTCGGGATGGTACAACAGCCGATCGGTCTATGGCTTCTTTGTTTCGAAACCCCAGGGAATGCTGAGCATCGGGCTGCAAAAAAGTGTGTGGGAGAAGAAAGGCACCTTCCGCCTGAACGTCAACGATATTTTCTGGACTAACAAATTCCGGGGCAGTTCCCAATTTCAGGACATCGACCTGCAAATCCGCTCGACTTGGCCGAGCCGTCAGGTGCGGCTGACATTCACCTATCGCTTCGGCAACCAAAATGTAAAAGGAGCCCGACAGCGCAATACCGGTTCCGACGATCTGCAACAGCGCGTCAAATCTAACTGATGCCCGCCACGACGCTGATCCTCATACGATTAGTTTAGGTTATGATTTGGAAATCCATTCTCCGCTGGGGGATGGATTTTTTTTACGGCCGCTTCAAATCAACTTTCAGATCCAGTTTCACCTCATCGGACATGCCCAGCGTATTGCCGCCGAACCTCCAGTCGGTACGATCTAGCTTGGCCGAGCCTTCGAGTACCGCCGTGGAACCGCTCTCATTGAAAGTAAAAGGGATTTTTAAGCTCTTCGTCACATTTTTCAGCGTCAGGTCGAACGTCCCGATGTAGCCTGATCCTGACTTCTCGATTTTGGTGGATTTGAGCGTAACGCGCGGGTACTTTGCGACTTGAAAAAAATCTTCTTTTTCGCGGAGGTGACCGTCGCGCAGGGAGTTTTCGGTATCGACGGTAGTAGCATCGACGCTGCCAGAGATGCTGGACTGGGCCAGATTATTGGGTTCGAAGTCGATATTACCCTTAAACCCTTTAAAAGTACCGACGACTTTTACACCGAACATTTTGGCGGTAAAGGTGGTACGGGTAGCTGCAGGCGTCCAGGATTGACCGAAGCTTAGAGACGACACGGCCAAAGTCGCCAATAGAAATAACTTACGCATGATTTAATGGAGGTTGATTTTAGTTTACGCCCTTTGTTACGTATTGGCAAGGTTAACGGGTGGCGCAGGGAGGCGACAAAAGGCCTTCTTTCTGTCAAAAGGAAATCATTTTTTCGGTGAGATGGATATTAATTCGTGTCAAAATGGCTCAAACACTTTTCTGACCCATCAAAACCATCTTGGAGCATGATTAGCCGTATCGTCCTCACCGTCGAAGATCTCGACCGATCTACATCTTTTTACCAAAAAGTACCGAATTTCGAACCCATAAGTACTTACACGCCCGATCGTTTGACGGCCCAAAATCTGTTTGGTTTGACGGCCCAAAATCTTAGCGTCGAGGTAACGGTGCTTTCGTTGGGTGAACAGCAGATCGAACTCATACAATTTAACAACTTAACCAATCAGGACAAAATTCCGGCTGATTCGCAGAGCGACGACCTGTGGTTTCAGCATCTGGCGCTGGTCGTGACCAACGTTGAGACGGCCATCGAACATCTCGACCTTTTCGAGGTGGCGCGCATTTCGCCCGCGCCCCACACCCTGCCAAGCTATCTGAAAGTCGCCGGAATCATGGCTTTTTATTTCCAAGACGCTGACGGCCACGTGTTTGAACTGATCCATTTTCCCGAGGATAAAATCAACGCCAAACGGTAGCATAAATCGGGGAATTCTTAGGCAGCGACCACACGAAGTGGACAGAGATCTTCTTACATGGCGACAAGAAAAAAAGGGCAGCAATTCAAAAAGAATTGCTGCCCTTTTAAAATGAAAATCTACCGAGTACCTTGTACCCAGAAATCAGTAATTTTTAATCTTCCAACGCCGCCACGCCCGGCAGCGTCTTACCCTCCATGTATTCCAGCAGCGCACCGCCGCCCGTCGAGACATAACTCACGCGGTCACCGTAGCCGGCATTGTTGACGGCCGAGGCCGAGTCGCCGCCGCCGATGAGCGAGAAGGCGTCGTTTTCTTCGGTGGCTTTCACGACTGCCTCCGCGATGGCGTTGGTACCCTGGGCGAAGTTCGGGAATTCAAATACACCCATCGGACCGTTCCAAAGAATCGTTTTTGATTTGGCGATGATCTCGGTGAATTTTTTGATGGTTTCGGGCCCAATGTCGAGCCCCTGCCAATCGTCGGGAATGTGTCCCGACTTGACCACTTCACGCTTGGCATCGTTGCTGAAATCGTCGGCGATGACCGTGTCGACGGGCAGCACCAGATTTACGCCTTTGGCTTTTGCCTTCTCGACCAGTTCCAGCGTCAGATCCATTTTGTCGGCTTCGAGGAGCGACTTGCCGATGCTGCCGCCCCGCGCCTTAGTGAAAGTGTAGGACATGCCACCGCCGATCAGCAGGTTATCGACCTTGTCGAGCAGCTTTTCGATGATCAGAATTTTATCGGAAATCTTAGCCCCGCCCATAATGGCGGTAAAGGGCCGCTCCGAATGCTCAAGCAGCCGTTGGGCATTGTCGAGTTCGGCCTGCATGACGTAGCCCGCCACTTTATCTTTAAAGAACTTACCAATCACGGCCGTGGAGGCGTGGGCACGGTGCGCGGTCCCGAAGGCATCCATCACCCACACATCGCCCAGTTTGGCGAGCTTCTCAGCGAAGGCTTCATCACCCTTTTCCTCTTCTTTGTGAAAACGCAGATTTTCCAGCAACAGAATCTCGCCGGGCTGCAACTCCGCCGCCATTTTCGTAGCTTGTTCGCCCACGGCATCGTCGGCGAATTTAACGGGCCGACCAAAGATCAGCGAAAGCGGATTGACCAGATGGCGCAGCGAGTACTTATCGGTCGGACCATCCTTGGGACGGCCCAGGTGCGACATCAGAATACAGGACCCGCCGTCGTTCAATATTTTGGTGATTGTGGGGATTGTGGCCTTGATGCGGGTATCGTCGGTGATCTCATGCTTGTCGTTCAGAGGGACGTTGAAATCCACGCGTACCAAAGCTTTTTTGTCGGCAAAATTATAGGAATCCAGAGTTTTCATAGGGTGAATAAGGTTTATTTTCACGAAAACAAATGTATACCAATTCTTTACAAAATACTACAATTCAGGCATTTTCAAGAACTTTGTACTGGAATAATTCAATTATAAGAAATAATTTTTCTATTGAAAGATAAATAACCACTGAAAATTTAAATATGGGTGTAAACTAGGGAACATTGAACAAAAGCCAAACTTCTGTGATTTTTAGAACGACACTCAACAGTTAAACGTCCTATGTCGGAAACGCCCGATCTTCCTCCAAAATACTACCTCGACAACTTTCGCTACGTTCTGGAATTTGTCAAAAAACTGTACGACCCCATCCTGCTCCAATCGGAACGGCAGTTTCTGGATGCCTTCGATTTGCTGTCGGAAGAGGCCCAATGCCTGTTCGTGCGCTTCACCAACCGTCGGGGTTCCTTTTTTAGGGTCAACGCGCTTTCTTATCCCGAACTCGACGACATACCGGCGGCGCTGACCGAGTTGCTGGAAGCGGGCTTTATCGAGAATCTGGGCGAGTACCACACCGCCCGCGCCACCGAAATCGTGGACCTTTTTACCAAGCCTGAATTGCTCCTGTTGACGCAAGCTTTGGGCCCCGTGGTGATGCCCGCCAAGAGCATCCGAAAGCCTGACCTGGTGCGCTGGTTGATGCACGACTACACGCCCGAAGAACTCATCGAAGGTCTGGAAGTACTCGAACCCGTGATTAAAGTCGGGCACGAAGTGGAGGCGATGATGATGCGCTTTTTGTTCTTTGGCAATCGCCACAACGACATGACTGAGTTCGTGATCCGTGACCTCGGCCACGTGCAGTACCAGTCTTTTCAGGAAGAAAACTTTTCGGTCCGCTTCGAGACGCGCCGCGATGTGGACGACAAGTTGATGATTTCGCTCACGAGCGAGACTTTTCACGAACAAAAAGACGCGCTGCCGCCCGAGGAAGTTTACGACTGGTTCATGAATTGGCAGGGTGGCCTGGTAGGTGACCTGAGCGCGCTGGCCGCGCCCTCCTACCGGCGGCTGATTTTGCGCATCGGGGCGTGGCTGGAACGCAAGAAACTGCCCGAACAAGCCCTGGTCGTGTACCAGCTCACCGACCACGCGCCCTCCCGCGAGCGTCGCGCCCGGCTATTGCAAAAAGTCGGATCTTTGGAGGAAGCCCTTGCCCTTTGCGACGACATGATCGCCAGTCCGCAGAACGCCGACGAGCGATTTTTTGGGCTGGATTACAAGGAGAAAATCCAGAATAAGAAGAATCGCGTGGTCCGCCGGACGACCAAAGCCCTCAAAGACGCCGACGCCGTGCCCATCCCGATTTCTTTTCGCTACCGGGTGGAGCGGGGCGTGATGGAGTACTTCCGAGCACGCGATTATTCGGCGGTATTCAGCGAGAACGAGCCGTGGCGCGCGCTGTTCGGGCTGGTCTTTTGGGATATCATCTACGATACCAACGTCCGCGCCATCCACCATCCATTACAACGGGTCCCCTCCGATTTTTTTCTGCCCGATTTTTTTGTAAAAAGGGAAACGATGCTGCGCGAGCGACTGGCCGCGTTGCCCGATAACCAGGCATTTCTGGACCTCATCCAAAAAACTTACGCGGAAAAATTCGGCATCGCCAACGTGCTGGTCGCCTGGTTTGACGGACTGCTGGAAATCGTGCTGGTGTTGGTGCGGTACCTTAGCCCGGCCCAAATGAGCGCCATCCTGCTTGAAATGGCCAAACATCTGCGCGAAAACACGCGCGGCTTCCCCGATCTGTTGATTTGGAAGGACGACGAATACGATTTTGTGGAAGTAAAGTCCCCGACCGACCATCTATCGGCCCAGCAACTGCATTGGCAGCACTTTTTTGAGGAAATTGGCGTTATTAGCCGGGTGCTGCGGGTAATCTGGGATTTGGCAGAATTACCCGAGAATGAAAATAATATTTCTTAAAATTTTGCAGAGTCCCCTACTTACGTACATTTGCTAACCCGACCCGTTTTTTCCTTTACACCCATAACTGAATCGACCATGAAAAAGAAAATAGGATTGTTGAGTGCCGTTCTCATCGCTGCCTTTGTGGGTGCCACATCGGCCCAGGCGCAAGTAAAGGTGCCCGACGACATCACCGCGCTGATGAACAAGAACATTTGCAGCGCCTGCCATAAAGTCGATGCCCGCCTGGTGGGTCCGGCCTACACCGAAGTAGCCAAGAAAGGCTATACCGACGCCAAAATCGTCGAGCTAATCTACAAGCCCGTACCTGAGCACTGGCCCGGCTACCCACCGATGGCCCCCATGACGCAAGTGCCCAAGGATGAAGCTTTGAAGCTGGCCAAGTACATCAACTCGCTGGCTGTGAAGACTAAGAAGTAAGTATTGAACGCAGTGGGCCGGTACGCCGGAGCGGCTGAGTTTTATTGGCGTAGAGATCGCAAAATTTTGCGGCCTCTGCGTTTTTTTTTGTGTTCTCTGCGGTTAAAGTAACGACCGCTAAAAATGTCAAGGAATCATGCTCGGTTCAATCTCCTTTCTGGCAGCAGCCAACTCATACTTGACTGCCAGATTTTTGTTTTGAAAAACTGAAACCCCTCCGTTTTCAAACACAATTTTCTTCCCAATAAGGTTTTCGTTGAAAACATACAACCTATCCCGACTACGAATGAAGGTGTAGAGACTGGTTCTTCGGCCTTTCCGACTAAGGCGGTAGATCGTCATGGTTTTGTTGTCGTCGGACAGGGCAACCAGGTAATGCGACTGCAACTCGATCTGGTCGTTTTTTTGCACAAAATTGAATTCTCTTCTGCCTCGCTCGAGTGAGAAGCTTCCCTCTCTCAGGTTGACAATTTCTTCCTTTACTTTACGCCTATTACGGCGCACTAATGCTGAATCCCGACGAACGATGACGTAGTCCAGGGCATCGCCATTCATGTACGAAACACTGTCGGGCGGACCCGTGCGGTGGTACTTGTAGCGGGAGCGCTTTCTCTCTGAAAAATAAGTCAGCAGGGAGTCATTCT
Source organism: Cytophagales bacterium (assembly GCA_038242095.1). Lineage (GTDB taxonomy): Bacteria > Bacteroidota > Bacteroidia > Cytophagales > Spirosomataceae > Persicitalea. Next base: position 34,147 of record JBBSSJ010000006.1, read on the forward strand.
GAAAAGTATAGGTGCTGAAACCTCGGTCTGGTGAAGGATCTTCCATTTTTCTCAGCCCGAAAGGCTCATCCGAAGCGTAGCCCAATAATTTATCCAGCCGCAGCGAGAAGTTTTCGTTCAAATCATAGAAAAGACCATTGCCTAAATCGAAGCCCAGCGGGTCATTGGGAAGGCTCATCGTTTGCAGGTTGCTGCCCTGATAATAATGGGTTTGCTGCCGGAGGACGTCGAGCCGCAAGTCGGTGGGCTCTACGCTCGGGACCAATTCGAGCGGGTCGAAGGCCACGCGATTCAGGTTCTGGATTTCCTTGGGATTCAAAGTGGCGCAAGCCGATAGGGCGATGGCGGCTGAAATAGTCAGCAGCAAAGATTCAACTTTCGTAACCATAAAAGCGAGGTTTAGGCGGTTTGTCAAACTACCAAGCAATTTAATCAAGTTCGCTAAAATTTGTAGGGTATTCGTTTATTGTTTCACCACGAAAAAAGGCCGCTTGCGAATCATCGCAAGCGGCCTTTTATATTCACTCACCGTAGGGACGGCCCCATCAAAACTAATCAATACCCTGGGTTCTGCGTCTTCAAATTCGGGTTATTGAGAATCTCCTGACGGGGTATGGGCAGCAACAGGTGCTTCTCCTGCAGCGCCTGGTTGGAACTGGGATTGATGTGACCCACGAAGTTGTCGAAGCCATTGGTCTTTCCGTTATACACCTTCCGCAAACGCACCATATCGAACCAGGTGATCTGCTCATAGGACAGCTCATGCCAGCGTTCGCGCCAGACGGCCTCGCGGAAGGAGGCTTTGTCGAAGCTACCCAGCGCTGGGGTGGTGAGCGTGGCGCGGTCCCGAATGCGCTTCAGGGCGTTATAGGCGTCCTGCGTTGGCCCAGTCACTTCGTTCTGCGCTTCGGCATAAATCAACAGCGTTTCAGCGTAGCGGATCTGTGGCACGTTCAGGTTGTTCTGCCGGGTGCCGGCCACGCCAAACGTACCTGCCGCGATACGGTCGAAGTGCTTGAACACGTAGGGCGCGCCCAGGTCGAAAGCGGCACCGTTGCCATTGGTAAAGTAGCTGGTATAAAAATAACCCTCCTGATTTTTGGCCCGCAGGTCTCCCGCTTCGTACGAATTGTAAAACGTTGGCGTTGGCACAGAACTGCCCGTTCCGCCCGGCCCGTTAAAGGTAACGGGTTTGAAGTTGGGGTAGAAGTTCTCCATCGGGTTGCCCGCCACTACCGTGTTGTATTGTATCATGAACAGGTGTTCGAGCCGGTTTTCGGTAGTCTCACTGTGCACATCGTTGTAGTTCGTAAACAGGTTGATCGTGCTTGGGTTGGCGTTAGCGTAGGTGATAACCTCAAAGGCTTTATCGGCGGCTAACTTATAGTGCGACGCGCCCTTGCTCAGCGGAAACCCGGCCATGGTCAGGTACACCTTGGCCAGCTGCGTTTTTACGGCGGCCTGATTAGCCCGGCCCGATAGGTCCATCCAGGGCAAACCGGCGGCTTCGGCAGCAATCAGATCTTCCACAATCTGTTTATAGACGTCTTCTTTTGGCGCGCGGGTGGGTGAGAACTGATCCGTTGTGACGGTCTGGGGGGTGGTAATGAGCGGAATGTCGCCCCAGAGCTGAACGGCCGTGAAGTAAGCCGATGCCCGCAGGAATCGGGCTTCACCCAGAATTTTAGCCTTCTGGGCGTCGTTCATGGGCGTAATGGCCGGCACCTTGTCAAGCACCTGATTGGCGTTGGCAATCACGCGGTAGAGTCCGTTCCAGTAGTTGACTACGTGTGCGGTGTTTCCGTCATGAACCAAACTATACAGGTTATTGAGGTCGGAGTTCTGCGCCGTTTCGGTAGTCGATGTACCCGTCAGGGCTTCGAGCAGCTGCCAGTTGTTGGAGAAAATACCGGCTCCTCCGCCTATAAAGCGCAGATCGGCATAGACCGCAGCCAGAGCAGCCTCGGCGTGGTCGGGAATGGAGTAGAAACTATCGGGCGTGAGGTTGGAAGGATCTTTCTCGACCAGGAAGTCAGAGCAGCCCATTGGCCCGGCCAGCACGATACCACATAACAGCGCCCGGGATATATTTTTTACGAAAGATTGTCGCATGATTTTTATCAATGTGTTAAATACGTTGTGATTAGAGACCAATTTGCAGACCTATCATATAGGTAGTTGGCTTAGGATAGTTGTGCCAGATCATGCCCTGCGAGAACGCGCTGTTGCCGTTACCCTGGTTGGTTGGCGTAACTTCCGGATCACCCACAATGGGGTCTTCCACAAGTAGGAAGAAGTTCTGGGCCGAAGCATATATCCGCAGCCGATTCAGTTTTATCCGATTGGTAAGTTCAGGAGAAAACGTGTAGCCAATGAGTGCATTACGACCGCGCAGGTACGAGCCATTTTTGATCCAATGGGTATCTACATTGGTTACGTAACCTGCGCGGGTGTCACGAATTTCAGCAATAGGCGTATCCTGGTTGGTGGGCGTCCAGGCGTTCAGCACGGAGGTGTAGCTGTTGGCCAGGGCCTGCCGATCTTCGCTGGGGTGCAGGTTCATCAGCATTACTTTGTTGCCGTACATGAACTGGAGTTCGAGCGTGGCGTCGAAGTTGCCGAATTTGAAGTTGTTGTTCAGCGCGCCCCAGCCTTTGGGACTACCGTTGCCAATGATGCTGCGGTCGGCGTCGGTGATGGCACGGTCGCCATTCACGTCAAGATACTTAATGTCGCCGGGCAAGATCGTCAGGCCGTTGCGGTAGCTGGTAAACTTAGCGGCCTCTTCGCGCTCGGCTTCGCTCCAGGTACCCAAGCGGGTTAGCCCCCAGAAGGAGCCTACCGGCTCACCCACGCGAATTATGTTGGTAGGGTTAGTAAAATTGGGACCCCCTACGTTGAAGATATCGGACGGTGTAGCCAGCGACAGCACTTTGTTGCGGTTTAGCGACAGGTTGAAGTTGGATGTCCAATTGAAGCGGCCCTTCTCGACATTGACGGTAGTCAAGCCAAATTCGAAGCCTTTGTTTTCCATCGATCCCACGTTACGCCGGATGGTGCCGTAGCCGCTCGATCGCGGTACGGGGGCATCCAGGAGCATATCGGTAGTCAGGCGGTAGTAGTAGTCGGCCTCGATCGATACGCGGCCCTTGAACAGGCCAAGCTCGATACCGGCGTCGGTCTGCGCTGTTTTTTCCCAACGCAGGTTAGGATTGGCCAGTCGATTGATACCCGTACCGCTCACGCGGCTGTCGTTATAGATAGTGGCGTAGTTGGAACTCAACAACGACAGCGACGCGTAGGAAGGAATCTCGGAGTTACCCGTCAGACCGTAGCTGGTGCGGACTTTTAGGTTGGAGATAATTGGGTCGTTTTTCAGGAACGGCTCTTCCGATACGCGCCAGGCTAATGCCGCCGAGGGAAAGATAGCGAACTTGTTGTTCTCACCAAACTTACTCGACCCATCGGCGCGAGCCGTTGCCGTGAACAAATAGCGATTGCGGAAACCATAGTTAACGCGTCCGAAGTACGAGTTGAACGCAAACCGGAAGGCGTTGGAACCAATACTCGGGTTGGTGGCACCAGCCCCAAGGTTGTTAAAGCCAAAATAGTCGGTGGCAAAGTTGTTTACGCCCCCGCCAATGGAGAACACGTTGGTTTCCTGCCACGAAATACCCAACAGCCCGTCAAACGAGTGGTCCGGCCCAAACTGCTTGTTGTAGCTCAGCAGGTTCTCCAGCGACCAGAACGTTTCCTTACGGTTGTTGACCGATGCGTTACCGTTGCCGCCGATGTTCAGCGTCCGGGTCTGCGACTGATTTATTTCCTGCGTCTGAACATTTACGCCCAGAATACTCTTGAACTGCAGGCCAGGAGCCAGCGTCAGCGTGGCGGCCAGGCTACCCAGCGTGTTCTGCGTGTTTTGAATGTACTGACGACCCATCAGGCGGTGTACCGAACTAAATGACCCCTCGGCCAGCGGATAATCGCGGTTATTGGCAAAGGTGCCGTCGTCGTAGCGCACGGGCAGGAATGGGAAATCTTCCACGATTTGCCGCGCCACAGCGTCGTTGACGTCCACAAGGTTTTCCGACTGGTTGTTGTAGCTCAGCGTACCGCTCAGTTTCAGCCACGATTTTACCTGGTCGTCAATCGTAAACCGGCCCGAATACCGTTTCATGTACGACGTTTTGATCAAACCCTCATCGTCCCGGTAGCCCAGCGAAAGTGAATACTGAGTCCGCTCGTTGCCGCCGCCGAAGCCCAGCTGGTGGTTCTGCGAGAGTTTGTTCTGGCTCGACTCCCGGAACCAGTCGGTATCGTAGTTGGGTAGATACTTACCGCCTTCCTCCCGAAAAACTCCGGGATATTTGGCACTATAATCCTTACGTCGCTTGATGGGATCCAGGTTGGCGTATTTGCCCGACTCCCAGCCGGCGGGGTCATACTTCTTAATGTTAGCGTAGGACAGGTCTTCAACGTCCAGATACTGCTGGGCGTTGAGTACCTGTGGCTTATTGGGGCCGATCGTATTGACGCTAAACTGCGTATCGTAGGTAATGCGACTTTCGCCCGCTTTACCTTTACGGGTCGTGACCAGAATAACGCCGTTGGCACCCCGCGCCCCGTAGATAGCCGTTGAGGAGGCATCTTTCAGCACCTCGACCGATACAATATCGCTGGGGTTGATGAAGTCAATGGCGTTGCTGAACTGATCGCCCGTGGACTGGGGCAAAAACACGCCGTCAACTACATAAAGTGGATTGTTGGACGAGTTGATGGAGCTGAATCCGCGAATACGGACGGTTGTACGACCGCCTGGACGACCGGAGTTGGTATTAACCTGCACGCCCGCCATTCGGCCCGACAGCTGCTGATTGAGCGAGGCTGCAGGCCGCTCCTCAAGCTCGGCTGCTTTTACGCTGGACACTGATCCGGTCAGGTCGGATTTGCGAACTGTACCGTAACCGATCACTACTACTTCGCTTAACACCTTGGTATCGGACTCCATCACGAGGTTGATCGTAGATCGACTTCCGACCGGAACCTCCTGACTAACGTAACCCACAAAGCTGAACACCAGAGTAGCGCCATTGTCGGGTACATTGAGGCTGTAACTGCCCTGGGCATTAGTGGTAGTACCTTGGCTGGTGCCCTTCACCACTACGTTTACGCCGGGAAGTCCCTCGCCCGTGGCGGAGTCGGTAATGATACCCTTG
>JBBSSJ010000007.1:0-37690 GCA_038242095.1 Cytophagales bacterium
GGCCTTGGCGCGCTCACCGTGGGTAGTTTCAGTGAATTGCTGGCTGCAAACGCTCGTAAAAAGATGTTTTTTGACATATCGCTGGCGGAATGGTCGCTGCACAAGGCCCTGTACGCCAAAAAGATTACTAACCTTGACTTTCCAGGAATCGCTCGAAAGGATTTTGATATCGGCATCGTGGAGTACGTCAACCAGTTTTTTAAAGATAAGGCGGAGGACAAAAAATATCTTGACGAACTGCTGATGCGGTGCCGCGACAACGACGTAAAAAACCATCTCATCATGATCGACGGCGAGGGTGGCCTTGGCGAACTAAACGACGACAAACGCAATAAGGCGGTTGAGAATCACTACAAATGGGTGGATGCCGCCAAGTATCTGGGCTGCCAAACGATCCGGGTTAACGCTCAGGGAACCGGCACACCCGAAGAAGTTGCGGCAGCTTCCGTGCAAGGATTGAGCAAATTGGGCGAGTTTGCCACCAAGTCGGACATCAACGTTATCGTGGAAAATCACGGCGGCTACTCATCCAACGGCCAATGGCTGGCGGGTGTTATGAAAGCGGTGAACATGAAAAACGTGGGTACGCTGCCTGATTTCGGCAATTTTTGTATTGAGCGCAAGGCAGGTTCATTCGATTGCGTAAAAGAATACGACCGCTATCAGGGCGTGCAGGAACTCATGCCCTACGCCAAAGGCGCAAGTGCCAAAACCTACGATTTTGACATAAGCGGCAATGTGGTGGAAACGGATTACCTCCGCATGATGAAAATCGTTAAAGACAGCGGATTCCGAGGTATTGTCGGCATCGAATACGAAGGCAGCAAAATCGACGAGTACGAGGGTATTCGCAAATCGAAGAAAATTTTAGAAGTAGTAGGCAAGGAACTATCCTAATCCCACTACTTTAATTTACTCAGTCCGCCATCAATACCCAATACCTGGCCGGTGATCCAGCTTGCTTCGTCACTGGCCAGGTAGGTAGCGGCAATCGCCAAATCGGCGGGCTCCCCCACCCGACCCAGCGGGTGCCGTTTAGCCGAGGCTTCGCGCTTATCGTCGGTGGTGAGCAATGCGCTGGCTAGCGGCGTATCCGTCAGCGAAGGCGCTATGACGTTGAATCGAATAAGTGAAGGCGCAAATTCGGCCGACAGCGCCAGAGCCAGTCCCTGCAAAGCCCCTTTGGCCATCGAAATCGAGCTGTGAAAAGTAAAGCCGGTATTGGCCGCCACGCTGCTAAATAACACCACACCCGCTCCCTTGGCCTTCTTTAAACGGTTTATATTAGGCTGCAATACGGCCACTGCACCCAGGGCATTCATTTGCCAATCGGTCGTAAAATCCTCCAGGCTAAGCCGACCAAAGGGCTTTAAGTTTATAGTCCCCGCGCAGTAAATGACGCTGTGCAATACATCCGGTAACGCTGCAAAAACAGAATCATCGGGCGACATTGCGTCCCATTCCATAAAAGTGACATCTAGATCAGGCTTGTGCTGTCCTGCCACGAAAACGTTTCCGCCCTCGTCGAGTATTCGCCGGGCGATCTCGTGCCCGATTCCCGTGCTTGCGCCTATAATCAGTATATTCTTATCGCTGTACCTTGCCATGTCGTGATGTTGTGAACGCATAATGGTTTATAACAGTCAAACCGTCAAGCATCATTTCTTAAAATTAAATTCAAAAGTTTAAATTCAGGCCAGATACCCCAGAAATTCCCGACGGGTATCGTCATCCTCAAATTTGCCGCCGTAATAGGAAGTGATCGTGGAGCTACCAGAGTCCTGAATACCGCGTGACTGTACACACATATGCTGCGCATCGATGACGACCGCTACATCCTGAGTTTTCAAAACTTCCTTAAGCTCATTTGCAATTTGCACTGTCAACCGCTCCTGTACTTGAGGCCGTTTGGCGTAGTACTGCACAATACGGTTGAGTTTGGATAGCCCAATCACCTCACCACTGGATATATACGCTACGTGCGCTTTGCCATAGATCGGTACGAAGTGGTGCTCGCAGTTAGAAAAAACTGTGATGTCTTTTTCAACCAGCATCTGATCGTACTTGTATTTGTTCTCAAAGAGCGTAATAGCTGGTTTGTTTTCAGGATTCAAGCCACTGAAATTCTCTTTAATAAACATTTTGGCGACGCGCAACGGGGTACCGTTTAAGCTATCGTCGCTGAGATCGAGGCCCATGATCTCCATGATGTGCCGGAAATGTTTTTCAATCAACTCGATCTTGATATCGTCATCAAGTTCGAAGGCGTCAACCCGCAATGGGGTGTCGTAGGAAGTCATGATGTGGTCGTGGCCAATGTCGTCTACCGCTTCGTGGTGGGCTTTGGTTTCGCCATTTTCGCGCTTTTTATCATTCGGGGGGATATTCGACATAGTTTCTTTCGGTTTCGTATAGTGTTATTTTCAAGTCAAATTTTAGGTCGATTTTTTCACGAAGGTTGTCGTGGATGACAATCGCGATATTTTCGGCCGAGGGATTGAGGTCGCTGAATTCTTCCGTATCAAGATTAAGATTTTTGTGGTCAAAACGATCAAGAATATTTTCCTTGATAAGATCGCTCAACTTTTTCATATCGTAGACGTAGCCCGTTTCGGGATCAATATCGCCGGTGAGGCGCACGACGAGATCATAGTTGTGGCCGTGGTAGTTGAAGTTGTTACACTTGCCGTACACCCGTTCGTTCTTTTCGGCTGACCAATTCGGATTGTTCAGACGGTGGGCGGCATTGAAGTGTTCCTTACGAAACACCGATACACGCTTGCTATTCATAGATTCTTGAATTTGTACCTGGTTATGATGTTGTTACAAAGTTTGTGTAAAAAACATGGAGGCCGTCGAATATTGATTTGCTGCATTCGGGAGAATACAATGATGCATGGTAAACACGGGCCCGGATGGCTTTGTTCAATCTGCCCTAAAAGATCATCCTTGCGTATTCATCGTCCATTTACTTCGCTTCCAATACCAAACGAACGATTTACGCACCCTGCTCCGCTGGTTTTATCCGCTTAATTACTGAATAAATTTAAAATTGATTTAATTAAGAATTATTTTGCGACTTATTAACCTCTCTTTCCTATCCCATGAATCGAAGAAATTTTCTGCAAAAAAGCACGTTGGCGGCCGCTGCCACGGGTATTGCGCCAGTTTTAAAAACCAGGAACCCGGCTCCTGCTGACAAAGTTCGACTTGGATTCATTGGCGTCGGGATGCGGGGACGCAACCACGTAGAACAGGCCATCTTCCGGCCTGATGTAGAAATAAACGCCATTTGTGACATCAATCCTGCGTCCGTGGTAGCCACCAAAGCGCTTTTGAAAAAGGCCGGACGCAAAGAGCCGGTTTTCTACACCGCCGGCAAGGAAGACTTTTTAAATATGGTGAAACGCGATGACCTGGATGGCATCGTGATCGCGACTCCCTGGGAATGGCACGTGCCGATGGCAGTGGCGGTAATGAAAGGGGGCAAGCACGCGGCGGTAGAGGTATCGGCCACGGTCACTTTGCAGGAGTCATGGGATTTGGTCGACACCCACGAGCAAACCGGAAAGCATTGTATGATTCTGGAAAACGTCTGTTACCGCCGTGATGTCATGGCAATCCTGAACATGGTTCGACAAGGCGTGTTTGGCGAAATGACCTACGCCCACTGCGGCTATCAGCACGATCTGCGCGAAGTAAAGTTTAACGATGGCAAGCAGGCCTACGGTGGTGGTGTGGAGTTTGGTGAAAAAGGCTTTTCGGAAGCCCGCTGGCGCACGCAGCACTCCATCGACCGAAACGGCGATATCTATCCTACCCATGGCCTGGGTCCGGTAAGTCACTGGCTCGACATTAATCGGGGGAACAAATTAAACTACCTCACTTCAACGGCTACTAAATCGCGGAGTTTGCACAAATATATTGTCGATAAAGGCGGTGCGGATCATCCCAATGCCAAAGTCAAGTTCAAGCTTGGCGACATTATCACGACGGTGATTGAGTGCCACAACGGGGAGAACATCGTCCTTATCCACGACACTAACTCTCCTCGGCCTTACTCATTAGGTTTCCGAGCGCAGGGTACCGAAGGCATTTGGATGAACGACGGTAGTATGATCTACCTTGAAGACTCCGCCGACCAGCCCCATACCTGGCAACCCGCCGCGCCGCTGCTTGAAAAATATGACCACCCTCTCTGGAAAAAATACGCCGCCCAAGCCGAAAACGCCGGACACGGCGGTATCGACTATTTTGTGTTGCGCGGTTTTATCGAGTCGATCAAAAATAACACCGCCCCGCCAATCGATGCCTACGACGCTGCGGCCTGGAGTGCTATCAGTCCGCTTTCCGAGCTCTCCATTGCCCGGGGTAGTTCACCCGTCGAAATTCCTGATTTCACCCGGGGCAAATGGCGCACCAACAAACCTATTTTTGGCTTAAATGACGAATATTAACCGTATTCCTGAGTTCATCAAATTTTCGTTTCTAAAATAACTACCCACAAATTTTCAACTTTTAACAGCGCGGGCTGCCCCGTCATAAACTTCCTTTACTCCGTGTCACAGAAAAAAGAAAATTACCTCGGTCCTCTAATTATTGTCGGTGTCCTATTTTTTATCCTGGGTTTTGTGACTTGGGTAAATGGCACCTTGATCACATTCTTCAAAAAGGCTTTTCAACTCGATAATACCAGTTCTTACCTCGTCACTTTTGCCTTCTTCATCTCGTACACACTCATGGCCCTGCCGGCCGCTGAAGTATTGAAAAAGGTTGGTTTCAAAAATGGTATGGCCGTCGGCTTGCTGGTCATGGCGGTGGGAACAATCATCTTCGTGCCTGCGGCCGGGGCCGCTTCTTACACCTTATTTTTGGTGGGTTTATTTACCATTGGTATCGGGCTTACGGTTCTGCAAACTGCCATTAACCCCTACGTCGCAATTCTGGGACCAAAGGAGAGCGCGGCAGTTCGGATCAGCATCATGGGCCTGGCCAATAAGTTTGCGGGCATCGTGAGCCAACTAGTGTTTGGTGGGTTACTGTTGGCCGGATCCGCTGTTAGCTCGCAGGCGGAAGAACTTGATAAAGTGGTGACGCCCTACATCATCCTCACTGCCGTTTTGGTCGGCATGGCTTTGTTGATACGAGTATCTAAAAATCTTCCGGAAATTGAGGACGCCGAGGAGGATCTGCCTACCGATGGCACGGTGGTCGTTGCGAAGGATAGTATTTTTCAGTTCCCTAACCTGATTTTGGGGGTAGCCGCTATTTTCTGCTACGTAGGCGTGGAGGTCATCGCGGGCGACACTATTATTAGTTACGGCGTGACCAGCGGTTTCCCAGAAGAGGAAGCGCGTTTGTTCGGTACTTACACGCTGGCCGCCATGATCGCCGGTTATATTCTGGGAATCATTGTTATTCCAAAATACGTTTCGCAGCAAACCTGGCTTAAATACTCCGCCATGTTTGGGGTGTTAATTACGATTGTAGCCATTTTTACGACGGGCTACACCTCCGTATTATGCATTGCATTGCTTGGACTTTCCAATGCCGTAATGTGGCCCGCTATTTGGCCACTAGCCATTGACAGTCTCGGTAAATTCATCAAAACCGGGGCGGCATTACTCGTCATGGGTATTTCGGGCGGCGCCATCTTACCGCTTATCTATGGTGCGTTAGCTGACTCGATGGGTAGCACCCGGAATGCTTACGTTCTGATGATTCCCTTATATCTGTTCATTTACTATTTTGCGGTTTGGGGCTATAAAAAGCGCATTTGGTAGGCTGAACAATTGCGGCAAGCCCCACGTTTAAATCTTGACAAAAAGCTAATGCGGGTATGATCAACTTGGTAAATCACCCGTTACGAAATGACTTTTCCCATGGACGCTACGACTATCCTGCCTGCCGCCGCCTCATCCCGCTTCTATTGCCCCTCGCTAACTGAGTATATTCGCCGTACCACGGTAACGGTACAAATCGGCGATTTACCTATGGGCTCGGATTACCCAATTCGAGTGCAGTCGATGACGACCGTCGACACCATGAATACGGAAGGTTCGATCGAGGAGGTTATCAGGATGGTCGATGCGGGTTGCGAGTACATTAGAATTACCGCGCCGAGTGTCAAGGAAGCCCAAAACCTGGAGAATATAAAAAAGGGATTGTTGGCGCGAGGTGTTAAGGTCCCACTTATTGCCGATATTCACTTTACGCCCAATGCCGCTGAGTTGGCAGCCCGGATCGTCGAGAAAGTTCGCATCAATCCCGGAAACTACGCCGACCGAAAGCGTTTTGAAGTAATCGACTATACCGATGCCTCCTACGCCGCCGAGCTGGATCGCATTCGCGAGAAGTTTGCTCCGCTTGTTACTATTTGTAAGGAGTATGGCACGGCCATGCGGATTGGGACCAACCATGGCTCGTTATCCGATCGGATTTTGAGCCGATATGGCGATACGCCGCTGGGTATGGTAGAGTCAGCGCTGGAATTTCTCCGGATTTGTGAGGACATGCACTATCATCAGATCGTGTTATCCATGAAATCCAGCAACACGCAGGTGATGGTGGAAGCCTATCGATTGTTAGTGCAACGGTTAGATGAGGAAGGTTTACGTCCCTATCCATTGCACTTGGGCGTTACCGAGGCTGGTGAGGCTGAGGACGGTCGCATCAAATCCGCCGTCGGCATTGGTACCCTGTTGGAGGATGGACTAGGCGATACCGTGCGGGTTTCTTTAACCGAAGCCCCCGAAAATGAAGTACCCGTGGCCCGTGCACTGGTGGATCGATACAACCATCGTTCGGGTCACGCGCCAATTGAGCCGTTGCTGGAAGTTCCCATCGATCCCTATCAGTACCATCGCCGGACCACCCAGGAGGTTTATAACTTCGGCGGACTGAATGTACCGCGGGTCATCGCTGATTATTCAGGAATTACGGTCGAATCGCACGAAGAACTTAAAAGCGTTGGGCACTTTTTTCTACCCGTTCCCGATAAATGGGCCATGAACGATCAGGGCGCAGACTACATTTATAGTGGCAATCGTCCGATACCTTTCATGCTACCCAACGGGCTGAAAGAAATTCTCGATTATGATTACTGGATTTCACATCCCGATCAGCGTAATAAGCTTCCAATGCTGAACGTACCGACGTTTGCCACAAACGTGCAACTTCATCCTCTGTTAAACTTCGTTAAAGGAGACCTCCATGACTTTAACGACGAATTCCTGGCAGGTTTTACCGAATCAGGTAATGTCGTTTTCGTGATCGAATCAAACAATGCCCACGCCATGCCTGAGCTCAGGCGGCTATTTTTTAAGCTTTTATCTCATAAAGTTGAAGTACCCGTCGTTATTAAACGTGGATACCTCCTCTCAGAACAGGCGAACCTGCCGCTCTATGCGGCCACCGACGTGGGTGGCTTGCTGGTCGATGGATTAGGGGACGGAACCCTATTGACGCCGGACTTTGCGCCCGACACCGTTTCGACCATGCGCCTAGAAACTGCCGCTACCTACAATTCCGTGGCATTCGGCGTCTTACAGGCCGCCCGGACCAGGATGTCCAAAACGGAATTTATCTCCTGCCCTTCCTGTGGTCGAACGTTGTTTGATTTGCAGGAAACTACCGCCATGATTCGCAAACATACCGAGCATTTAAAGGGTTTAAAGATTGGAATCATGGGCTGCATCGTGAACGGTCCCGGTGAGATGGCCGACGCTGATTATGGTTACGTTGGGATGGGTAAAGATAAAATCGCCCTTTACCGTGGACAAGAAGTAGTGAAGCGTTCCGTCAAAGCGGATCAGGCCGTAGGAGCGCTCATTGAGTTGATCAAAGAAGACGGCCGCTGGATTGAACCCTAATGGCGACCCAGTTTCAATAAATCTAAATAAGCTATTGAATCAAGAACCATGAGGTAGCTTCTGAATGCATTATGAGCAACATCAAAAATTATTTCCAGTTAGGTGAAGTGTTCAGATACTTTATCAGGGTTTTTAAAAAGCCCGATCCCAACCATCCTACCTCTTCTAATCTTCGGATGATGCACGGTATCAACCGTATATCAATTGTCTTGTTTCTTTTCTGTATCAGTGTCATGATCTTCCGAGCCTGCACACGATGAATCTGGAGGGTCTGCGTGACTATTGTCTCTCGCTTCCTGGCGTAACCGAGGGCTTTCCGTTTGGGGAAGAAACGTTGGTATTCAAGGTTGGTGGAAAAGTATTTTTGCTTTCGCCTATGGATTCTGTTAAAGTCAGGTTTAATGTAAAGTGTGACCCCGAAAAAGCACAGCAATTACGGGAAGAATACGATTTTGTATATACGGGCTATCACATGAACAAGAAGCATTGGAATACCGTTTTTACGGAAGGCATGATCTCTGACGACACTCTAAAATCCTGGATTGCAGACTCCTATCAGCTTGTGTTGGCATCATTGCCTAAAAGTATACAGAAAGAGCTGCGCCCAAATCTTTAATCAAGCCAATTCATGGAGATATTTTTGGGGTTTTTGTTATTCGTTCCCTACATGGTACTCAAATTTCATCTAACCGACCACGAAACCAAAGCCGAGAAAGACTTCACGCGCTACGCAGAAGGCATTCAGTATTTCAAGAACGGCGAAACTGAATTAGCCTTTGCCTACTTTGACAATCAGGTTAAAGCTAACCGAAAATCAGCGGTGGCCTACGCATTTCGCGGCCGTTGTAATTTGCGGCAAGAGAATTACTACTCCGCTATTTACGACTTGTCGGAAGCCATTAGTTTCGATAGTACACTCGCCGAGTGTTATCTGGATAAAGGCAGAGCCCATATGGCGCTGGTGGAGTACAAAGAAGCTTTTCTCGAATTTGATAAAGCGGTTTGGTTCTTCCGGAACGAATCAGCCGACGCTTTGCGGCTCCGGGGATTATCGCGTCTACGCATGCAGCAGTTTTCGCAATCCGAGCGGGATTTGGTTCGTGCCGCAGAATTAGGGGACGAAGATTCAAGGTTCATTCTTACGCAGGCTCCTTTTTACCGGGTTTTAGAAACAAGGGTATAAAAACTAAATCGCTGCCCGACTCTTGGCAGCCGCCAATTCACTTCTAAGTTCTACTTCCTCTTCTCCTCCCTTGGATGCCATGTTCAAGGCATTTTTAACCCACTTTTCGGCAGAAGGCACGTAACTGCCATCAGGGCATCTCTCGTTAAAGTGTCGGATGATGTACACATAATCCGGCACCTTCAACGGTACCTGCGTGATGTGGGTATTGACCAGTTCGGTGGCTTTGGCCGGGGTCTTTTCCCGAAAATAGGCATTGATGAGCGGCAACAACACCCTGTTGCGAGCCACTTGCGGGTCGATCTCAGCCTTGATCATGTAATCCCGCATTTGCTTGATCTTATCGCTGCTGTATTGACCTCCGAAACTACTGTAAAGTGAAGACATGATCAGATTCTCGGCTACGTTCTTTACCTCGGCGGGATCGCGCAATTTGCGGTAGGCGGGCAAATGATTGATGAAGTAAATGCCCATCGGATTCTCAACATCCATTAATAATTTCTGAATTGCTAAGTAATTAGTCTCCGTGGCAAAGCTGCTTTCGGGTTGTTGCGACGCGTAAACCTCCATCGCCTTACGATTCATGGTCGTGTCCATCGTCACTTTGTTGAACATCGCGTAGTCGACCAGGAACTGACCGGTCTTCTCACCCGCTTCAAACCGGGCCTTCATTGAAGCGGCATTTTTTGCGGGATTGAGCGCTATTTTGCCCTGTTCCACCAAGGCATTCCCATTAGCTTCGATTGTAGCCAAATGGGTAATCTTACGGTTCTGGTCGAAGTATAGCAACGTGGGCAGCGACGGCACAAAAATCTTATTACCCAGGACAAATGTTTGAAATTCCGGAGAGCCTACTTCGATCCGATAGTTGAAGAAATTCTTGTTATAAAAATCGCTAACCTGTGGTTCCTTAAATACCGGGATGAAAGTCTGGCAGACGTGGCAGGTCTCAGAATAGATTTCAAGAAACACTGGTTTGCCCTCCGCCTTGGCCCGCTCAAATGCTTTGTCAACGTTATCGGCGTAAAAAATTACCCCCTCCTGGGTAACCGTGGTCAATTCGGGTCCAAAAGCGCTCGTGGTTGTATTTTCGTTCTTAATTTGCTCATTCTTAGCATTTTTATTACAACTTCCTAACGCTGTTAGAAAAAAGAACAGGAAAAATACATGTTTTATCTTTGGTAGATTTGACATAACAATTGAGAGAAGAGAAGGGAATGCTATTGATCTGCCGTTTTGATTTCGGCTTCGAGCACTTTGCTCAATTGTCCGCAAAGGGCCTCGATGCTGTCTGCCATTTTCTTATCATTCGTGGCTGTCAGCAACGTATCGGCAATGCCACTCATTGTCTCGATATAAAAACGCTTCATTTCGAACACTTCCATGTCCTTGGTCCAAAGGTCGATTTTAAGCGTGCCCCGGTGGTAGTGGTCCCAGACCGATACGGCAATCGCGCGCGTATCGTTGATGCCTTCATTAGGATTGTCCGTAGCATCCCAATGGATCTTCTCAGGGACGTTTTGGTTATCGAGTTCTACGGAAAAATGTATTTCTGATTTTTTCATCGCGAATTGGCTATTGTTAAGTTTGGCCAAAAGTACGCACTACGGTCCGGCCTGTCCAAATACCCGCTTCAAAATATCATTGACCCGCGCCGCAGGATTCTCACGAATTTTCTTTTCCTCCTGCGCGATCAATACGTACAACCCATCGATAGCTTTCTGGGTGGCGTATTGTTTCAGGTCGGGATTTACCTTTTGGACGAAGGGAAGCTTATTGTAGGTTCCCACCAAATCGGCGTAATATCGTGTGGCATCATTGTGATTAAGTGTGCTGTCGACTACCGGAAAAAAGGTATCGTAAAGCTGCCCGTTGGTGGTTCTTTGCAAATAAGACGTTGCCGCATTATCGGGCCCACGCAAAATACCCACGGCGTCGGTGATAGTCATGGAAGTGATCGCTTTAATGAAAATGGGCTTGGATCGCTTGGCGGCATCTTCGGCCGCTCGATTGAGGGACAGCACGAAACGGTCCACCTCGTTGCCAAGGCCAATTTGCCGCAGCGCGCTTTCCACCTTTTGGGCGTCGGGCGGGAAAAGTATCTTGATGAACTCATTTTTGAGATAGCCATCCTTTCGCGAAGCTTCGGCTGAACCGTTATCAATGCCCACCTTCAAGGCTTCTTTCAATCCATTGGCAATATCGTTTTCCGAAAGAGGGCCGGAGGGTGTCTGCACCTGTTCCAGGACTTTGCCCAATTTTTTCAGGTTGAATTGCGCTTGGGACGAACATCCTGCTGTTAAGAATAGTAACGGCAGAACAAACCATTTTTTAAACATTATTGTGGGTTTTGTGTGAAATTCTAACTCCTTCCTAAACGTAATCATTCCCCGGAAATTTTACGTATTTTTGGGGTAATATAGGCTAATATTACGGAAATTCAACTTCATGGCGGTCTCGTTCAAGGCGGAGGTGCTTACCATCGGCGACGAAATTCTTTTTGGTCAAATCACCGACACCAACACTCAATGGATCGGTAAAGAATTGACCGACATTGGAATCCGAACGGTACGCAAAACTTCGGTTGGCGACCAGGCTGATGTCATTCTTGCCGCCCTGGGCGAAGCGCTGGACCTGGCCGATGTGGTCATCGTAACCGGCGGACTGGGACCCACCAAAGACGATATTACTAAACACGCACTGTGCCAATTCTTCGATACTGCGCTCGAAATCAATGAGGATGCTTTGGCTTTGATTACCTCGTTTTTCGAGAAAAGAGGCCGCGCCATGACCGAGCTCAATATCCAGCAGGCTGCTTTACCCAAAAATTGCACCTACTTACGAAATGATTGGGGCACAGCACCCGGCATGTGGTTCGAGCGGGAGGGAAAAATAGTGATCTCGCTGCCTGGTGTGCCTTTTGAGATGAAGAATCTAATGACCGAGCGGGTGCTGCCCCGCCTCAGCGCCCATTTTAAGGGACCTGTCATCAAGCACCGCATCATCCGTACGATCGGCATTGGGGAATCGCTCTTAGCTGAAACCATCGAAAAGTGGGAGGATTCATTACTCCCGCACATTAAACTGGCCTACCTTCCCCACTTCGGTCAGGTGCGGTTACGCCTTACCGCCACCGGGACCAAGGAAGCGCAACTGGAAAGTGAACTCGATTTTGAAACCAACCGGGTCATGCCCTTGATTGAAAAATTTATTTACGGGTATGGTGAAGATGATTTGGAGGTTGTGATCGGCCAACAACTCTTGGCAAAAAATGCCAATTTGAGTACAGCGGAAAGTTGCACCGGCGGGTACGTAGCCCATAAGATTACCAGCATTCCGGGGGCCTCGAGGTATTTTCGAGGCTCAGTGGTAGCCTACGACAACGCCGTTAAAACCGCCACGCTGGGGGTAGCTCAGGCGGATTTATTAGAATTTGGTGCAGTGAGCGAACCCGTGGTAACGGCCATGGCCGAAGGGGTACGTAAGCTAATGGACACGACTTATGGCATCGCCACCAGCGGCATCGCCGGACCGGACGGAGGTACGCCCGACAAACCAGTTGGGACGATTTGGATTGCTTGCGCCGGGCCGGAAGGCACCACCACGCGTCTGCTGACGTTAGGAAAGTACCGTCAGGTCAATACTGAATTGACAACGACCTATATTCTCGATCTCTTGAGAAAAGATATTGCCAAGAAATAAAATTTGCGCTTAACACTACCTATGAAAATTGTCGATATGGTTATGCCCCCTTTGGGCGAAAGTATCATGGAATGCACCGTGCTGGGCTGGCTCAAACAACCGGGCGATTCGGTGGAAGCGGATGATTCCATTTTAGAAGTGGCAACGGACAAGGTGGATACCGAGGTCCCCTGCCCAATTTCGGGCGTTATAAAAGAAATCCTGGTCCAGGAAGGCGATGTCGTAGAAATTGGTCAGCCCGTGGCGCGCCTGGAAGTATCCGAACCGGAGGAAGCTCCCCAAACCGCTCCACTAGCGCCAGAACTACCAACTCCCCCGTCAGAAGCAACATCCGGCGAGCATGATCCGGTAACGGTCGACGACCAGAATAGCGACGAGGGTAACCTGCAAGAGCAAATGGCGGGCTTTGGACTGCCTGCTCTGAGCAATCGGATGGCGTCGCCGCTGAAATCCAGTTTCGGTAATAACGCCAACAATGGTTTTTTCTCACCCTTAGTGTTGAGTATTGCCAAAGAAGAAGGCATCAGTATGCAAGATTTGCTGACCATTCAAGGTACCGGGGCTGAGGCCCGCGTAACCAAAAACGATTTGGGTAGCTTTATTAAAAAGAAAGACAATGGTACTGCCGCCGTCGTTCCGGCCCTAAAAGCAGACCAACTTCCCAAAGCCGGAGGCGTGGAGGTTCAGGAAATGAACCGGATGCGCAAAATCATCGCGCAGCGCATGAAGGAATCGCAAAGCATTTCGGCGCACGTCACGTCCTTCATCGAAACCGACATGACGGCCATCGTACAATGGCGCGAAAAAAATAAGCAGGTATTCCGGCACCAGAACGGCACTTCGATTACCTATACTCCTATCCTGATTGAAGCCGTAGTGAAAGCCATTCGTGATTTTCCGCTGATCAATATCTCGGTGGAAGGCGATAATCTGTTAGTAAGGAAAGACATCAACATTGGCATGGGCGTGGCCCTGGCCGATGGCAACCTTATCGTGCCCGTCATCCGTCAGGCCGACCAGTATAGCTTGGTGGGCTTGGCCAAAATGGTCAATGATCTAGCCGAGCGTGCCCGAACCGGCAGACTAAAAGCCGATGATTTGGCGGGGGGCACCTACACGATCTCTAATATCGGCACCTTCGGCAACCTCATGGGCACGCCTGTGATCGTGCAGCCTCAGGTAGCAATCATGGCTTTTGGGGCCATCGTGAAAAAGCCTGCTGTTATCGAGTCGCCGCAAGGGGACCTGTTGGGTATCCGCCAAAAAATGTTCATTTCCCACTCCTACGATCACCGCGTGGTGGATGGTTCATTGGGTGGCCTATTCCTTAAAAAGGTATCCGACTACCTGGAAGAATTTGACCCTAACCGATCTATAGTATAATGCTCCGAATCACCCTAGACATGGACGATGTGCTGGCCAACACCCACGGCAAGCTTATCGACTTTGCCCTAAATGAATTTAAAACAACACACTCGCCTGGCGATTTCCACCAACATCCGCTCCGGGAGCTACTGCACCCTAAACAAATGAGCAAGGTTTACGAGTACTTGCATCAGCCGGGCTTTTTTCGGGATATTCCGGTAATGGATGGGGCAATTCGCACCGTGCAGGAGCTTTCGCGGTACTACGAGATATTTGTTGCCACCGCCGCCATGGAGTTCCCCAATTCCTTCAAAGAAAAATACGACTGGCTAGCGGAGCACTTTCCGTTCATCCCCTGGCATAATATCGTTTTTTGCGGCGACAAAAGTATCATTGCCTCGGACTATCTGATTGACGATCATATAAAAAATATGGTCTCTTTTACCGGAAAGGGCATTTTGTATTCCGCACCCCATAACTTAAAAGAAACCGCTCACCCCCGCGTGGCCAATTGGCGCGAAGTGGGCGAAATGTTTTTACCCAAAGCATGAATCTACTGTTGATTGAAGACGAGCCGAAAACCGTTCAGTCCCTTAAACAGGGGCTGGAAGAAAACGGTTACACGGTAGATGTAGCGTACGACGGATTGATGGGTAAGCAATTAGCGCTCAGAAACAACTATCAACTCATTGTGAGCGACATTATAATGCCGGGTCTCAACGGGATTGAATTGAGCCGTGAACTGCGGCAGGCGGGTTACCAAACGCCTATTCTGATGCTCACCGCCCTGGGCACTACTGATGACAAAGTGGTAGGCTTCGACGCCGGCGCCGACGACTATTTAGTAAAGCCCTTTGAATTTAAAGAGCTGCTGGCGCGGGTCCGCGCGCTCACCAAGCGTGGCAGCATGGTGAGCCAAACCTCGCAAAGCATTCGCTTCGCCGATTTGGAAGTGAACCTCGACGCCAAAACGGTGGTAAGGGCCAACAAGAAAATAGAATTGACCGTCCGTGAGTTCAACCTGCTGGTGTACCTCATAAGAAATCAGGGGCGCGTTATTTCAAAAGCCGAAATTGCCGAGCAAGTATGGGAGATCGACTTCGACAGCGGCACTAACATCATCGAGGTGTACGTCAATTACCTTCGCAAAAAGGTGGACCGGGATTTTGAAACAAAACTGATTCACACCCAATTTGGCATGGGTTATGTGCTAAAAACCGACTAAGCGATGCAGATCAGGACCCGACTCACGATTCAGTTTGCGGTGCTGGTCAGCAGTATTCTGCTGTTGTCGTTTCTGGCGATTTACTATTTCACCTACCTTAACACGAGCGAAGATTTCTACGAGCGCCTGCAATCTAAAGCCCGGTCCTCGGCGCGGCTTTTGCTCAGCGAGCCACAGGTAAACTCGGACATGCTCAAAGTCTTTGACAAAACGGGTCGCGACCTGATTTTTAACGAAAACATTGTGATATTCGATGAGCGGAACCGGCTCATGTACGCTAACACCGATTCGCTCTCGCTCCATGTGTCCAAATACTGGCTGAACGAAATTCGTCGCTCCGACCAAATTCGTTACACGGACGGAGATTTTAAAGTCATTGGTGTTTCCTATAAATATCCATTCGGCAAGGCGGTGGTTATCCTGGGGGCACCCGACGTAATCGGAGATATCAACCTGCTCAACCTTCGCACTGTGCTGGCGATCATCTTTCTGGTCATTTCGG
Source organism: Cytophagales bacterium (assembly GCA_038242095.1). Taxonomy (GTDB): domain Bacteria; phylum Bacteroidota; class Bacteroidia; order Cytophagales; family Spirosomataceae; genus Persicitalea. The sequence continues at coordinate 15,849 of JBBSSJ010000007.1, forward strand.
CCATTGTCGCCATCGCCGGATTTATTTTCTCGGAACGAGCCTTGCTTCCCATCTCGAAAGTAATGAATGAAGTGGAGGGTATTCTCCCCCAGAAATTAAACACCCGGCTCGATGTGCCTAACCAGCGAGATGAAATTGGTCGCCTGACTACCACATTCAACAAACTGTTGGACCGCATTGAATACGCTTTCCAAATCCAGAAAACCTTCATTGCCAACGTCTCGCATGAGATGAAAAATCCACTGACCAAAATTAGCTCCCAGCTTGAAGTGAGTTTGTTAAAGTCACGCTCGGCGGAAGAGTATCAGTCGACCCTGCATTCGGTATTGGAAGATATTCGCGAGTTGACTCAATTGTCTAATTCACTAATGGAATTGGCCAAAATCAGCGAAAACCAACGGGAGATGCTGACCGAGCGGGTACGGCTCGACGAAATGCTTTGGGATGCCCGCACAAATCTTGTCCAGGCCAATAAATCATTTAAAATTATTAACCTACTCGACGCGCTCCCGGAAGATGACACGTGGTTGGAAATTATGGGTAACCCCACCCTGCTACGGACGGCCTTTATCAATTTGATGGAGAATGCCTGCAAATTTTCAAGCGACCAGTCCGTGTTTGTCAGCTTGGTAGCCAGCGAGGTATCAGTTACTATTGAGTTTGCCGATAATGGCAAGGGGATCCCGGTCGAGGATCAAAGTTTAATTTTCCAACCATTTTTCCGGGGAGAGAATACCGCTCAGGTCAAAGGGTCTGGAATCGGGCTATCTTTAGTAGATAGAATCACCAAACTTCACAACGGCACCATCTCCATTTTTCCCAACCTACCCACCGGTACCCGATTTATCTTAACATTCTCGCATATCTAAGCATATTCTAATTTTATCTTAACCTCATTCTAAGAATTACGGTGCACCTTTGGGCAAAAGTAAAATCAACCAATTGTAGCGTAGTAGGGGACCTTCCGCTTTGCGCTGAAAAAGTTCGATATATTATTTTTTGTGGTGTTTATAAAATCAAAAGGCAGACGTGATTCACGTCTGCCTTTTTCATTTCGAGTCGTTTCACCTTCATTCTTTCTTTCTGATCTGAATGATCTTAGCGCGGTCCAGCATTTTAATGACCGGATAGGTGGGATCAAACTCGAACCACTTTGATCCGAAATTGATGGAGTTGGGCCGCTTGTGGTGATTATTTTGGAATAGCTCACCCATCATCAGGAAATCCACAATCAATGAGTTCTTAGATTTGTCCTGATTGTCAAAATTCTGATAGCCGTATTTATGCCCGCTCCAATTGACGATGGCGCCGTGAATCGGCCCCATCAAAAAGTGAATGGGTAATAGGAAAAAGAAAACCCAGTGCATGTCCAGATATATATAAGCCATGATGTAGAAGAAGGAATACAGCGCGATCCAGCCAATGCGGGAAATCCACGAATCACCCAGTTTTTCAATTAGCCGCCATTCGGGATAGTTGCGCTCAAAGCGCGTTTCAATTGCCCGCTTCCTGTTCAGTACTGCATTGTAAATGTCTTTTGTCTCCCACATCATCGTGAACACATTTTTGGTGTGGTGCGGTGAATGCGGATCTTTTTCGGTGTCGCTAAAAGCGTGGTGCATCCGGTGCAGGATGGCGTAAGCACGCGGGCTTAAATAAGATGACCCTTGCGAGATATACGTAAGCAAGTAAAAAAAACGCTCCCACGATTTGTTCATCACGAACATTTTGTGGGCAGAATACCGGTGCAGAAAGAAGGTTTGGCAAAAAAGAGAGAGGTACCAGTGGCCCACGAAGGCAGCAATGACGGCGTACATAAATTAGAATTAAAAATAAAGAACTACTGAATAATCATACAAAAATAAGGGGAATGACCGGCTAAACAAGAACAAACCCAACTAAAAAACCGTGGTGGCGTAATTGAGTAAATTAGCGCCCATACGCAGGGCCTGCTGTCTCAATTCCTCGGGATCGTTATAAATACTCTGGTCTTCCCAGCCATTACCCAAGTCAGTTTCATAAGAGTAAAAGCATACCAAACGCCCTTCGTAGATCAGTCCAAAGCCTTGCGCGGCTTTTTCATCGTGCAGGTGTATTTTAGGCAGCCCATTGGGAAAATTATATTTCTGATGATAGACGGGATGGTTAAAAGGTAATTCAACGAAAGATAGTTCGGGAAATACCTTTTTCATTTCGCGCCGGACGAATGTATCCATTCCGTAGTTGTCGTCGATGTGCAAAAAACCACCCGCTTCGAGATAGTTGCGGAGGTTGCGCGCATCGGCATCACTGAACACGACATTCCCATGCCCCGTCATGTGGACGAAGGGATATTGATAAAGATCGGTACTGCCCACCTCCACGACATCTTCCTCGGGATAAATATTCATTTTAAGCTGACTATTGCAAAACATTATCAAGTTGGGCAGCGAAGTTTTGTTAGCGTACCAATCGCCCCCACCGCCATATTTTAGCTTGGCAATCTTATAAGAAGCCTGCGCGAAGGCCATTTGGCCCAAAAATAAAAGCGCGATTAAGGGAAGGAATTTCCTGAAAGTTAACATGCGTATTCTAAACGGTGGGTTGAAAGTTAATGTTTGCCAGCGAATCACAATATCTGCGCCAGATTAGCCGCATGGCAGGCAGCGACGGCTGCTGTTTCGGTTCGCAGCCGGTATGGTCCCAAAGAAACCGGTACAAACCCGGCGGCTATGGAAGCCACTATCTCATTTTTACTAAAATCTCCCTCCGGTCCGATTAGGATGGAAATTGGTTGGTTTTTTTTTACTTGCAAAAGCAAGTGTTCCGGCGCTTGCCCTTCGGCCAAATAGGCGATGTATTTTTCCGTCGTATCGACCGAGTCAAGGTAGGTAGCCAATGAAGCAAAAACGGATATCGCTGGCAAAAAGTATTGCTGCGACTGCTTCATGGCCGATTGCGCGATGCGACCAAGGCGCTCCACATTCAGCATGCGGTTGATAGTTTCGTGGTGCGTGTGTTCAGATACCACGAAGCTTATGTTACACACTCCTAGCTCGGTCATTTTTTCCACCATCCATTCATTCCGTTCTGTCTTTCGGGTCGGACATACTGCCATTCGCACCAGGTTTTCGTTGGCAGGCAGGGTACGCTGACTGATGATTTGATATATGCATTTTTTAGGATCGACGTTCAGAAGTTCCGCCAGGATTTCGGTACCTGCACCGTCGGTCAGGGTAATACGGTTTCCTTCGCGGAGCCGAAGCACCTTGGCACAATGCCGCGCCTCCTCTCCCTCTAAATAATTTTTGGATAAATCTGTTTGAAAGAAAAGATGCATTAGTTTCGCGATTTATATTTTTCCTTGAATCTTCGATTATTATTCAGCTAAAAGAATTGCACATTTAAAACTTTAAATATTACCATAAACCCAATATTATAAAGTTATATATTAAAATTTGTTAGATAAAATTTTATAGAATTAACTTATTCCCTTACTATTGTACTGTCAAGCTCGTTTCACTGTTTATTATTCCTTTTTTAATAAGTCATGTCAAAAGCCAAATTAGAGTACATCTGGTTGGATGGATACCAACCTACCCAGGGCCTTCGTAGCAAAACTAAAATCGTGTCGGATTTTAGCGGCAACCTTGAAGATTGCCCTATGTGGTCGTTCGATGGTTCTTCGACAAAGCAAGCCGTGGGAAGATCTTCCGATTGTCTACTGCAACCTGTTTTTATTTGCCCCGATCCCCAAAGGAAAGAAGGCTACTTGGTGATGTGCGAAGTGCTCAACGCCGACAAAACGCCGCATGAATCCAACGGGCGCGCTACCATCGTTGATCATGACAAAGACTTCTGGTTTGGTTTTGAACAAGAATACTTCCTTTATGATCCCCAAACCAATATGCCGCTCGGCTTCCCGGTCAACGGCTACCCGGCCCCCCAGGGACCCTATTATTGCGCAGTTGGTACCAAAACAGCTTTTGGCCGCGAGATTGTGGAAGAACATTTGGACGTTTGCCTTGACGCGGGCCTGAATGTGGAAGGAATTAACGCCGAAGTGGCCGCAGGCCAGTGGGAGTTCCAGATTTTTGCCAAAGGAGCTGAAGCAGCCGGCGACCAAATTTGGGTAGCCCGTTTTCTGCTCGAACGGATCGGTGAAAAATACGGTATCTCGATCAATTGGCACTGCAAACCGCTGGGTGCCACGGATTGGAACGGCTCGGGTATGCACGCCAACTTCTCAAACAACACGCTTCGCACGACGGGCGATAAGGCCGTTTACGACAAAATATGCGAGGGATTTGCGCCGTATATCAAAGAGCATATGGAAGTATATGGGGCTGACAATCATATGCGCCTCACGGGCTTGCACGAAACGCAGTCTATCGACCAATTCAGCTACGGTATTTCGGACCGTGGTGCCTCCATCCGCATCCCAATCGCGACCGTGGAAGGTGGCTGGAAAGGATGGCTGGAAGATCGCCGGCCTAACTCGGCTGCCGACCCTTATAGGGTTGCCGCACGGATCATCGAAACGGTGAAAGCCGCTGACGTCTAGATCATTTAAAGAAAAACCATCAGCATAAAAAAGACCCCTGGATAATCCCAGAGGTCTTTTTTATGACCAAGGAACTATCAACCGACGCGCGGTATAGTATCCTTATGACAACTCCAGCCGACGAAATCAATAACCATCTTCCTCTTCGCTGCTCTTGAAAGAATACACGCCTTTATCGAGCTTGACACGGTCTGCATTGAAATGAGCGATAAAGTCGTCGATCACTTTTTCGGTGATCTCGTCCCGATTCAAACCCACTTCCAACCCGATACCGTAGTCGAAATCAGTGTCTGTTTCTACGTGCTCGGACACTTTCACCTCCTCGTCTTCTTCGATTTCTTCAATGTACTCCGTTAGCAAAAGTTCAGCCTCTTCGTCCTGCTCATCATCTTCGTTCGTGTCGATGTCCCGCTCGTCGGGTGAAACGTAGCCCGGTATCTGACGCTGCACCTTTTCCAGTGCCATGTCGTAAACCTTCGTGGCGTGGTGCAGGCGCAGTGTATAAATCAGCGCATCGTAAACCACTTCCCGATTGTTGGAAAAACCGATGAACTGCACGTGGGCGTGCTCGTTGTTTTCCTCTTCATCGGCCTCAATGCCGTCTTCGACGTACACAAAATTTTTACCTTCTGCCTTACACTCGCGTTTGAGTTGGGCAATTTCTTCTAGATCAAAACCGGGATTCATGCTTTGGTCGTTCGTTAGTTCTTTGGTTAGAAAAAATTATAGGTAGTACTCACTCTTTGATAGAATTGGCAAATCTAATTTTTTACACCGAATTTTACCCAAATATTTAAAAAAAATGCTCGCCAGAATAAAATTAGTTATTTCCCTGAGTCTCTTTTGGGTTGTCGCTTTTCAACTTTCCCGCGCTTTATTCTACTACTACCAATGGTACGCAGGTATACCCGCGCAGCCTTACTTATTACTCCGCGCCGCCTGGCACGGGCTGCGTATGGATCTGTCGATGGTGGGGTACCTACTCATTTTGCCCACCCTCCTGCTGGCATTTACCGCGCAGCAGTGGGGTTTTTACAAAAAAATCCTGCAAGTTTTGGGTGTGATTGCTTCCTTGTGTATCGCACTGATTGTGGCCTGCGATTTGCCGGTCTATCGAGCCTGGGGGTTCAGGCTCGATGCCACGCTGCTGCATTACATTGCCCTACCCAGCGAAGCCATGGCGTCGGCCAGTGCCTCGCCGCTGTGGTTAGTCGCATTTATATTTTTCACGATGTTTGCGGGCCTGGCCTTCCTGCATCACAAAATTGTTAACCAGTGCATCCTGCGTTTCGAGAAGACATCGTTTTACACTACCATGCCGATCTTCCTTTTGCTTGCCGGTTCGCTGATTATTCCAATCAGAGGGGGGCTGCAGCTAGCGCCAATGAATCAGAGCGCCGTTTATTTTTCAAATGTCAGCTTTGCCAACCAAATGGCAATCAACGTCCCCTGGAACTTCTTTAATTCAGTTCTAAAAGCTACCGACAACCGACAAAACGATTTTGTGGTGATGAAGAAGGCGGTGGCCGATTCTCTTTTAAATGACTTGCACCGGCAGTCGGCCGGACGATTGCAGCTGCTCGGAGTGGGATCTCGGCCCAACGTAATCTTTATTATTTGGGAAAGTTTTACCGCCAAAGCCGCGGGGGTGCTGGGCGGTGTTCCCGGCGTAACGCCTGAATTTGATAAACTAGCCCGTGAGGGTATTTTATTTACTAATCTTTACGCCAGCGGCGAGCGTAGCGATAAGGGACTGATCGCGATTCTAAGCGGCTATCCTGCCCAACCGCTTACCTCAATTATCACGATTCCGACAAAAACGGCTACCCTTCCCTCGCTCCCCGGCTACTTCCGAAAGCAGGGGTACTTCACTTCTTTTTATTACGGTGGCGAGTCAGAATTTGCCAATATAAAGTCGTACCTCGTGCAGGATCGTTTTGAACAGATCATAGACAAGAACGCATTTCAAGCGTCGGAGCTGAACTCCAAATGGGGAGCCCACGACCATGTGGTTTTCAAACGTTTCCTACAAGATATTGAAAACCAGCCTCGCCCGTTTTTCAGCACCATGTTTACGCTCAGCAGCCACGAACCATTCGACGTACCGGCACCTACGATCTTCAAGGGTGACTCCCAAGGGCAAAAGTTTTTAAATTCTCTGCATTATGCCGATGCCAGTTTGGGAGAATTTATCCGGGCGGCCAAAACCAAATCCTGGTGGGATAGCACGCTCGTCGTCATTGTGGCCGACCACGGACATCCGCTTCCCGAACTAGCGGGCGGAAAGTCTCCACAATACCACATTCCCATGCTCTGGCTGGGTGGCGCCCTGGAAAGGGACAGTCTGAAAGTTGATAACCTGGGCTCCCAAACCGACCTGGCCGCCACCTTGTTGGGTCAGCTTGGGCACCCGAACGCTTCGTTTCGGTGGAGTAACGACCTCTTGCAGCAAAATCGAACCCCCTACGCATTCTTTACGTTCAATAATGGTTTTGGCTGGATAACCCCCCACGGGAGGCTGGTCTATGATAACGTGGGTCGGCGCATAATGCCAGAATCCAGCCGATCCCAATCGCTTGATTTGCGGCGGGGGCAGGCTTACCAACAAACCCTCATCGACGACTATCTCGCTCGGTAGCGTTGGTGACACAATAGTATTCAGTATGAAAAAAGTTGCCTTTTACACCCTGGGCTGTAAGCTCAATTACTCCGAAACCTCCTCGATTTCGCGGATGTTCGAGCAGGGCGGCTATCGTAAGGTGGAGTTCAACGACCGGCCCGATATATTTATCATCAATACCTGTTCGGTTACCGACAACGCCGATAAGAAATGCCGCAAAATAGTGCGGGAGGCTCAGGAAATAAACCCGGATGGGTACGTGGCGATTATCGGTTGTTACGCTCAGCTCAAACCGCGCGAAATTTCGGAAATACCCGGCGTCGATGCCGTGCTGGGAGCTGCGGAGAAATTCAGGTTGGTAGAATTGTTGGGCACTTTTGAGAAGACACCCGCCCAGGCTACGGCCAGGGTACTCGCCAGCCCCATCGAGGCCGCCATCGACTACCACACCTCCTACTCGCTCAACGACCGCACGCGTACTTTTCTGAAAGTCCAGGATGGCTGCGATTATCCCTGCACGTACTGCACGATTCCGTTAGCCAGGGGAAAAAGCCGCTCGGATAGCATCGGCAATATCGTGAAAGCCGCCCAAAACATTGCCGCCAGCGGGGTGAAGGAAATCGTGCTGACCGGGGTTAATATCGGCGATTTCGGAATTCAAAACGGCGTGCGACACACCAATTTCCTCCAATTAATTCAGGCGCTCGACGGCGTGGAGGGAATCGATCGCTTCCGCATTTCTTCGATCGAGCCTAATTTATTGTCCGACGACATCATCGCTTTCGTGTCGCAATCGCGGCGGTTCGTGCCCCATTTTCATATTCCGCTACAGTCGGGCTCAGATGTCGTGTTGGGTTTGATGAAACGCCGCTACCGCTCGGCGCTCTACCGGGAGCGGGTTGCCAAAATAAAAGCCCTCATGCCCGATTGCTGCATTGGCGTCGATGTGATCGTCGGCCATCCCGGTGAAACGGAGGAAGCTTTCCTGGAAACCTATCATTTCCTCAACGAGCTCGACATCTCCTACTTGCACGTATTCACCTATTCCGAACGGCCCAAGACGGAGGCAATCAAGATCAAACCCGCTGTGCCTAAGAAAATTCGCTCCGAACGCTCCCGCATGTTGCACAGCCTGTCGGAAAAGAAAAAAAGGGCCTTTTATGAAAGTCAAATCAATTCATCGAAAACGGTCCTCTTCGAAGACGACGTAAGCGAGGGAATGATGCAGGGGTTTACCGAAAATTATATTCGGGTGACGGCCCGCTACGATCCGATCCTGATCAACGAAACCAAATCTGTGTGGCTGACCAGCTTAAACGAACACGGAATTATGGAAGTGACGGAGGCCGAGAATCTGGTAGTAGGTTAGAGGGTGGATTTTTATGCTTCCACTAAAAACTCGTCGTGCTGGCTGATATCCAGTCCCAGCCGCTCGTCCGACTCCACGACGCGAAGCGGCAGGATCATATCGGTGAGTTTTAGCAGGGCAAACGACATACCGAACGAGAAAGCCGATACCAGCACCAAGGCAATCATGTGGGTAACAAACAACGAAGTACCGCCGTAAGCTAGACCTTCTACCGTTACCGCGCTGTTGATCCCCGAAGTAGCGAAAATGCCCGTCATGATCATCCCGACCATGCCGCCAACCCCGTGGCAGGGGAATACGTCAAGAGTATCGTCCAAAGTGGATTTAAAACGAAGATGGGCGATGTAATTGCTCGTCATGGCAGCTACCACCCCTATAAACATCGACACCGGTATCGTGACGAAACCTGCCGCCGGCGTAATGGCAACCAAACCTACTACGGCGCCAATGCAAAAGCCAAGGGCGGAGACCTTTTTGCCGCGCGCCACATCAAATAATATCCAGGCAATACCCGCCGAACCGGCGGCAGTATTGGTCGTGGCGAACGCCGTGACGGCTAGGGTAGATGCGCTTACGGCTGAGCCGGCATTAAATTAAATCCAAACCAGCCAAACCACAGCAGGCCCGTACCCAGCAACACGAAGGGAATGTTGGCCGGCGGCTGCATGCTTGCTTCAATGTGCGACTTCCGGCGCTTGAGGTACATGGCACCCGCCAGGGCCGCCCAACCCGCTGACATGTGGACCACCGTACCACCCGCGAAGTCCAATACGCCCATTTTGGCCAGAAATCCGTCGGGATGCCAGGTCATGTGCGCCAAGGGGGAATACACGAATATGCTGAACAAAATCATGAACAGTACGTAGGAGCGAAAATTGATTCGCTCTGCCATGGAACCCCTCACCAACGCCGGCGTGATAACGGCAAACTTTAACTGAAAAAAGGCGAAAAGCAACAGCGGAATCGTTGGCGCCAGCGGCCAGGGCTTGCTTTCCATTACTCCTCCAAACATAAAATAGGTGGCTGGATTGCCGACAAAGCCGCCGATCGAATCACCGAAGGCGAGGCTGAAGCCACCCGTGACCCACAACAAGCTAATGACGCCCATCGCGATAAAGCTTTGCAGCATCGTCGAGATCACATTCTTATTGTTGACCATGCCGCCGTAGAAATAGGCCAGTCCGGGGGTCATCAGCAGCACCATGGCCGAAGCCACCAGCATCCAGGCCATGTCGCCCGTATCGAGCCCTTCGGTAATAATTTGGGCGGGGACGCTGGGCACAAAAACGGCCACTAAGCTGACCGCTAAAAGAATCAGCAACGGTATGTAATTGGGCTTTTGCATATAAATGAAGATTATAAGTGAATGGATTTATGGCTTGCTTATGAAAGATTAGAATAAAAAATTCCGTGAGTGACTCAAATATGATAAGGTAATGATGGGAATACCTTTACTAAAATGAATATATGAAGGCCATTCCCAGTGTGGTCTGGCTGCTATTGGTAAACTTGCCATCCGAATCCTCGAATTGTTCCTTGCCAGCGCCAAATTTAGGATAGCGATCGATCCGAAGCTCGGGCTTTAAGAGGATGTGCCCTTCAGCAAGCGTGAAATTACCCGTCAAAGTAAAAGAATTCACTTTGGTTCCTGCTCCTGCCCGGTTGACCAGCCCGCGCGGACCATTCTCGTTGTTAAAATATTCGTAGCGCGCGCCAATTCCGAAGCCATCTGTGATCGCCGTATTGGCATATATCGCCGCGCCACCCCATTTTTTGACCTCAATCGGGCCGCCGCTGCCCTGGTAGTCGCCCTTCTGTGATCCGTAGGCGGCGTTGACCCCTAGTAGAATTTTTTCATTGATCTGGTAGCTCGTCGTTAGGTCCATAATACTGTAAAAAGCCTTGTTCTAGGGTACGCCATCCAACCCGGTGCTCCCTTCGTTGCTCCCCATGTAGTTAAGATACACGCCCCAGTTTTCTACGGGTGAAAAGTAAAGTTGCGAAATCACCCCTTTCTGGCGGTTGTTATCGCCGAGACCATCGACATTGTTGACCACCCCAAGCATGAGCGAAGCCCGATCCGAAAAAGCATAGGTCGCTTTAAGGCCGGTGTGGTAAAAGGGGCCGTTGTTGAATAAATTAGACAGTGAATAATTAAAGTTAACCGGCGCGTCGATGACCTCATATCCAATGTGAGTGCCAAATTGACCGGCTGTCATCGAAAAGCTATCGGTAAATTTATAGGTAAAATAGGCTTGCTTGATTGCCAGCGCCATCCCCGTAAACTTAGGGTTGAGCACGCTTCGTAAGTTTCCGTAGTTTCCCAAGTCGGCGTTCGGGCCGAATGTCAGGTCGACCACCGCCTCGGATTTTGACGTGGCATAGGCGAATTTAGTTTGTACAAGCCCAAGCTGAAACTGCCCGGAGGTAATCTCGAACGCCCGGGCATTCGACGCGCCGGCATTGGAGCGCGAGGCCGGCCGGTTGAAATTCCCGATATAGTAGGAATCAAGATAGCCCGAAAAGATGAAAGGACTTTTGGTCATCTTCGGCCTTGACCTCCGTAGCCTTTTGCGTGTCTTCCGCTTTTGGCGTCTTCTTATCACCTTCAATAGGCTTGGTAAAACCCAAAATTGGAATAAAAATAGAAAATATCGTAAAATACAATTTTCTCATTATTTAATTTTGTTTAAATGAACTTTAATTGATTATTTAACAATGAGACAAATATTGGTTATTATAAATTATAAACCAATATTAATTGGCGAATTTTAACAGGTAGCGCTTATTTTCGATTAAAAGTTTAATTTCTCAAAATCTTAATTATATAAATATCCGTTATTCTAGATATTATTTATAATTTTTCATTCTGCGATAGTCCAATATTACAGAATTTAAATTGCTTTGATAGTCTTTAACTTTTATGTTTTTACTTAAAATATTCATATTTTTTTAGTAAAAAATTATTGAAACGAATAAAAAAAAGGTCTACCGAAGTAGACCTCAAAGAGATGGTAAAATTATTTTTCGTTATTCGTCGTGCATCCAGGCTTTTTTCGATAGCAGGGTTTCTTCGTCCTCAACTTGCTCGGGATCGGGCACGCAGCAGTCAACCGGGCAAACTGCCGCGCATTGCGGTTCCTCATGAAACCCCATGCACTCGGTACATTTATCAGATACTATATAGTAGAACTCGTCCGATACCGGCACCTGTTTTTCTTTGCCGCTTACCAGGGTACCATCGCCAAAGTCCACTTCGTCCAGACTCGTGCCATCGCCCCAAGCCCATTCCACGCCGCCTTCGTAAATAGCCGTATTAGGGCATTCTGGTTCGCAGGCACCACAATTGATGCATTCATCGGTGATCATTATAGCCATGCTCGTCGGATTGATTATATTTGTTCGACCTTCCTTTCGTTTAAGCAACAAATATAATTATTTATAGTTTCATCCCAATTCCATAGCCATTAAAAAAGGTTCGAGCTGGTACTTTATTCACATAATTTTGTATGATTGATAGAACTAAGCGTATTAGTGCGTTTGTACAATTAGGGGAATACCTGCAAAACCCTATTAATTCGGTAGAATTGGAAGAAATGGCTGCCGCAGCGCGCAACATGAATGGGTGGTTTACCCCCCAAAATGTTAAGCTGTCGGTGGCTGGCATCGCCGCCCATTATTTACAGGAAAGCGAGCTTCGCAAATTTGCGGAAAAGTACAAACCCTTGGACGTTCCGGTTAAGGTTGGGGTTGTCATGGCCGGAAACCTACCGGCGGTGGGCTTTCATGATGCCTTATGCGTGCTGCTCAGTGGGCACACCTTGTTGGCTAAGCTGAGCAAGGATGACACGCCGGTGATGCTTTTTCTGCTTGGCTTGCTAAAAAAAATGGAACCGGCCTTGTCCGATTTGATTAAAATTGTCGAGCGTATTAATGAAGCAGATGCTTACATCGCCACGGGGAGCGACAATACAGCACGCTATTTTGAGTATTATTTTGCCAAAAAACCGCACATCATCCGGCATAACCGGACTTCGGTGGCCGTACTCTCGGGCCAGGAAACGGAGGCCGAATTGCGGGGGTTGGTGGACGACTGCCTGCTGTATTTTGGCTTAGGTTGCCGCAATGTCTCCAAACTTTACGTCCCGGCCGGATACGATTTTTCCAAGTTTTACGAAATGACCGAAGCCGTACGCGATACCTACCAGCATCACCACAAGTACTTCAACAACTACGAATATAACAGGGCTATCTTACTCGTCAATGGTACCGAGCACCTGGATAACGGATTCCTGATGCTAACAGAAAACGAAGCGCTTGTCTCGCCGCTGAGCGTGCTCTACTACGAAACGTACGATACCATCGCACAAGTCGAAACCGCGCTGGAAGCGCAACAAAAAAAAATCCAGTGCGTGGTAGTTTCCCAAAGCACCCTACCTGACGCCGTTCCCTTCGGTCAGGTCCAGGCTCCAACCCTTACGGATTTCGCCGACGGCGTGGACACAATGGATTTCCTGGTTAAAATCAATGCAGCCTGAGTCAGAAATAAATTCATCAGAATTATTTATTCACTCATTCTATCATTCAAATTATCAATACCGCCAGCTGGTATTATCAGCCCCAACCGGGGCCAAAGTCTCGATCCGCTTCATAATTTTGGGAAGGTACATCGTATTGTAGCGAAGCCGCGAGATGTAATTGGGGAGCGTGGGATCCCCGTTCCAGCAGTGCTCGGCGCGATCGCCGTAAGCAACTTCCCCGTAGTAGTTGGGTGCTCGGGTCCTTTTTAAATAGTCTTCCATCAGGTATACGGCATTGTTTAGGTAATAGTTATCCATGTCGCCGCAATAAATGTGGATTTTTCCGGAGAGCTTGGGGCCCAGGGTTTTCCACTCCCGCTTCAGGATATGCATCAAATCGTTGTTTTTCTCCCAGTAAGCGGCCATTGATTTGTCGATAATTCCCGTTTGTTTATCCCAAACCGGTTTGGGATAGCCATCGCTTCCCACGGGCAAATAAACCGCTTGCCACACATCCCATTGGTCACCGGATCATCCTTTGCTACCCAAAACGGCTTCCCGGCGATTCATATCTTCAAGCGTGCAGAGAGCATCTCGCCAAGATAGTTGCGCTTGCCGGGTTTGGGTGTCTTTTTGAAAGGACCGTCCCAATAGTAGGCGTTCTCATCCTTATAGAGGTTAATCATCGTGTAAGCCTCGAAGGTTATCGGGTCGGGACAAGCCGCAAAACAACCATTAAATTCGTCAGGGTAAAAGATTTGGGCCGCCAATGCCTCCCAGCCGCCCGTCGAGCCGCCGTAGGTAAATCGCGCCCAACCTTGCCCGATGCCCCGGAATTGACGCTCAATTTCGGGCAGCAGCTCGTACATGATGGCGTCGCCGTAGGGTCCAATGTTGGCCGAATTTACCGCGTAGGAATCGTCGTAAAATGGGTTGGCGTGCTGGATTTCGACCGCCAGATACCGGGGAAAGCTTGGCGCAGTCCATTGCTTGTACATATCATAAGCCTCCTGGGCCACCAGTTTGTCATAGCCATAAATGCCAAACCGTGGCGAATAGGTCGACGTATCCATATCGGCGGGTGGCGGAGTTTCGCTGAATCCGCTGAATGAATCAGGAAAGTGGCCGTGAAAAAGGCACAGGGGATATTTGGCCTCAGGGTGCTCGTCGAAGCCCGCCGGTAGTAGCACCCAAGCCGCTAAATGCATATCGCGGCCCCAAAACTTGCTGAGTTTTTCGGATTTTATTTTTACATATTTAATGTACTTCGTCTGCTTCGTTGCCGGATCGGGCAGATCGGGATTGACCTGGTCCAGCGAAAGTTTCACCGATTTCTTCGATGAGGCATCGAAATTGATTTGAATGGGTTTACTGAACAGGTTGCCCGGGGCAGTCCGCCAATTTTGTCCTTCCTCGCGGTCCATCGGTAATATTACGGTATGGCCGTCGCTTCGCTTGAAGGTTTCGTATTCATGAAGCACCACCTGCACGAAATATTCTCCCGCCCGAATGCGCGATAATGAACTTTCGGGATATCCCAGCGCCCCAAGGTCGAAGCTGACAGTCTGCCCCGGCCGGGCATTTTCGAGATCCATCCCGAACATTTGCTGCGAATCCACCTCGTCGCTTATTTGAAATCGGGGCTCCTGGCCAGCCTTTGTAGAGAAAAAAAGCAGTAGCCGGCCATCGAGGGTAGCAGTTTTTCTCATGGCGGGCAAAACCACCTCGAATCGTCCGGCGTTTTGGGCGTTGGTCAATCCTGCACACAAAGAAAGAAGTATTAGGTAAATCGCTTTTTTCACGGGAATATTTTTAGATGATGGAAGATAAAATTAGCCTGACTCAATTACTCGGGTATACCACCCGCTTGTTTCGGCCCTGCAGCCAACGATTGACTTTATAGGTCACAAAGGAAGTACCCGCCCCAATGACCGCCCCCGCCAGCACATCGCTTGGATAGTGGACGCCCAGGTGCATGCGCGAGTAGCCAACCGTCCCGGCCCATAAATAGGACGGCGCGATCACGTACCATTTGGGATATTCCAGACTAAGCGACGTCGCAGCACCAAACGCGATTGACGTGTGGCCCGATGGAAATGAGGGTGTATCGGCGTTGGTAAGTTTTTGAATATCAGGATACGTGGTAAAAGGTCGTGGTCGATCGATTACCTTTTTCATTACGTAGGTGATACCCGACGAAGCCACCAGCGAAGCGCCTATGACCAGGGCCTTGCGCTGGGTAGGTGCATCCTTTTTGAGCAACCCCACGCCCATCACAATCACGGGTACACTGAATGCCACAGGGACCGTCGTGTCAGTTATCCCTTTGAAAAACCCATCCAATTGGGTATTGCGGTTCAGATTGATATCGCGCAGTAGCCGGATATCAGCGTTTTGAGCCGAAGCAGTGGAGAAAATGGTCAGCGTGAGCAGACAGTAAAGACGCAGTGATTTCATAAGTTTAGGTTGGAAAAGATTAAAAAAACTTAGGATTAAGGACTCGTATTGCTGCTTCAATCCGTGGTAAAGCCGTAGCGGCGGTAAATCGCTTTCGCCTCTTTGCTTACCAGAAAATCCATGAAATCCTTAGCCGCCTGGGGCCGGGGCGCTTTTTTCAGCTGGCCCGCAATGTACACCGCCTGAATGTTTTCCTGGGCTGGAATCTCGATCATCTCGATTGGATTTCCAATCATGCGTTGGTAAAAAGCCTCGGAGTACCAGACCGGCCCCGCCTCCGACTGTCCGTACAGGATTCGCATTGGCGTTTCGCGGTGGTGAATTTGGGTCAGGTAGGTAGACTGATCCTTCACTTTTGTTTCCATAATCTGCTTACGGAGCGACTCGCCCCCGGCTTTTTCGTAGGCTTCCTCAATTCTCTTGCCGATCCCCTCCCACTCGGGGTTGGGCATGCTCACCCGCAAATCATCCCGACCCAGATCCGCCAACCCTTTCACATTTTTGGGATTACCTTTCTGTACCATGATGGCGAGCCTATTTTTAGCGTACACCTCGCTTCGGCTAAGAAGTTCCTGCATGTCGGTAATACGCGATTTTCCGGCCGTGTACACATCGGGCTGGTGCGAAATGCGCATGTTACCGATCGTGATCGAACCGCTTTCAATTTGTTTGGCCAGAATGCCCGGCGGCAGGGTTTCAGCAAAAACCCGGGTATACTCAGGGTACGCTTGCTTAAATCCGGCCAGCAGCTCGTCGATGACCATAAACTGATTTCCCGCGAAGAAAACGACCAGCTGAGGGTCGGTGATATCGCCGTACAGATCGGGTACATTGTCGATGCCCGGCACCGTAAACGATAGCCCGTCGTTCCAGGGCTTGTTCCAGGGCGGGTCAAATTGGTGTTCTGAATTTTGGGCCATCAGGTCGCTTGACTGGGCCATACTTAAGATGGCTAAAAAAAATATCAGAATCTTTTTCATTGACTTTTAAGCGGTAAGCGGATGATCAGGGGTGAATGACGGCCCAGCCCTGCTGCTGCCTAATAATAAGCTCCCCGTTGCCGCTCGGGACGTAGGAAATAAAGTCAAAGAGTTCGCTTCTTTCGATTTTTCTTTCCCGCATCGTATTTTCGCACTCGGCTAAAATCACGCCCCGGTCTTGCAGGGCTTTCAACTGGGCTTCGTAAGGATTGCTTTTCATGAACACCGCCACACCGCCGCTGTGCGCGACGAGTTCTACTTCCAGTTTGCCTTTCAGGCGTGGATCGTCCAGGGAATTCATGATATTTCTCAGCGTACCTTTGATGACTTTGTCGTCATCACTGTTGAGCTGGTAAATCACTTTGTAGGAGTCTTGATCCGCCACGGCCCCGTGGAAATCTTTGGGTGCTACACGGTTAGCCTGGGCAAATGCGGTGGTGGAGGCCGCCACTGCGGCTAGGACCAATATTGATTTGAGCATATTCATTTGTTTGGGATTTAATTATTGATTGATTGCAAAAAGGTTAGTACATTATTTGCTACTATTTCGGGCATCAGCGATGGGCTGGAAAGGCCCGTATTTGTGCTGCTTTTCGGAGAATGCGTCGGCGTAAGGCGCGTAGGGAAAATCGATCGGTTTTTTAGCAATGTCAACCCAGTCGTTTTTCTGGTCTTTGTGGGGGCGCGGCTGCGAGTTGACGAAGGCCGCCAAATCCCAGGCTTCCTCTTCCGTCAGGAGCCGATTTTCGGAACTTGCTCCGAAGGGCATATTGTTGACCACATAGCCCGCAAAAGAAGATACCCGATGGAGCCCCGCGCCATCGTTGTAGCTGTTTTCGCCCCAGAGCGGCGGGTAAAGATAAGCGACCTTATCCGGCATCGGAACACCTGCTCCATTGACGCCGTGGCAACTTTCACATTTAGCATTATAAATTAGACCACCTTTTTTGGGATCGGCCGCACGATCAGGGTAGGCAAGTTTCTCCAACCCCGTTCCCGCCGGCCGCTCACCCGTCGGCGTTCCCTGGCCCAACCATGTCATATAAGCCACCATCGCCGTCATTTCCCTACTCGCGCTATCGGGCTTGGTGCCATTCAGGCTGCGCTCGAAACAGTCCGAAATACGCTTAATAATGCTTTCCCTGGTGCCGGAGCGCGACCGGAACTTAGGATACGTACTAAACACGGCAGCGTAGTTATTCCCCATAATTTTGGTACCAGCATCCAGGTGGCAGTTCTGGCAATTCATGCCGTTGCTGATCTGCATCACGCTTCCGCGCGGCCCCAGGTAGTCGGCCGTATGGGCAATCAGATCCTTCCCGTACAGAATCAGCTCACCCTCCGCGTTTTTGGGAATGGACGCCATTTGGGGTGGCTGCCATGCAGCCGGTTTTGTGAATGCCACCGGCACCGACGCCTTAATTGGCATTTCGGCCAGGGGAGTGGTAGCCTCCGGGGTAGTCCATCCACGGATGGATTCGGGAAAAAGAAAGAATATCAGCACTACAAGCAGCAGCAGACTTAACGCCACGATTATTCCGGTTAGGGCGTTTTTTAAAAGGCTGAAAATGGTGCGGGGGCTATTCATGGCTGATTAAATTAGGCAGCAGGAAGCGGCAATGTTTTCTTTTAAAATGTCTTATCACCAACGGTTGAGCTATCCAAGTTGGCCAACTGGAATGGTCCTGCTTTCCTGGCTCCATCGCAGAAAATCCGGAAATACTTCCGACCAGGTTTTGGGGTTATGCTCGCCATCCCGTATTTCTTTATACACTATTTCATTTCCCCACTGGTACCCTTTGCGCTCTAACTCTGCAATCAGATCGAGCGTATCGTCGATTGAGTCAATGATGCCGTCGTTATCGCGGTCGGCTTCCTCATCCCGGGTACCCGTCTGAAACCAAAATTTGAGGAGCGGCTGCCCCGTAGTTTCGCGAATCAACTGGTGCATAATGCGGTCGCTCTCGTCGTAGTCGTCTTCGAGCGCCCGCTGCCGCCACCAGAACGAGCCAGAGAATACGCCAGCCTTTGAAAACAACTCAGAATGGTGCCAGGCGATATCCAGGGCCATCAATCCGCCCAAAGAAAATCCGCCGATAGACCAGGCTTCGCGCTGGTTAGAAACGGAATAATTTTCTTTCAAATGGGGAATCAGTTCATGCACTACAAAGTAGGTTGTGTTGGCGGCTTTGTTGCCCCGGTAGGCGTAGTCAGGCCGGGCGGCCGTGCCGTATTCGTAAATCCGGTCCTTATTGGCATGAACCCCGACGATCATCAGGGGCCCCTCGGGATGGGCCCTGGCCCACTGTTCCAGGGCCTTTCGGGCCCTAACCGCCGGAAAATCCTGTCCATCAAACATAATTAGTACCGAAAATACCGGATTCTGGAGCATGTTTGCCGAAAGTAAAAGACTTATTTTGACATCACGGACCAAGTTTTGGGAAAATAAGCTGTCAGATATGAAAGCGGGAGCGTGTGAAGTCAGCCGGGAAATCGGAAAATTGGAATTCAAAAGGTAAAGTATTTAATTTCTAAACAATGAGTAGTTTTGCATTCATTCAAAGGAACAAAATTACGGGCAATCACCATAACCAATTACATCCTTGCAAGAAAACCCCGTCAGCTATTATTCCCACCATTTGGGCCACTCGATTGATATGTTGGTGTATGGACATTGGGGATATCCTATATTAGTGTTCCCGACCACACTGGGCGACCACAACCAGGCCAAGGGCATGGGGTTGATCGAGTCGGTTCGGGGAATGGTGGAATCGGGCCGGTTCAAGATTTATTGCATCGACGGCGTCGACCGCGAGACCTGGTACGGCCGGCATCTGACGGCCCCCCAAAAAGTGCTCAACCATATTCAGTACGATAAATTCCTTGCCAACGAACTTGTCCCCTACATTCAGCGCGAATGCAGCGTGGACAAAATCGGCGTGGCGGGATGTAGTTTCGGCGGGTACCATGCTTTCAACTTTGCGTTTCGGCATCCCCAGCAAGTAGCCTACCTGATCAGCATGAGTGGGGCGTTCGACATTCGTTCTTTTATGGGCGGCTATTACGACGACAATGTGTACTTTAATAATCCCGTAGATTACGTACCTAACGAGGAAGGCTGGCGCTTCAACCACATGAAAATTGTGCTGGGCAGCTCGGAGTGGGATATCTGTCTCAACGCCAACCTTACCATGACCCGCATCCTGAACAACAAAGGAATTGACCATTGGTCAGACGTACGGGGCTGGGAAGTGCACGATTGGCCGCTGTGGAACAGGATGTTTCCTGAGTACCTGTCCAAAATGATGTAGTAGCTTTCGGTTGAAAATAATATCGTGGCGTGCTTTTTTTATAAAATTATTAAATTTATATAAATTACCCTGAATAATATTCTTTGCCGCTATGCTCCTTGTAAGGCTTGGCGGCTCATAAATCCAAACTATCCTATGAAAAAAATTGGCATACTGTACGGCATGGAAAATACTTTCCCTCATGCTTTTGTTAACTACATCAATAACAAGAATATCGACGGCCTTCGGGCCGAAGGCGTTTCGATCGACAAAGTCGTGCAGGCTAATCCGACTGATTATGCCGTAATCATCGATCGAATTTCCCAGGATGTTCCGTTTTATAAAGCTTTCCTTAAAAATGCCGCGCTTTGCGGTACGGCTGTCATCAACAATCCGTTTTGGTGGAGCGCCGACGAAAAGTTTTTCAATAACTGCCTCGCCGAGAAGATTGGCGTGCCTGTTCCCAAAACCGTCCTGCTCCCCTCACACGAGCGCCCGTCCGATACCCATGATGTTTCCTTCCGCAATTTAAAATCGCCTTTGGCCTGGGAAGAAATGTTTGAGTACATCGGTTTTCCTGCCTACATGAAGCCGCACTCGGGTGGCGGCTGGAAGAGCGTGTACAAAGTGTGGGATCCCGAAGACTTGTGGCAGAAGCACGGTGAAACTGATCAATTGGTCATGATGCTGCAAGAGGAAATCGTCTTTGACGACTATTTTCGCTGCTATTGCATCGGTCAAAAAGACGTACTCATTATGCCTTACGAGCCAAGAAACCCCTTCCATGAGCGCTACACGCCGGAAATGAATACTAAAGGCGAGGCTGGCGAAAAGTTACTAGAAGTAATAAAGGATTACACGCTTCGCCTCAACAAAGCGCTGGGCTACGATTTTAATACGGTGGAGTTCGCGGTGCGCAATGGCATTCCGATTGCCATCGACTTCTGCAACCCTGCTCCTGACGCCGATATTCACTCGGTGGGACAGAAAAATTTTGATTGGGTAGTGGAAGCTGCTGGTAATATGGCTATCGAGCGCGCCCAAAACCAAAAGGAAGGGATGAACAGCCTGACCTGGGGTACGTTTATTAAATCAGCGGTCATGGAAATGCCCGTTGCCGACATGATGAAAGAAACACCGGCAAAAAGCTAGGCCTCAGAAAAACAAGCGCCTGCGAAGAAAGCGGCCGCTGCCAAGAAAGCGACGACACCTAAAAAAGATGAAGCAACCAAAACCCCTAAACCTCCCAAAAACAAGGAGACGAAAGAATAAAGAGTTTATGAGTCCAAAGCTTATGAGTTTATGAGTGATTGAATGCACTGTAACTCTAATGCACTGTAACTCACAAATTCCTGAACCTATAAACTCATAAACTCCAACTATGTCCGAACGCGTATTTACCATTGGCATCGAAGAAGAATTCCAGACCATCGATCCTATTACCCGCGACTTGCGGTCGCACATGTCGAAACTGGTGGAGGACGGTAAGATTATCCTGAAAGAGCGTGTCAAAGCCGAGATGCACCAGGCTATGGTGGAGGTGGGTACTAATATCTGCCACGACATTCATGAAGCCCGCGAGGAGGTGACTTATCTCCGTAAGATGATTCACGACCTCGCGGCTGCCCAGGATTTGCAAATCGCGGCGGCCGGCACCCACCCTTTTGCCGATTGGGTCGATCAGCTTATCACCGAAGATCCGCGTTACGACGAACTTATCGACGAAATGCGCGACGTGGCGCGGGGCAACCTTATTTTCGGCCTGCACGTCCACGTGGGTATCCTCGACCGCAACGAAGGCATATCGATTATGAACGCGGTGCGGTATTTCCTGCCGCACATCTATGCCCTATCGACCAATTCTCCCTTTTGGTGCGGGCGGAATACGGGCTTCAAGTCCTACCGCTCCAAAGTGTTCGACAAATTTCCCCGGACGGGCATTCCCGATTTTTTTAACAGCGCTAGTGAATACGATGAGTACATTAACCTGCTCATCAAGACAAAGTGCATTGACAATGCCAAGAAAATTTGGTGGGATATTCGCGTGCACCCATTCTTCAACA